>DATHPI010000247.1:0-14535 GCA_035484035.1 Chthoniobacterales bacterium
GGACGAACTGGCGAAAGATCCTGCCAACGCCATCAAGAAATACCGGGTCGTCTTCGCAGAAGGCAAAGGGGTATCATGGGATATGGCCAAGACCTTCAACTCACAGCGGGGAATCGGAGTGACGGGCGTTGAGCGCTGGGCCTCACCCTACCCGGGCATCTACGTGAACCGGGGCTTCCCCGCAGGAGATTGACAGTGGAGAGATGGAGTGCTAGCGCATTGCCTGTGTCATCGATGACATATGCTTATGAAGCTTCATTTCCCCCGCTATTTTACTTCCCGGTTTGCGCAGGTTCTTACTTGCGCCGCTCTCGCCCTCTCCACTTGCGCCAATCGCGCATTCGCTGAAACGCATATCGTCTTTTGGCAGTTTTCGACCCGCGATGCCGATGTCGCTGCCTGGAAAAATGCCATCACCCAGTTCGAAAAGGTTAACCCCGAAATCAAGGTTGATATGGAGATCGTCCCGTGGGCGGATCAGCAGCAGCGCTTGGTGAGCGCGCTTTCGGCAGGCGGACTTCCAGATGTGTCGATGCTCGGCAACAACGTCGTGGCGCAATTCGTGGCCGCAGGATCGCTCACGCCAGTTGATGATTATTTTGCCAGTTACAACAAGGAACACGGCGGAGATGTTGCCGCCGATGTCTGGCCGGGCGACAAAGGATATTATTATCTAAGCGGCCACTGGTGGGCATCGCCGGTTTGTGTCGAAACACGAGCCCTCTATTATCGGAAGGACCTCTTTCGGCAGTCCGGTCTTGATCCGAATAGCCCGCCAGGCACCTGGGAAGAACTCAGCGCCGACGCAGACAAAATCACCAAAGCAGCCAAAGGAGCTGCCTACGGGATCGCGCTCTCTGCCAGTCTGGACTATTACACCGTGCAGAATTTCATGAGCGCCTACCTGGGATATGGGGCTCGAATGATTGGCGAAAACGGAAAATGTGGTTTCAACACGCCCGAATTCAAGGCGGCTTTGACCGTTTACGTCAGCATGTACAAAAATCATTCGACGCATCCCGATGCGCCCAGCATTAACGGCGACACGCTCCGTCGCGGTTTCCGGGATGGCAAATATGCGATGATCCTGGCGGACCCGGGGTTATATGGAGATTTAAAGAGCGACAATGCTCCCTTCTTCAAGGACATAGGAATTGCCATGGTTCCGGCCGGTCCGAAAGGCCGAGCCGGCTTCCTTGGAGGCTGGCCGTTGGTTCTTTGGAAAGCGTCCGAGCATAAGGAGGATGCGGCTAAATGGATTATGTTCGTCACGCACGGCGACGCTCTGCGCAGTCTGGCCACGTCGGCCAATTTTATACCAGGCGCAGTGTCAATTGCCAAAGGCCCTCCATGGAATAGCGCGCCTTACGCACTTTTTGTCGATCAATTGAAAGATGCCAAACCCTATCAATATCCGAGCGAAGCGATACCCCAGATGGGACAGCTGGAAGTCGACACCATTCAAAAAGCGGTCCAGGCCGTAGCGCTCGGCCAACAGTCTGTCGACGAGGCGACGGCGCAACTCTGTGCGACCATTGACGAAGTGTTAGCTCGATAACCTGCTGCAATGGCCCTAGTGTACCGTCTCGCATATAATGGTGACGTCGCCGCAGGTCAGTTGGCTGTTTTTCAAGGCGCGAGCGAAGTGCCCATATCTGATCCATACGGGCCGAGCGAGCAACGCGGAAAAACAGCCAACTGGCCGCGGCCCGGAGGGTTGCGTTGAAAATGGGCCGGCGGCTGCGTTGCTCGTCGGTTACGTATCGATTCAGATATGCGCCCTTTAGTGCCAGTCCGGCTCGGACCGCCTTGCCGGCGGCCCATTTTGAACGCAACGACAGTACCATTATATGCGAGACGGTACACTAACAATCGGCCCTTCCGTCCCGGCTCAAGGTTCCATTGGACGTTCCACTCTTCACCGAATGCTGCCGTATGGCCTGGTCGCTCCGGCTCTCTTTGTGGCGTTTGCCATCGCCGTGGTACCGATGGGTTACGCGCTCTGGCTCTCCCTGCAGGACTGGTATTTGTTGCGCAGGCCTGCGCCGGTCTGGGGCGGTCTTATCAACTATATTCAACTCTTTCACGATACCTCTCTTTGGGCCGCGTTCGGGCGTACCTGGATCTGGACGATTGGCACGGTTTTCGTGGAATTGTTTCTTGGAGTGCCAATCGCGCTCCTCTTCAACCGCGAGTCGTCCGTATCTCGTACGGCGTCGGCGCTTATCCTCTTACCCTGGGTGACGCCGTTTGTGGTGTTAGGCTTCGGATGGCGATTTTTGCTCGATGGCGACGTAGGCCCCGTACAGGGGATTTTGAGAATGTTCGGGATCTCCGGGACCGGCTCAATACTGAACGATCCTGTGCGCGCTTTATTCGCAATCATCATTATTTCGGGTTGGAAGGGAATGCCGTTCATGGTCATCGCAGTCCTCGCCGCATTGAAATCGATCCCGAAAGACATTTACGAAGCGGCTGAAGTCGACGGCGCGGGAGCTTTACGCCGGTTTTATCATGTCACGTTGCCGGCCATCTGGAACACCCTGCTGACTGTCGGAATCGTCCTCGGAATCCTGGCCTTCTATAGCTTTGATCTACCTTGGATCATGACGCGTGGAGGGCCGCAGACCGCTACGACAATCGTCGGCATTACCATCTATAAGGCTGTCTTTCAGGAATTGCGTCCGGCCTATGCAGCGGCGATCAGCGTTGTCATGCTGGTACTGCTCTTTGTTGCTTCCATCCTGGCACTTCGTCTGCGGAGGAAGGATTGATGAAACGACTGCCCTTCCTGCGAGACGTCGGACTGGACTTACTCACCCTAGGCATCCTGTTCATCGTTCTCCTGCCGATTCTCTGGGTCTTTCTCGCTTCGGTCCGACCCGATTCCGACATCGCCTCCGGTGGCTGGATTCCACAACGTTTCACGATCCGGCACTACCAGGAGATCATTGCCTTCCCGGGATTTTTGGTCGCGCTGAAAAACAGCCTGATCGTCGGCATCACAGTAGCCGTGAGCACCACGACCATGGCTGTTCCGGCTGCCTACGCCCTGAGCAGACTTAGCTTCCGCGGCCGCAACTCGGTTGCCTTGATCATCCTGGGCACCCAAATGCTACCGAGTGTTGCGGTGTTAGTCCCTCTCGTCGTTATTGTACGTCAGATCGGCCTCTCGAATACGCTGATTGCTCTGATTTTCACGCACCTCTCTCTGGGAATGCCGATCGCGGTCTGGATGCTGAGAGGTTACATCGATCGGGTGCCCCGCGAATTGGAAGAAGCGGCACTGATCGATGGCTGCGGCCGGATCGGCGCGATGGTTCGCGTCGTTTTGCCGCTGATCCGTCCCGCGATTGTCGCCGTGGGAACATTCGCTTTCGTCCTTTCCTGGGGCGAATTCATTCTCGCCTTGGCACTTATCTCCAAAGCGGATGCCAAGACTTTGCCGCTTGCCTTGCAGGGGCTATTCGATCCCTATTCCTTCAGCTGGGGACGCGTGATGGCTGGCGGGACAATCATCGCATTACCAACCATCCTTCTTTTTCTCGTCTTTCGTAAGCAACTGGTCGGCGGTTTGTTAGCCGGCGGCGTCAAAGGATAGCATGCATGAGTCTTGTCACTGAATCACTCTATTTTACCGGTCCTTACCAGCTCGAGGTGAGAGAGGAAACCTTGCCTGATCCTAAACCCGAAGAAGTTGTTATCGAGGCAACCGTTTCGGCGATCAGCGCTGGGACTGAGCTCAATGTCTATCGTGGTCTGGCTCCTCAATGGAGGCAAAGGATGGATCCGGCAACTCGCCTGTTTACTTCGGAAGCGGGCTCCGATTGGAAATGGCCGGCTCGCTATGGTTACGCAATGGTGGGCCGGATCAGTGCGGTTGGCGACCGCGCGAGCTCCTGTAGTCCAGGCGATCTGGTCTTTGCCTATGCCCCGCACGGCCGGCACGCCATCGTAAACCACCAGAGCGTCATTCCTCTTCCTGAGATGCAGGACGAAGAAATTGGCGTGTTTTTCCCGAACTTCAACACCGCCTATAATGGTGTTTTGGATGCCAATGTTCCACTCGGCAGTGACGTCGTGGTGATGGGTCTGGGAGTCGTCGGACAGCTGGTAGTTAGATTACTGCAAAGAGGGGGAGCACGAACAATTGTTGGCGTGGATCATCTCGCCTTGCGCCGCGATTTTGCGCTCCGGGGAGGCGCCCATCATACCCTTCAGCCGGCTGATGATGTGGCAGGGATAGTGCGGCATTTAACGGGTGGGCGCGGCGCCGATGTAGTCGTCGAAGTGTCAGGCACCGCCGCGGGATTGAACGAAGCGATTCGGACAGCCGGGTTTAACGGCGTCGTTATCGCCTTGTCGTGGTACGGAGGAACTTTTGAGCAATTGAGTTTATCCGGCGAATTTCATCATAATCGTCCGCGCATCATCGCATCCCAGGTAGGCTCCCTGAGCCCGTTTCTTGGCCCGCTTTGGTCGTTAGGACGGCGCGCCGCGATCGTCCGGGAGTACTTGTCGATTTACGAAAACGACCTTCGGGCGCTGATCACTCATCGGGTCCCGCTTCGGGACGCGCTTCGCTGTTATCAATTAATCGATCAGGGTGCCACCGACCTGATGCAGGTCCTGATCGACTACCGCGCAAATTTCACATAATGAAAGCGTTCGGCGCAGGTAGGGTGAGGCTCCCTCCGAACCGGGGCTTCCCGCGTCGCACTCGCCCAACAATTTCATCCCAAAAGTTCTATTCAGCGGGCGAACAGAACACAGGCTGGAAGCCTATGCTCTGCTACATTAGACCCTCGTGTCGTCACTCCGGGTACTGACTTCACGGCTGGGAGGATCCCCAACTCCGATGAAGTTTTCGACAACCTGCCCGCTATTATTGGCCGGAATCCGAGGACTCTGTCAGATTTTGCCGAAAGTACTCAGATAAATTCAGATACTGATCCGAGAAATCTTCATGAGCGCGAACAACAAGGGAAAGATCCGGACCGGAATTGTGGGAATCGGGAATTGGAGCCGTTATGGGCATGCCGCTTTCGTTCGCGACGCCATCGCGGCGGGTAAAGACGTATACTGCGAGTGGCCTTTGACCACCAATAAGGAGGATACCGAGGATTTGCTGGCTCGCGCCGAGGCTGCGGGAGTCCGGCACATCGTCGGACTGCAACGGCGCCTCGGTCCAAGCGCCCGTTACGTTCGCGACTTGCTGGTGAGGCTCCGCCCGAACCGGGGCTTCCCGCGAAGCCGCGCCGAACAACGTGATCCCCGCAAATTCTCGCTCGTATGATTCAGAAAATCTTCTTCAGATTGTCGCTGACAGATAGACCTCGTAAAGCTCTTTCCTATCCTCTCTCCACGTCTCGATGGTTTTCTCTAGAGCGTCATCGATTTCCCTATTTTCCGCGGCCTTCTCCAACAACCAATTAACGACCTCCTGCGGGCTACCCGATTTATTGACGAGAAATCCTGCCTTCTCGTTTTGGATGGATACGATCCAGTTTCCGTCTGTTTCGCGAGTTGAGGTTATTAGCATGCGTAAGGGAATTCTCTAACCGACGTTCCGGACTATTGTCAATGTCGCGCCTGGCCATCCCCGGCAAGGTAGGGCGAAGCTCCGTCTGAGCCGCAGCTTCCCGGCTACATTGCTCTCCGGAGTGTCGAGCGATTTGTCGAAATGCTTCCTAAGGACAGTTCCGCGCGCCCACCGCTACCACGCGACGGTGTTAGTGTAGCATAGGCTTCCAGCCTGTGTTGGGGTGGCAACGGGCAACACCTTGGAAACAATGGGAGTGGTTGCTCGCCTCGCAATCACTTAAACCCCGGCCGATTGTGTTTTTTTTGGTAAAGAACGCGGACGAGGTCAAGGCTTGTCGGATTCGGGCTTTTCCTTCTCGATATGCGCATAGCCCAGAGCCGGGGATTTTTCGAAAAAGCCGAAAGGGGTGAAGTTCACCGCAACCTTCCCGGCCGGCATGATGGGGTAATCTTCCGGCCTTGTCAGGTGCGTAAAACCTAAGCTATACCAGAGAACGACATCCTCTTTATAGATCTTCTCATTTTTCTTCGCATATTCGAAAAGGTGGTCTTTATAACCAGCGCCAGCCTGGTTAGGATATTTCCCCGCGGCGTAAAGTTGGTCTGGATGATACTTCGTGACCCATAGATGCCGCTGCGTAAAGGACGACTCCTCCCCAAAACGAAACTCCGGAATCGCCGAAATCGTGTTGCCGGCAGACTCTATTTCATACCCGGAGTAATGCCCGACCGCCGATTTCGTAGTCGGATTATAGACTATCCATGTGCGATTGGTGGAAGGATTCAAATTGCGCTCCGCCTCTTTTTCTTTGCCAAAAACCGTGCGTTGCACGGTAAATGCCCGACCTCTGGGGTTGGTCTCGGGATCGTAAGGAAGCGACTTAGTATTGCACTCCTCGACGGCGTTAACCGTGCCGTCAACGTCGAAGTCCATCCGCAAATTGATCCAATGTTGGTGATAAATACCCGCGATTTGCGGGGAAACAATGGTCCCAAATCGTTGATCGCCTTTGGCGACATAAGTTCCCGGACCATCCGCAGCCTGCACCGCGCAGGCCTGGCACGTATCGTCTCCAATCGTCTTGTTTAGGATCAAACCGTGCAACTCCGCCTCAAAGGCAAAAGTGCCATCCTGGCGGAAGACCCACTTGAACAAATAGTCGTAATTTCCAACGGTGGCGACAAATCCGGCCACCAACTCTTTTGCCCGCGCATAGATACGGTTCCCATCCTCCGGTTGGGTATGCGCAAACAGTCCGCCACCATCTCGTTCGTAGAAAAAGACGCGGTTCGGGTAGTCGGAAGAGAGCTCCAGCGACTCCGTCGGCAGTACCGCATCCAAAGTCACAGCATTTTCTGGCAAATCTTTGCCGGCATTTGCTTCGGTGGAAACGTATCCCAGGCCATATTCGCCCGAATCGAGAAATTCGCGCCAGATCCAACCCGGCGAAGGATCGGAATACGGAACCAACATCTCCGAAATCGATGCGCGATAGCAAATCGAGCGCAACTTTCCTTGGTCATTAAAGGCGATCTGGTGCAGCACCAAACCCTCGCGCTGATTGAAACTGAACCTGAAATCCCAGTTTTCCCACTGCAGATGAGTGCCCTCCAGCTTGATGTCCTGCAAGGTCGAGGGCCCGGTTTGTAGTTTGTTCTCCTTAAATTTCGGGCCTAGAACGTCCTGGTTGAAAACATCCTCTGGGACGGGCTTTTTCGCGATTGCCCCTGGGCGGTCGATCAAGGCGACCAATTTGCCGTCGTAGAGATCAACCAGCGCCATCAGCCCTTCGACATAAGGACCGTAGTTGTTTTTGCCACCCTGACGGTCGGCAAAGAGTACCCTGACCGCACGAATCGTCTTGCCCTTCTTAACCAACAAGCGGTCTTTGCCCGGAGCATAAGTGTCCAGGAAGAAGGTATCTGATATTTTGCCTTTGATCTGATAACCGCGTTTCGCCAACGCTGCTCGTGCCTCAGGAGACGCGTCAACGATCTCTTTGGCTTTTTCAAATTCCGAATTCGCTAGATACGGCTGCGAATTTACCAAGTCCTTAATAGACTCGATTTTTTTTGTATTAAGATCGACCAGAACTTCATAAGCGGTCTTTTTCTCTGGCGAGATTATGACGGCTAGCGCCTCGCGCCGGAATATCTGCCCTGGCTGGTAAGCCACCACTTCTTCCTTCGGGGGTTCCTGTAGCTGCACCCAGTCAAAAATTGTCTGGTCACTAAATCCTCCCTGCTTCTGGAGAATGCCTTTCAAGACGGCAAATTCTTGCGCTGTCAGCGGATCAAGTGGATGCGAGGGGATAACCGGAGCAGCTTTCAATGGCTGCGAAGGCGATTGTGATTCCCGTGCCTCCAAATTCAGAGTGACAACCAGGATCGAAACTACCAGCAAAGTCTCCGGCAATCTGTGGAGCCTTCCGCGGTGGATGGATGCGATGCTCATTTTGAGGAATAAGGTTACGGCCGGCAGGCAAATGAAGGCCATGGCAAAGTTCAAGGGAACTACACTTCCTTCAGTCGGTCGTTTCGAGTCAACCACGACCCCGCGGCCATTGACATCGTAGGCCAGAAAATTCGAAAATTAGAGTGCGAATCGAGACGTGCTACCATTATTATCCGACCTTCCGTGTTGAAGGCGGCATTCTCCCGGCGGACAACTGCCTTCATCCCGCAAACATCGCAATCAGAAAGAAAATCGTATGAGCAGCACACCCAAACCGGTGGCAATTGTCACGGGTGCCTCCAGTGGAATTGGCCTCGGCATCGCGCTGGCACTTATCGAACAGGGCTACGGCCTGGTGGCCACTTCCCGGACTATCAGCAAGTCTAAGGAACTCACAGCGTCGTCCGATCTCGTCCTCATCGACGGTGATGTTGGTAAAAAGGAAACCGCCGTCAAAGTGGCGGAAGCGGCCATCCAGCATTTCGGCCGTATTGACCTATTGGTTAACAATGCAGGAATTTTCATTCCCAAGCCGTTCACCGAATACACCGAGGACGATTACCATCTGGTCATGAACACCAATGTGGCCAGTTTCTTCTTTATGACACAGCAAGTGATCCCGCAAATGAAGAAGCAAAATTCGGGTCATGTCGTCAACATTTCTGCGGTCCTGGCGGACCAGCCAAGCGCCAGCGCTCCTGCTCTCCTGGCCGTGCTTTCAAAGTCGACCATGCCGGCCGTGAGCAAAGCTTTGGCCTTGGAATACGCCGCCAACGGCATCCGCGTGAATACCGTATCACTGGGAATCATCAATACCCCGATGCACGCCGGCGGCGATCACGATGCGTTGCGGAAGTTCCATCCTATAGCGAGACTGGGTGAGGTTTCAGACGTCGTCGAGGCCGTGCTTTATCTCCAATCCGCCGGCTTTGTGACAGGTGAAAACCTACGAGTGGACGGAGGTGTTCATGCCGGACGGGTCTAACAAAACCTTCACGGGTTCGCATTTCCTGACGTCTTTCACGAAATTACTCATATTAGTCTTTTCCGGAGTCTTCTTGATCATGAAAATAGCAACTGCCGGACCCGAACACTCCGTCTCTTATGGCTCTTCCCGCGTCGATGGGCTGGAGATATTCTACCGAGAGGCCGGACCGAAAGACGCGCCTGCGATTCTTCTTCTCCATGGGTTGCCATCCTCCTCGCGGATGTATCAACCGCTGCTGGAATCCAGCCTGAGCAAAACCTATCATCTCATCGCGCCTGACTATCCTGGTTTCGGTCATTCCTCTTGGCCAAATCCCAAGGAGTTCGCCTATACCTTCGATTCGCTCGCCAAAGTCATGCAGGATTTTGCGGAAGAACTGCATTTGGATCGCTACACACTCTTTATGCAGGACTACGGCGGACCCGTCGGTTTCCGGATGGCTTTGGCGCATCCTGAAAAGATTCAAGCGATGATCATCCAGAACGCCGTTTCCCACGAAGAAGGATTGTCTGCCCTTTGGGCAGTTCGCCGGGCTTTCTGGGAGGACCGAGCCGCTCACGAAGCCGAAGTGCGAGCCAACCTGCTGTCACTGGAGGCCACAAGGAAAAGACACCTCGGAACATCTCCTGACATCACACAATATAATCCCGACCTCTGGGTCGATGAATATTATTTCCTGAACCAGCCTGGACAGGCGGATATTCAGCTCGATCTGTTTTACGATTATCAGAACAACGTCAAATCCTATCCAAAGTGGCAACAATGGCTACGCGATCATCAACCTCCCCTCCTCGTGCTCTGGGGTCGTTACGACACCTCATTCACCGTCGCCGGCGCAGAAGCGTATCGCAGAGATGATCCTCACGCCGAAGTGCATATCCTCGATGCGGGGCACTTTGCGATGGATTTGCAAGCGAAAGAGATCATCCGATTGATCGAAGACTTTATGAAAAATGCCTTCTGATTGGCACGAAGTTGAACCGCTTTCGGAAAAGAACCAACTCAAGCAGGACCTTGCTTAAAACAGAGTTCAAAGAAAATCGAGCCCAAAAACCCTGCCGCATACGGACGGAAGTCTGAAGACTCGACTCTCAATAGATAGCTGGACCAAGGCCAGCGGATGCTCAGTGTTGAGCTGGTCTAAACCACGGCGAGTTTGACCTCGACATTGTTACGAGTCGCCCTGGAGTAGGGACAGACTTGATGGGCCGCTTCCACGAGCTTCTCTGCCTCTGCCTTATCGACGCCGGCAAGATGGACATCCAGTTGGACCGCGAGCGTAAATCCTGGCAAAGGATAAGTCTTCCCTTCGGCGCTATAGGTAGCCTGTTCGTCGACCTTGCCGAAGGTGACATGGGCCGTGACCTGGACATCACTGAGTTTTTTGTGTTGTTGATTGGCCACAAAACCAATCGCCCCGGCGAAACAGGCAGCGTAGCCGGAGCCAAACAATTGCTCAGGATTCGATGTGCCGGGTTTACCTGGCCCACCCATCTCACGAGGTACGCTCAGATCGAGCTTGACAATGCCATCAGAACTTTCAACGTGTCCGTCCCTTCCACCAGTGGCGGTCGCCACGGCGGTATATAAAGGTTGATATGCCATAGTTTTTCTTAGGTTGATCTTTTTGTCGCCACCAGAAATCCCGTGATCGGTTCGACACTGGAGAAACGAAATGAGTCTTGCACCTGGTGTGACCGATTTCCAGTAAGATTCGTCAGCGCCAGCAATATCGCCACCGTCGTTTCCGAGCTCTGCCACGGTGCTGTCACCGCGCCTGCCGGCTTTACATTTTGGCCTCTCCCTGTCGCTTGCGAAACTGGGCTACTTTATGGCGATTGCCGCAGGACGCCACGCTGCACCATTGACGTCGGTGATTCTTTGTCGTGTCGTAGAAATAGAGCACGCAGGAGGTGGTATTGGCGCATCGACGGAGATAGCTCAAGTTCGCCTCAACGAGGAAAAGGGCCATCTGGCGAGCGAAAATCGCAAGCGCGAGCTTTTCTCCCTCCAGCTGAGAAACTGAGCGAACAAGGGAAAAACCTTTCTCGCCGTCCCGGTGCAACCTCTCTTGAAAAACTTCCCCTTCCAGAAGTGCGTTTAGGCGCTCGAGAAACTCCTCGCTGACCTTGTTGCCAACGATAATCTGCGCTAACTGTTCTTTCCAAGCTTGGCGAAGCTCCAAAACTTTTTTCAAGGCTTCTCTGCTCCGTGAAGCCGGTATATCCAGGCTCGGATGGGTCGACAATCCGGTCTGGGAGAGCCACCCGACCAGATCAGACCATGAGCCCAGCAGATCCTCTAAATGCCCGCTGGAAACCACGACAGTGTTCGCAAAATCGACAGCGGGGTGTTCGCCGACAAAAACAAACTCCGGATGGTCCGACCGATTTTTTGTAGAAGCAGAAGGCATGGTGTCATCGTAACCTTTTAAATAAATTTGACAAGTTACTTAAGTCGAGCAAAGTAACTTACTAATTCAAATATTAAAAGTTACAGGCTCAACTTCATATCTCATCGTGAAAACAACATCCATCTCTTACCAAACGACGCTCGTTGACGGCTGCAAAATCTTCTATCGCGAGGCTGGCGATCCGAAGGCACCGGCAGTGCTTTTGCTCCACGGCTTTCCAACCTCCAGCCATATGTTCCGCAATCTGATCCCGGAACTGTCAGGGCAATACCACGTGGTGGCGCCCGATTTACCCGGCTTCGGTTTCTCAGACGCGCCTGATCACCAAAGCTTCGCCTATACGTTTGAGCATTTGGCCGAGGTCATCGGGAAATTCACGGAGCAGATTGGCCTGCGGAAGTTTGCGGTCTACGTCTTCGACTATGGTGCCCCGACCGGGTTGCGTCTCGCTCTGAATCACCCCGAGCGGATTACGGCACTCATCTCGCAAAACGGAAACGCCTATGAAGAAGGTTTGAGCAAAGACTGGGCTCCGGTCCGTGCCTACTGGGAAAATCCAACTCAACAGAACCGGGATGTCCTCCGCAGCCTTTCCACCTTGGAAACCACTCGCTGGCAATATCATCACGGTGTCACCAATCCCGAGCAGCGCGTTGCGCCTGAAGCCATCTTTCTCGACCAGGTTTTGCTGGATCGCCCGCAGAGTGCTGAGATTCAACTCGATCTGATCGGCAACTACAAAAGCAACGTCGCGCTTTATCCGAAGTTTCAGGAGTACTTCCGCACACATCGCCCTCCAACTCTCGCCGTCTGGGGAAAGAACGATCCTTTCTTTCTCCCTGCCGGGGCGGAGGCTTACCGCCGTGACAATCCTGACGCTAAGGTCGTCTTCTTCGACACGGGACATTTTGCTCTAGAGACCCATGCGGCGGAGATCGGTGCCGAGATTCGGGCCTTCCTGGACGCTATTCATAAGGAATGAAAATATTCTGACTCAGCGGGTCCTTTGAACTAATGCTCAGGACCTGGACCAGATAAGATCACCTCTCGAGAGAATACTCGCCATGGCCGACAAATACATGCAACTCGTGCTCACGCCCGCCGTGCAGCAGGCTCAGGACAAATACTTCGGGAGGCATCAAGCCATTGCAAGTGTACCCGAAACCGACCCACTCACCGACAGCGAAGCTTATTTTATTGCCTCGCGCGACAGCTTCTACATGGCGACGGTCAGCGAGACAGGATGGCCCTACTTGCAGCACCGTGGGGGGCCACCCGGCTTCGTCAAGGTGCTGGGACCGAATCTGATCGGCTTTGCGGATCTCAAGGGTAATCGCCAGCTTGTGAGCACGGGCAACCTTGAGGTCACCGATCGGGTGGCCATTTTCATGATGGACTACCCCCACCGGACCCGGCTTAAGCTGCTCGGTCACGCTCGGGTTCTCGACGCACGCGAGCATCCCGAGCTGGTCGATCAACTCGCCCCGGAATCGCTCCGCGGCAGGGTGGAAAGATTGTTCCTCATTCAGGTTATTTCTTACGACTGGAATTGCCCGCAATACATCACCCCGCGATTCACCGCCGCGGAAGTGGAAAAGTATGCCGCGCCGTTGAAAGCCCGCATCGCTGAGTTGGAAGCCCAACTCGCGGCGCGGGACGGCCCAGCGCTTGAGGATAAGAACTCGAAAAGGCGGAAAGACTGAAACGCAGTGCGTCGTGTCACAAATCGATCAGAAATAGGCTAGTGTCGTGTGATGAAAAGCAACTTACTTGAAGTGATTGTGACTTCGTTCTTGCTCTGGATGATCGCTGCAGCGCCTGCGGCGGCTGGGGATCCTCATGTCGCGGTATCTCAACTCCTCCAGACAACTCGGTCCTGGGCTGGAAATAAATACTCTCATTATGTGACCGGCCAACCACAGATAACAATCCTCAAAATCAGAATCCCCCCGAATACTGCCCTGGACTGGCATGAACACCCGATGATTAGCGCCGCCTATGTTGCTTCCGGGCAAATTACCTTGGAAATCAGGGGAACACGGAAGCGGAAGACATTTTCTGCGGGGCAGGCTCTAGCAGAGTCTGTTGCTACGGTTCATCGCGGATACACTACGAGCCAACCAGTCGATTTACTGGTGTTCTACGCGGGTGCGGTGGGTTTGCCTCTCAGCATCAAGGCCATGTGACGGATGGCGAAGGGAGCTTAACCCTGATTTTTTCCCACATACCAGGGAAGCGGCGGCGCACCGTTGAAGGCTGACCGTCTGGCGTTCCTTCAAGAAGCAGGTCGGAGCCTCACCGACTCACGAGGGTCGGGTATTTTCGGGCGTCGCACGCTGCGGGTCGATGGGCCTGATTTCGATGACCAGACCATAGTTTAGACAGGGGTTGTCTTTAGCCATCTGAGCGGCTTCGTCCAGGTTGTGCGCGAAAACGGACCAGAAGCCGCCGATAACTTCTTTGGATTCGCCGAAAGGGCCGTCGGTGATTGCGTTTTGCCGCGCGACGGTTTTGCCTTCAAGCGTGAGCCGTTGCCCACGCTTCATTTTTCCCTCGCTCACCAGTCGCTCCAACCAGATATAGAATTGGTCGATGGCATTCTGTATTTCACCGGGCGAAAAGGTCTCGTCCCATTGTCCACGGGAAATTACGAGATACTCGGATAAAGAAGGTTGTTCAGTCAT
Organism: Chthoniobacterales bacterium; assembly: GCA_035484035.1. Classification (GTDB taxonomy): domain Bacteria; phylum Verrucomicrobiota; class Verrucomicrobiia; order Chthoniobacterales; family JAFAMB01; genus JAFAMB01. Next base: position 14,085 of record DATHPI010000247.1, read on the forward strand.
AGGGATTTGGCGTGCAGGGTACGCGACGAATCCATCATCCAAGAGCACCAGCGAATCAACCACGTATTAGTTGTTCAAGGCGAAAACCGCACCAGACTCCCGGAGTGACACGGTCCTCAGGCAGAAAACGCTTTTTGCGGAAGACTTCTTCCAATTACCAGGAAGCGGCGGCCATCATCCAAGCTGTATCATGCAACATTGATCTGGCCTGCGGGAGCATGTGAAGGGGACAGATCGGTAAAATAGACGAGCACCGATTGGCGCCGGAACGAACTTGGTTAGTAAAGGCTGAATCGCCAAATGCTTTAGCGATTAGAGTCTCTCCAAAGACAGTGGATGGACCCTTGCTTTTCAGGGTAGGCCCGGCCACGCTTGCAGCTCCTGCAATTGCTCCTGCGTAAGATTCAATTTCGACGCCGCCACATTTTCCGTCAGGTGCGCGATCGAAGTT
>DATHPI010000248.1:0-28601 GCA_035484035.1 Chthoniobacterales bacterium
GCACTTTTGGAGAGGATTTATGAAAAAGGAAAGTAAAGGACTTTGCATTCTAGCCGGAGCCGGACCGGGCGATCTTGGACTCATGACCTTGCGCGCGAGAGAAGCCGTCGAACAAGCGGAGGTCGTGGTGTACGACTATCTTTGCAACCCCGAGGTTCTCAAATGGGCCCCGGCGAATGCTGAAATTGTCTATGCCGGGAAAAAATCCGGGCAACACACCTTACGGCAGGAGGCGATCACCCAATTTCTGGTGGATAGGACCAAGGAAGGTAAGCGGGTGGTACGGTTGAAAGGAGGGGATCCATTCGTTTTCGGAAGAGGGGGTGAAGAGGCCGAGGCGCTGGCCGAAGCGCATCTGCGATTCGAAATTGTGCCGGGCGTAAGTTCTGCCATCGCAGTCCCCGCTTATGCGGGCATACCGTTGACTCATCGGGAATTCGCTTCCTCATTCACGGTCTTTACCGGTCATGAAGATCCGGCGAAAGGCGAGACGGCGATCGATTACCGGGCGCTCGTGGGCAGTAAGGGGACTTTGGTTATGCTGATGGGGATGGAACGCCTGGCGTCGATTGTTCCGAAGCTCTTGGCAAGCGGGGCGGACAGTCAGCTTCCTGTCGCCCTGATCCGGTGGGGCACAACTGCACGCCAGGAAACGCTGATTGGGAAGCTTGAATCGATCGTCGCGGCGTCGGCGGGATTTGAACCGCCGGCAATTGCAGTCTTTGGCCAGGTGGTTGAAATGCGGGACAAACTGCGCTGGTTCGAGACACGTCCGCTTTTTGGTCGACGAATTGTCGTGACGCGCACCCGGAAGCAGGCCAGTGCTTTGAGCGCGAAACTTAGGGCGCTCGGGGCCGACGTGTACGAGATCCCCACGATCCGCATCGAACCGCCGGAAAATCTGATGGATTTCGGTGAGTTGGTTCGCGATGCATTCCAATACGACTGGTTGATTTTTACGAGCGTCAATGGCGTGGATGCCTTTTTTGATATGTTCTACCGCCTCTATGATGACGCACGTAGTATCGGCAATGTGAAGATTGCGACGATCGGACCGGCCACCGCGCAGCGGATCAAAGATCTCCATCTGGCTGTCGATCTGCAGCCCGAGAAATTTGTTGCCGAGGCCATCATCGATGGGCTTGTGAAATTGGGCAGCGTTGAAAATTTGAAGATCCTGGTGGTGAGAGCTCTTGGGGCCCGGGAGATTTTGCCGAAGAGACTTGCGGAGCTCGGGGCAATCGTGGACGAGGCGATCGCCTATCGGACGGTCCCGGAAACCGCGGATACGTCAGGCGCTCTGGAAAGATTTCGAGAGGAGGAAGCGGATCTGATAACCTTTACCAGTTCGTCGACGGTGGAGAATTTTCTGGCGCTTAAGCTTCCGTGGCCGTCGAAAATGAAAACGGCAAGCATTGGGCCCGTCACCTCCGAAACGATGCGGAAACATGGCCTGTCGGTGGATATTGAGGCCTCACGATACGATGTGGAAGGTCTGGTGGCAGCGGTGTTGAAACTCTGTGCAACGGAAGGCTGACCATCCGATCTGTTTCTTAAGAATCACTTCTCGGCGCTTTGCCAGCATTGACCGCGCTACGATATTCTTCGATTTCGCTTTTGTACTTCTCCTCGCCTTTTTTGTAGGCATCGCTCGAGATGCGGTGGTCCTGGTACATTTTTTCCAAGCGAGCCCGATTGCGCTCAGCAGCGAGTCGTTTTCTCTCGAGGCTCTTGCGCTTGATCTCTCCCGGCTGCCTCTCTGATTTATTGAGATCATTCGCCGGTTGCTCAGCGAGAGTCGATTGTTGCGACGGGGAGGGCGATGGCTGGGCCACTGCAGCCGGTTGCTGTGTTGCGAGAAATTCGCTGTCGGTCGCGAAACCTTTGGGTGCCGGTGCAGGGGTAAGAGCCGGAGCAGGAACAGGTGCAGGGGTGAGAGCTTGGACGGAGCTTTTTGCGAAGGTGGCTTCGTGAGGATCCTGACCGGGGAGCCCCGCTGTCGCGTTCGTCCTGTCGTTGTCGCCGGCCGATGCGTCTTGCGTATCCTTAACCACAGGTGCGGCGTGGATATCCGACGCGGCTTTAGAAGACTCAATAGTCCTTCTGGTGAAGCCGTTGGATAAAATCAGATAGATTGCACCCACTCCTAGAAGGGCGGGCAAAATGCTTGTCGCGACTTTCCTCAGTAGCGCCTTTGTTGAGTTCGAGATCCAACGCATAAGCTTCCCGGGCCTTGATTCGTTTCACCAACTACTCACTGGTAAATTCGTTCATGAAATATCCGGCGATTATATCCTACAGGATGTGCAGATCAATGCCTAAGATACAACATCGTGATGTGAGCGGGCGAATACGCCACAAAAATCACCGGCAGCCGAAGCGAGACTCGACGCACTCCGGAGTTGGCCGGGAGAAGCATCCGTTCGCCGTAAAATCGCCATTCTTTGAAAACAAAAAACTCCACCTTGAGGGGTGGAGTTCGGTAAGTCACCTATATCGGGAAATTACGGGTTAAATCGAAACTTCAGCTTTCCACGTTTGGCGGCCAGTTTTGCCTTCCGGCGCACTTTCTGGGAAGGCGTCTCAAAAGCGCGCAAACGACGGACCTCTTCCATAATGCCCTCGGCGTCGAGCTTGTTTTTCAGCCTTTTGAGCGCTCTGTCGATCGGCTCACCTTTTCTTACAATTACTTCGGGCATAAAAATTCTGATCTTACGAATGCTTTTTCGAACGAGGGATAAATAGTAGCCGGGGTTTTTCGGAGCGTCAATCGATCAAGCAAAAATCCTTAGAGGGGGTCTCCGGATGTTCATTAGAGCCCTGGTCGCACCACCCTGGTCGTGCTCGTGCTCGTACTCGTCCTCGTGCTCGTCCTCCCGTTATCGCCGTCGTCCTCGTCCTCGTCCTCGATTCCTCGACCACGACGACGACGACGACGACCACGACCACGAGCACGAGCACGAGCACGAGGGGACGAGGAGGACCACGATGGCGAGGTCGATGAAACGAGCTTGCGTTTTCAGCGACCCACGCGATGGATACTGCGGCTAATATCATGAATAAAGCGGTCGTTTTTGGTGTCGGTTGTTTAGGGGTCCTGGTTCTTGCGGTGGTCGTTTTGGGCTTAGCGATCGCGGGCGGATATAACGGATTGGTACGATCTTCAGCCGCGGTGGATGGGTCCTGGGCGCAAGTGCAGACGCAGTACCAGCGTCGAGCGGATCTGATTCCCAACTTGGTACGAACGGTTGAGGGAGCGGCCAATTTCGAGAAATCGACACTGACCGACGTCGTTAATGCGCGGGCGAATGCCACCAAGGTGACGATCGATCCGTCCAAGGCCCCGACAGACCCTGAGCAACTTCGACAATTCGAGCAGGCGCAAAACGCCGTGACCGGCACCTTGGGTCGTCTGCTGGCGGTGAGCGAGAACTATCCCCAGTTGAGAGCAAACAACAACTTCCGGGATTTGCAGGCTCAGATCGAGGGGACAGAGAATCGAATCGCAGTAGCGCGTCGTGATTTCAATAACACCGCGCAGGGCTACAACGTACAAGTGCGCTCATTTCCAACGGCGATCTATGCCGGATGGTTCGGGTTCCAACCCAAGCCCTATTTCCAGAGCGCGGCGGGTGCCGAGGCGGCCCCGAGCGTGAACTTCCCATCGTTCAGCCCAAGTCCCAGTCCGAAATGAGCGGTCGCGCTGGCGCAGGGGGCACAACGAGCTTAGATTTTGGGTAGCCACTGTGGCGCGGGCAATTCCTGGTTACGACCGGATTCTGAACGCAGATCACACGGGTATCGCCCATGAAGAAACTGACCGCTGAATTCTTGATTCGTGTTTCACTCCTGGTCGCCTTCGGCCTGCTGTTGATTCAGGCGATTGCAGCCGACATCCCGGCCAAACCTGCCCTATACTTTAATGATTATGCCTCGCTGGTTGATTCGCAAACGGCGCAACAGCTTGAGCAGAAGCTGCAAGATTTTGAGCGCCAGACCTCGAATCAGATTCTGGTTGTCATTTACCCAAGCCTTCCTGAGGGCGCATCGATCGAGGATTTCACCCAGGACGCCTTCCGTGCGTGGAAACCAGGCCAAGCGGGTCGGAATAACGGGGCGATACTCTTCGTGTTTGTTAAAGACAGGAAAATGCGAATTCAGACCGGTTATGGGCTGGAAGGCGCGCTCCCGGATGCAATCTGCAAACGGATTATTTCCGATCAGATGGTACCTCGTTTTCAGGCCGGTGATTTCGGCGGTGGCGTGACGGCGGCTGTCGATGCGATGATTGCGGCGACGCGTGGGGAATACAAAGGGACGAGCCGGACCGTAGCTCAGGCTCGTGCCGAGGCTCGCAGGGGCCAGGAAAGTATGATGGACGGGATCATTCTTCTGGTTGTTTTCGGATTCATCGGGTTGTCGTTGTTTCGAGCTGCGCGTCGGGGAACGGTCCTTACCGGTTCAGGGTCACGCGGATCCGGAGGGGTCTGGTGGATTGGTGGAGGAGGCGGCGGCGGGGGTGGTGGAGGCGGGGGCGGAGGAGACGGAGGATTCTCCGGTGGAGGTGGAGACAGCGGCGGCGGCGGTGCGAGTGGCGGTTGGTGATTTCCATAGAGATTCCGCATGAAACCTCATCATTTCCTCAAGGCTGTCGACCACGACAGAATTGTGGCGGCGATTGCCGCAGGCGAAAGACGAACGAGCGGTGAAATTCGTGTTTATATTAGCCGGAGAAAAATCGACCGTGCGCTCCAGGAGGCCGGTCATTGCTTCACAAAGTTGAAAATGAGGCGTACGCCATTGCGGAACGCCGTCCTGATTTTTATCGCTCCGGCGTCCCATCAATTTGCGGTGGTCGGTGATACCGGGGTGCACGCCCAATGCGGAGACGATTTCTGGCGGGAAGTCGTTGAGGTGATGGAGCCGAGTCTTAAGCATGGTGACTTTACGGAGGCGATTGTCCATGGAGTCGAAAAGGTGGCCACCCTCCTGGCCGCGCATTTTCCGCCGAGCGCGGTAGGGCGAAATAACCTGCCGGATGCAGTGGTAGAGGATTGAAAGAAGGAGTTCAGGAGTTGCAGGAGTTCAGGAGTTGCAGAATTTGAGAGGCGTCGTTCTTCCGCATTCCCGTCTCCTGAACTCCTGCAACTCCTGAACTCCTTCTTCAAATGATTCGGATTCTGACAGCGGTCCCGATTTGTGACGGTCACGATAGTGCCATTAACACGATCAATCTGGAATTTATTCGTCATGGCATTGAAGTGGTTTATCTCGGGTACAATCGTTCGGCAGAGGACATCGCGCGGGCTGCTTTGCAAGAAGATGTGGTGGCGATCGGTATCTCGAGTTACAACGGCGGTCACATTGAGTTTTTCGAGGAAGTCGTCCAAGGGTTGTCTCGGCATCGTCTTGCGCCGGTGATCAAAGTTTTTGGCGGAGGCGGCGGAACGATCACTCAGGAAGATGCCGTCATCATGCGTGAGCGAGGAGTGGATCGAATATTCTTCGCGGGAACGTCGCTTGGGGAAATGCTGACTTACTTGAGAACCCACTACAGCGATGTGGCTCAGTTGCCGTATGATCGATCCCTTCGGGATACCGACCACTTCCTGGCGCGCGAATTAACCTTGGCAGAACGCGGAGGCGGGTGCGTTTCAGGAGCACCAGACCAGTCCGCCGGCGGTCACAAACCGGGTCGCAAGACAAAAGTGATCGGCTTGACCGGCCCCGGAGGGGCCGGAAAAACCACTCTGATCGACGAATTGGTTTATCGGTTTCTACGCTCTCATCCGGATAACCAGCGTGTTGCGATTTTATCGCATGATCCGAGTATGATCGGTTCGGGAGCGTTGCTGGGGGACAGAGCAACCATGATTTATTCGCAGAATGACCGCGTTTTCATGAGGAGTCTGGCCACGCGAGGGCAAGCAGGAGGGCTCAGTCTCTCGACCGACCGATGCCTGGAGATTCTCGCCGGGAGCGGGCTGTTTGAACTAATTCTGGTCGAGACAGTAGGAACCGGCCAGGAAGCGATCCCTTTTGGAATGGATAGGCTGGCCGTGGACAAGGCGGTCCTGGTCATGCCGCCCGATTATGGGAGCCGGCTTCAGCTTCAGAAAATCGCGATGATCGACGCAGCGGACGCCATCGTAGTCAACAAATCCGATCTGCAGGGATCCCGAACTGCCCTTGCCGAAATTGAATACAGAATTCGAACCAATCAAAAAGGGCAGAGCTTACTCCGAACCCAGGCTAACCTCCACGGCGATACCGGCGTGGATCAGCTGTTCGAATGGTTATTCTGAAGCAGGAGTCAGGAGCCAGGAGTTCAGGAGTTCAGGAGTTGCAGAATTCTTCTACCGCTTGTACTTACTTTGGACAGCTTGTGAGAAGGACTGCCTGGCAGTGTCTTCCTGTTTGGATTGCTGTATTCAAACGGACGCTTCACGCATTCTGCAACTCCTGAACTCCTGCAACTCCTGACTCCTGAATGTGAACTCCTTCTTAAATCAAGTTGTTGTTGCTGTCGAAAATTACCGGCGATCCAGTTCGGAGCATGTCGAAAAGGTTCGCAGCGAGCGTGATTATCGCGAAGGGGTGCTCCAAAAATGGCAAGAGGCGAAGGATAAAATTGGCACCACCGTCACACCGACCGGATTACGCCTGCCGCGTCTGGCCTTGCCGGATCTCGATGAGGCCGGAGAAATTGCACGGTTCATGTGGGATGAAGGATTGCCCGGGGAGTTCCCTTTTTTGACCGCTGCCTATCCGGAGCAGTACCTGGAACCGGTGTCAGCGGGATCAACAGGCGACGGAAAACGACCGAACGGCGACAAAGCGGGGAGCGAAGAACCGACGCGGCTGTTTGCGGGGTTGGGTCTGGCTGAGGACACCAACTCACGGTTTCATTATCTGTCCCGTAATCAGCGGAGCAAACGGTTAAGCACGGCGTTTGATGGTCCGACGCTCTACGGGGTGGGCGCCGGTGCGGATGGCGTCTTTGGTAAGATTGGCGAGGGCGGAGTGGCGATCGACACCGTTGAAGATATGGAGCGGTTGTACGACGGATTTGCGCTCGATCAGGCCGACGTCTCAGTTTCTATGACGATTTCCGGGCCGGCTCCGATTCTCTTGGCTATGTACCTGGCCGCGGCCAAACGGCGTTTTGGAATGGATGTCGGCAGTAAGTTGCGAGGAACGATCCAAGCCGACGTACTGAAAGAGATTCAGGCTCAAAACGAGTTGATTTTTCCCATCGAACCTTCTCTCCGCTTTCTGGCGGACATGATCGATTATTGTTCTCGACAGATGCCAAAATGGTATCCGATCTCAATCAGCGGATATCATATCGCTGAAGCCGGCGCGACACCGGTTCAGCAGGCTGCGTACACACTCTCGAACGGTTTCGCGTATGTAGATTATTTTCGACATCGCGGCATGGACGTCCGGATCTTTGGGCCGCGCTTGTCGTTTTTTTTGGATTGCGCGCTGGACATCGAATATGTCGCGCTCGCGCGGGTCTGCCGGAAAATCTGGGCGATCGGGATGCGCGACGTTTTCGGAGCGGATAAACGGGCGCAGATCCTGAAGCTTCACACGCAGACGAGCGGCCGTTCACTGATCGCAGCCGACTGGCGCAATAACCTGACGCGAACGGCGCTCGAGCTGATGTTGGCCTGCATGAACGCGACGAATTCCTGCCATAGCAATTCGGCGGATGAGCCTTTCACGACGCCGAGTGAGGAATACGCCCGGTACGCGGCCCACGCGCAGGCGATTCTACTCGAGGAGAGCGGGTTGTTTAAACATATGATGAACACCCTGCAGGGGTCGCCTGGCATGAAGATGGTTGGTAAGGCCGTGGAAGAGGCGATCCTGGAAGAGTTCCGCGAAATCGAGCTTCAAGGCGGGGTCATCGGCGCGGTGGAACGACGGTACCAGCGAAGTCAGATTCAGGCGTCCGGCCACTTGTTGGAGCGCCAGATCTATGACGGCATCCGGCCGGTGATCGGTCTGAACCGATACCACGATCCGGACGGAGCGTGGCCTGAGGTCCACATGACCCGAACGCCCAAGGAGAGGAAGCAACTTCAACGGGATCGGTTGCTGGATTTTGAGGAGCGGCATGCCCAAGAATCGGAACGTTGTCTTGATCGACTATCGCGGGTCGTCGAGCAGAAAGGTAACGTCTTCGAGGAATTGATCTGTACCGTTGAACATTGTTCGCTGGGTCAAATTACGCGACGCTTATGCGAGCTAGTTGGAAAATTCCGGCCAATGGTCTGATGGAGACCGGCCGGCACGCCGGGGAATAGGGGAATGAGCGCTACGATTCACGAAATAACGCCGGAGTTGGTGACGCTTTTTTGTCGATAGTGCAAACGACGACCGTCCCCGTGGGTGAATTCGGCTGAATCTCAAGTCTCCCAGCAATCGTTTGGGCACGATACCGCATGATGCTGAGCCCCATTCCTTTGCGTTCACTTGACGAAGGTTGGAATCCGATGCCGTTATCGCTTACCCGCAACGAACAGGTGCCGTCACTTGCTTCGAGGGCAATCACGACTGCCTTGGCATGACCATGTTTCAGCGCGTTGCTGAGAGCTTCCTGGGCGATCCGAAAAAGATGGATCGCTTGGATATTGTCCATGATCGGGACAGTCTCTTGAAAAATGACCGAACAGGAAATTTCAGCTAACCGCGAAGTGGTGGAGGCCAACTCTTCCAAGGCCGATTCCAGACCCCCTTCATCATGATCGACGGGCGAGAGGCCCCGGGCCAGGTCGCGTGTACGCATCGCGGCATCCTGAAGCAGGGAGGCGATGTCTCCTGCGGTCTGGGCCAGCGTGTCCGATCGAGCCTCCAGCTTTTGCTTGAGCATGGACGCCGTAAATCCAATTGCTGCGAGATATTGACAAACCTCGTCATGGAGATCCCGTCCGATGCGCTGTTGCTCCCGTTCACTGATGGTGATGATCTCCTGTTCCAGTTGCTGAGCCCGCTCGAGCAGCTCCAGACGGGCGCGAATGTTGTCCCGCTGCTTCTTGAACGCCCAACCGGCGAACATGACCAGGCTGAAATACAAAAAGCGCATGATCGCCTCCCAGACCCGTAGCCACTCTGTACTATAGTGATGGCCGGCGGCCTGGTCGGCCCACCACCAGGCCACGGTACTCAAGACAGAGAGGACGACAGCGAGCTTCATGTCGCCGAACCAGACCATGATCAAAATCGGTATGGAATAAAAAGGGTAAATCGTGACGTCGTATCCGGTGAGGTAGTCGATCGAGCCGACCAGGACCGCGAGCGCGCAGACCCCAGCAAAAAGCTGAAGTTGGGACAGTCTCCGCAGGAAGGTACGGATCCGATCCACTGCTACTCCTGCTCGCGGACCCAGCGGATAGCAAAGTGCTGCAGCTCAGTGGCGTTCCGGAAATTCATTTTCTCCTTAATCCTCGCCCGGTAAGTGTCCACCGTGGCGGCTCCGAGTTTAAGTTTGTCCGCGATCTGGCGCGTCGTATTGCCGCGCCCGATCAATTCCAGAACTTCCAGTTCTCGGTCTGCCAAGCGATCGACAGGTCGCGGGATGCTCTTGGCTCCTGCTGTTGCCAGACTTCGTAAAAAGACAGAAGTCATTTTGTCCGAAAGATAGATTTCTCCAGTCAAAACCCGCCGGATCGCCGCTAACACTTCATCGGCAGCTTGATTCTTGGTGATATATCCAGTGGCGCCCGCGCGAAGGGCTCGCTCCGCATAGAGCGATTCGTCGTGCATGGAGAGTACGAGGACCGGTATTCCAATGGAAAGCGCCCTGATTCCTTTAATTAGTTCCAGTCCACTCGATCCTTTCAGGGTGATATCAGCAATGACTAGATCGGGCGTCAGTCTTCGTATCAACTGGATCGCCTGCTCCGCAGTTTCGGATTCTCCGCAAACTTGCATATCAGCCTCGTGATTGATTAGCTGAGCCAGCCGGTCGCGAAATAGTGGGTGATCGTCGACAATAACAACTCGTTTCTTCTCTTCATTCATAGCTGGTCAGAGGGGACCTTAGCGCATGCCCCGCCCTTTTTTCAACGACTGACTACACCATCTGAGCTCAGTCCTGACAATTCATTAACGGGTCGTAACGGTGTGCGCTAGAAACGAGTAAAATGGAAAGTTACAACAAACTGCTCAGTCTGTTTTGTTTTTCATTTTTTATCCGAAAAAGAGACTCCAGTGGCGCCGCCAGTCCAGTTTCCAACTCCGTCCGGGGCTCAGGCGGAGCTTGGCCTAGGTTCCCTACGATTCATCCGATTTAAGTGGGCTTTGTTAATGCATGGCATGCGTATTGCTCAGGCGGGAAGCGCCCAGACGACCTTCCATGTGGGAGATTCGCTGAGGGCCCCAACTAAACCGAATCCCAATCCGGGAGATGTATTCTTAACCCTACCTCAGATTCGATGACCAGACTATTGCGGAGATTTACACTAACAGGGGTGGTATCCTGCCTTTCCTGGGCGATGCTCGGAAGCACCTTGCACGCGCAGAGCGCCACCCCGGCGGCATCCCCGACGCCCACCTTGGAACAACGGGTGGCGGGACTGGAAGCCTACATCACGAACGGTGATCCCACCGCGCCGCTGAAGGACAAGGATGGCAACATCCCCAAGGACCTCACCATGGCAACAGTCGGTACCCCAGGTCCCGGGCATAATGGGTGGATGATGACCAGCTCGGCGCTCGTCCTTTTTATGACCTTGCCGGGGCTCGCCCTCTTTTACGGCGGGCTCGTCCGTAAAAAAAATGTTCTCTCGGTGCTCGCCCAGTGTCTGGGAACGACCGGTCTCGTCACTTTGCTGTGGTGGGCCTTTGGCTACAGCCTGGTTTTCGGCAAAAATTTTAATAACCCATTTTTTGGAGGTTCCGAATATTTCTTCCTGCAAGGCGTCAATTCCGTCCCGAATGCCGACTACGGCTACTGGGTCTCGCAAAATGTCTACGCGATGTATCAGTTAATGTTTGCGATCATTACGCCTGCCCTGATTATTGGCGCGATTGCCGAACGAATGAAGTATTGGGCCATCATGACTTTCATCGGTCTTTGGATGTTCATCGTTTATTTTCCGATGGCCCATATGGTGTGGGGGATTACAGGCTTCATGAATGGAATCTGGAATCCCACCTCCGCCATCAAAGCGATCGATTTCGCCGGCGGGACGGTTGTCCACATGACCTCCGGCTGGAGTGCCTTGATTCTCTGCCTGATTCTCGGACCGAGATTGGGATTTAACAAAGAACCGATGCCTCCTCACAGCATGGTGCTCTGCATGATCGGAACTGGAATGCTCTGGGTGGGTTGGTACGGGTTCAACGCTGGAAGTGCGGTCGCGGCGGATGTCATTTCGTCCAATGCCTTTATGGCAACGACCTTGGCAACAGCGATTGCCTCGCTCACCTGGGCGCTCATCGAGAAGATCTTTCGTGGCAAAGCAAGTGTGCTCGGTTACTGCAGCGGCGCTGTCGCCGGTTTGGTCGTTATCACTCCCGCCTGCGGATTCGTCAATGCCACCGGGGCCGTGATTATCGGGGTTCTGGCCGGGGCGATTCCTTATATGACTGTCTCCTTGATGAAGCCGAGACTCAAATACGATGATGCCCTGGATACCTTCGGGGTTCACGCGGTCGGCGGAACCATGGGCGCCATCTTGACCGGTCTTCTGGCCACCAAAGAGGTGAACACTAACTTAAAAGATGATTTGCTGGCTTCGCTTTTCCGGTCGCAATTGACCGCGGTGGCTTTGACCATCGTTCTGGCGTGCGTGGCCACGGCGGTCATTGCCCTGGCTCTCAAAGGGGTGATGGGTCTGCGTGCAAGTCCTGAAGTGGAATCGACAGGCTTGGACATCTCAGAACACGGTGAGGAAGCCTACATCATTTAAACCGGACTAATCTCGACCAAATACAGGGCATGAAAAAAATTGAAGCGATCATTAAACCTTTCAAAGTTGAGGAAGTCAAAGACGCACTTACCGAACTCGGTCTGCAAGGGATGACTACGATCGATGTAAAGGGCTTCGGAAGACAGAAGGGTCATACAGAGATTTATCGGGGAAGCGAATACACCGTCGATTTCGTCCCGAAAATAATGGTCTTGGCGATTGTTGCCGACACCCTCGTTGAAGCCGCAGTGAGCGCGATTATCAAAGCCGCGAAAACGGGTGCGGTTGGGGATGGAAAGATCTTTGTCTCTAGCATCGACGAAGCAATCCGGATTCGAACGGAAGAAATTGGGGAAAAGGCGATCTGAGCCAACAAAACCAATTGGAAGGCGCAAAGAATTCGAATTGCTGTTGATTCCATCTGCGGCAGGTCGCGTTGAAGGTTGCCGGCTTTTTCGGGTTTGTGGTTCTTTTTGCCAAATCGCACCGGAAACGTGACCTGTCGCACGATGGGCATATGGTAAACATTATAAACCTCATTAGATAGTTGTAATTATGATTTTTATGAATATTATCACTTCATGCTCTCGCTCCTCTTTACTAATCCCGACCTCAAACCCTTCCCCCCTCCAGGCCGGTGTCCAGCTAAATTGGCCATCCTGGCAGGCTTGGGAACTCTGTTCTTGGCTTGCGGCGCTCTGGCGGCGCCCCCCAATTTTGTTCAGAGCAATTCCTCGACGCCGAGCACGCCTCAGTCCCAAGTGACGGTACCCTTCGAGAGCTCTCAGACCGTTGGAAATCTCAATGTGGTCGTGGTTGGGTGGAATGACGCCAGCGCGCAGGTCCTTTCACTCACCGACTCCGAAGGCAACATCTATCAGCTGGCCGTTGGTCCGACAGTGCTAACGGACTCGCCCGCTTTATCGCAATCGATTTACTACGCAAAGAACATTTCTGCCGCCACCGCCGGCGCGAATACGGTGACCTTGACGTTCACCAAGGCAGCGGGCTATCCGGACGTGCGGATTATGGAGTATAGCGGCATTGACCCGGTCACTCCCGTGGATGTCGTTGTGGGCGCCACCGGCAACAGTGTGACGTCTGGTAGCGGCGCGGTGATAACCAAGAACGCTCTGGATCTGTTGGTGGGTGCGAATATCATATGGACTGTGACCGGCAGTCCCGGCAGTGGATTCATTCAGCGAATGATTACCAGTGACGGCGACATCGTGGAAGATCGGGTGGTGACAGCGGTCGGTTCCTATAGTGCCTCGGCCAACCTCAACACTTCCGGCGCGTGGATCATGCAGATGGTAGCGTTCCGCGCGGCAGGTTCTCCTGCATCGACGCCTTCACCGACGGCAACTCCTACTCCAACGCCAACGCCGGTAGCCCTTGCCTATGTCCAAGGGAACAATGCGACACCGCAATCGCCGTTGGCATCAGTGACGGTACCCTATACGATCGCGCAAGGCGCAGGGGATCTCAATGTGGTCATCGTGGGATGGAACGGCTCGACGTCGCAGGTTAGTTCAGTCGCCGACTCTAAAGGGAATGTTTATCAGCTGGCGGTGGGGCCGACGGTGCTCACGGGTCCGCCCGCCTTCTCGCAATCGATTTATTACGCCAAGAACGTTTTGCCTGCCGCGGCAGGTGCTAACGTTGTCACAGTCAACCTTAACGCTGCAGCAAACTACGTGGACCTTCGCATCGTGGAGTATTGCGGTGTTGATCAGGTTAGCCCGCTTGAAGTCAGTGCCGCCGCGACGGGCAGCAGTGCAACGACCAGCAGTGGTACCCTGATCACCAAGAACGCCACGGATCTATTGGTGGGCGCCAATACCGTGTGGACCAGTACGACCGGCCCGGGCGCCGGTTTCACCCAGCGATTGCTGACCAATGACGGAGACATCGTCGAGGATCGCACGCTGACAGCGGCCGGTTCCTACAGCGCCGCAGCGCCTCTTTCCAGTGCGGGCCCATGGATAGCGCAAGCGGCGACTTTCCGCACGGCGAGTTCAGCGGCACCAACCCCGACGCCCACACCTACCGGTCCTCCTAAAACGACACCGACGCCCATACCTACGGCTACTCCTACAACGACACCAACACTAACTCCGACACCGACACCAACTCCGACGCCAATAACAACTCCAACTCCGGGGTCGACACCCAGTACCTCGCCTGCTCCTCCAAGCAGCGTCTCGTTAAGTTGGAGTGCCGAAACCGCAACGACCAATCCTGCCACCAACGCGGTCGGCTACAAATTGAGTACGGGATTCTCCAGCGGCAACTACACACAGGTCACCGATCTTGGGAACGCCACTTCTGTAACGATCCCTATGCAGAAAAGCGGATCCACGTATTTCTTTGTTGTGACCGCTTACAACAACGCAGGGGTCAGCGGCCCATCCTCAAATGAAGTCTCCGCCAAAGCTCCCTAGCCACTGTATTTTCTGGCAATGATCGTAACATAGGTCGAATGAGTGACCTGCACTTGCACAATTTAAGTACTGGAGCAGCGAAGGAGGATGAAAGATTTCCTCTTTCGCTTCTCCCTTTGTGCGCATCAGCGTTCTCGAATCGCTGCAAATGTTAACCGGAGCCAGTTCCAGAATCAGAAAAGCGGTTCGAGGAGCGAATATCGCGATGCGTGTCATTCATGCCGGCTTAGAGTAAACGGTGCCGCGGCTTTGGTGGATTCGCGTACCGTCAGCTCCGGACTCATCAAGATCTTGCGCAACCGACCCTCGCCCCCTTTGCGGATGCGTTCGAGGAGGGCTCCCGCGACGACCTCACCTTCCTGGCGAATCGATTGGCCGACAGTGGTCAGAGCCGGATAGATGTAGCGGCCAAGGTCAATGCCGTCAAACCCGATGACCGACAATTGATGCGGGACGCGAATGCCGTGTTCAGCGGCAAATCGTAGCAGGCCGATGCCCATCAGATCGTTGCTGGCAAATACGGCGGTAATTTCCGATCTTTTCAGCAATATTCGCGCAGCCTTGTAACCACCTTCCGCGGTAAAATCTCCCATCACCACCCATTCAGATCGAAAAGGTGCGCCTGCTTCCGCGAGAGCCTTTCGATATCCGTTCAGGCGCTCGGCACTCACGCTGGTCGTGGCGGGTCCGGCGATACACCCGATCGACTTGTGCTTGTGTTCGAGCAGGTGCCGGGTGGCCAGATAGCCTCCTTTCAAGTGATCGATCTGTACAAGATCGGAGGACACTCCTTTGACTGCCCGGTCGACAATGATTACCGGTATCTTGGCTTCGCGCAAATGCTCAGCCAGCCCAAGGTCATCGCCTGCTGAACAGATAATGAGTCCGTCTATCCGTTTCTCGATCAAGACGCGGAGATAGGTCTGCTGGCGTTCGGGCTGGTCGTCTGAGTTGCACAAAATCACCGTGTAACCAGCGCGATAACAAATGTCTTCAATCCCCTGCGCCAGTTCTGCGAAAAAAGGATTGGAACAATTGGAGACGAGCAGCCCAATCGTAAAGGTGGATTGCTGCTTCAGTGATCGTGCAACAACGCTGGGAACATAATTCAAGCGTCGGATTGCAGCCTCCACTTCGCCGCGCACCTTATCGCTCACCGGCCGTGTATGATTGATCACGTGGGAGACGGTCGTGTAGGAGACTCCCGCCAAGGCAGCTACATCCTTGATAGTCGACATGGCGAATGGGATTATGGACCGTTTGACCGGTTAATGCATCTGTTTATTCTCAGGCAGCAGAACCGGGTGTCAGGAGCGGCGGCGCCGGGTGGCAACCGCCTCTGTCGTTACTTCGCTGCGACCTGTTTTCCTTTTGCGCCTGATTCCTGCGGCTTGGCGACTTCGCGCCGTAGATTTCCTTTGTGCAAATTCGACCACCAGAGAACGATCGGCGCCGCGATAAAGATCGACGAATAGGTGCCGACGATCACTCCCACGACGTTAGTAAACGCGAAATCAGCCAGGACTGGGCCGCCGAAGATGAGGAGCGAAAGCATACACAACAATGTCACACCGCTGGTCAGAATTGTTCGACTCAACGTCTCGTTGATGCTGGCATTCATCAGATATTGAATAGAGCCCTTTCGACCTGAACGCAGTCCCTCGCGGATTCGATCGAAGACAACGATCTTGTCGTTGATGGAATAGCCGGCCACCGTCAAAATAGCCCCGACCATGACCAGCGAGAACTCGCGCCCGGTCAGCACAAAAATGCCGAGCGTGATCACCAAGTCATGGAGCATGGCCACGATCGTTCCAATCGCAAACGAAAATTCAAATCGAATGGTGACGTAGAGCAGGATGCCAAGGATTGCGATGCCAAGGGCAAATAAAGAAGTGGTGGCCAGTTGTGCTCCCATGATCGGGCCGACTCCCTCCGAGCGCTCAACGGTCAGACCGGCTTTGGGAAAGCTTTGCTCTAATTGGTGCACGATCTTTTCCGCGCTGCCAAACGGTGATCGAACCGAAATAAAATGCGAGATCTGTTTTTGCTGCTCGCTCGCCTCCTGTTGGATTACGGCGCCCCCAAATCCGATCTTTCCAAGTGCCGCGCGAATGTCGGCCTCTGGAAGCTCCGTTGACGATTTCACGAGCAGAAAATCGCCGCCAGTGAAATCGATATTGAACATCTTGCTGCCTCGCAGCCCGAATGCGGCCATCGACGCCACCAGAAAAATGAGCGATGCGATCAAGGCGGCGCGCCATTTACCTAAAAAGTCGAAGCTTTTCGATTTGATCAGGTGCAGCATGGAAATGCGCTTCAACCAGCCGAGCTTAAGCGCCCACCCGAAGACGTTTCGGGTCACCAGCAGCGCCGAAAACATGGAGGCAATAATGCCGATGGTCAGCGTGATGGCGAATCCTTTGACTGGTCCTGAGCCCAGCCAGAACAGAATTGCAACCTTCAGGAGGGTTGTCAGGTTCGAATCGACGATGGCGCTAAAGGCTTTGCGATAGGCCGTTTCGATGGCCGGTTTGAGGCTCTTCCCGTGCTCAAGTTCTTCTCTCAATCGTTCATAGATGAGCACATTGGCGTCGATCGCCATCCCGATCGTCAAGATGATACCGGCGATTCCAGGCAGCGTGAGGACGAATCCAAAGAGCGACATGGCGCCAAATAAAAGAATCCCGTTCACTGCCAGTCCGATAAAGGCGACCACACCTGCGGCCCGATAATAAACGAGAACGAAAACCAGCGTAGCCGCCAAGCCCGCCAACCCCGCCGCGATTCCACGGAAAATCGAGTCCTTGCCCAAGGTCGCCGAAACGGTCCTGGTTTCATCGATTGCAACCGGCGTCTGGAGCGGGTTCTCCATCACACTAGCGAGGTTCTTAGCCTCTTCGGCCGTAAAATTCCCAGTGATAACCGCTTCACCATTTGGAATTTCACTTTGGATGTTCGGCGCCGAAACCACTTCGTTGTCGAGAACGATGGCCAAGCGATTGTTGATGTTGTCTCGCGTGACGCGCCGGAACGCTTCTGCGCCGGCGTGGGTCAGTCGCAGAGAAACTTCATAGCCTCGCTGCTCGAAAACCGGCCGGGCGCCTGCCACGTCCTGTCCGGTGAGTTCGGGCCTTCGCTTGACCAGCAACTTTTCGGGTTGTCCATTTCGGCGCTCAATGGAGGTGAGAATGACGTAGCCCGGCGGTGTAAACGCGGTGCCGGCTGTAATCTGCCGCACCAGTTGATCACTATTTGAATGGACAAGCCTGAACTCGAGTTTCGCGACTCGCTGCAATTGCTGCCGTGCAGTTTCGACTTGCGCCGTGTTCAATCCGGGGATCTGGACCAGGATGTGGTCGGTTCCTTGCTTGGTGATCACCGGTTCGCTGACACCGAATTCATCTACCCGTTTCCGGATAACCTCGACCGCCTGCTCCTGCATTTCGGGTGTGATCGGTCGCGCCGCACCCCCCTCTTCGAGAACCGGCGGAACCAGCCGAACTAAAAAGGAGGTGCCGCCCTGCAAATCCAGTCCGAGATGAATTTTCTGCTCGAACGGTAAAAACGCGTCGATGGAAAAAGCGCAAAGCAGCAGGGTCAGGGTCGTGCCCAGCCAACGTTTGGTCTTCTCCTTGTCGGTCAAAAAATACCAGGCGAAAAGAAAAAGAACGAAGAGTCCGAAAAAGAAGGTCAACGTCGCGTTCATGGCGAACTGCTAGGAGGCTGGCTTTGCTTCGGAAATGGCTGACTTGGGCTCCGCTGTCTTTTCGACTCCAGCGACCGCGCTTTTGTCGATCTCAATCTTAACGTTGTCGGCAACTTTCAGAAGAAAAGTGGTTTCTTTGACATTGGCGATCAAACCATGAATGCCGCTGCTGGTGACGACCCGATCGCCGGTTTTGAGGTTAGCCATCAATTGCTGATGCTGTTTCTGCCGTTTCTGCTGCGGACGAATCAGCAGAAAATAGAAGATGACTCCCATGAAAAGAAAAGGCAGAAGCGTCTGCAGCAGATCAGGTTGGGGAGCGGCACCACCGGGGACTGTTTGTTGAGCTAGGAAAAAGATTGTTGAAATCATCGGATGCATACTGACCCCTTGACGAAGGTCTTGCCTTTGGAACAGGGGAAGTGAGCAATAACTCAAAGAGGCGGCTGGATCAAAGTAAATATTACTGGACAGCTTGGGTGGTGAGCGAAGGATCGAAACTTCATCTCGCTCCTAACCGAGGCGGCGAACCCCGCCGGGCGCCTGATAACCATCCGGATCTATGGCCAAATCGCGAAACCCGATTGCGCGAAGTGCGTCCCGGATCTGTGCTTCCAGGGGAGGTAACTGACACATCTCCATTGGATCAAGCTGAAGTTTTGCGACTGGGGAACGCCCCGGTTCCTCGAGATAGCGAACCCGGAAGATCCTAAACCCACGGGACCGCACATATTCCTCGGCCTGCTCAATCATCCTCAGGGCGTTCGTCGTCACCGCCGTGCCGTAAGGAATCCTCGAACTCAAGCAAGGTTGGGCCGGCATTTCGGCAGTCGGGAGATGCCGTTCCCGCGAGAGTTGGCGAATTTCAGCCTTCGTCAGCCCGGCCACGCGAAGGGGAGCAAGAACGCGGAACTCGCGGGCAGCGCCGGAGCCGGGTCTGATTTGCTGAGCGTCATCTGCATTTTCTCCGTAAGCTAGAGTGCTGAATCCGCGATCGCCAGCCATCCTGTGCATTCTGGTGAAAAGCTCCAGTTTGCAGAAGTAACACCGGTTGACTGGGTTGCTGATGTACCGTGGATCGTCCAGTTCCGCCGTGGAAATCACTTCCACTTGGGCGCCAAAGCTTTTGGCATTCGCCAGCGCCTCCGCCAGCGTGGAGCGAGGCAAACTCGGGCTGTCTGCAATGACGCCCAGAGCGCGGTCACTGAGGACCCCGGCTGCTTCCGCTAAGAGAAATGTGCTGTCGACACCTCCGGAATAGGCAACCAGAAGGGGACCGGTGCCGCTCAGGATCGTCCGTAATTCGCGCAATTTTTCCCTTACTGCAGGTTGGTTGATCGTTGTGGTTTCCATTTACAACTGGATTCTACGAAACAAATCGTCGAGTGGCAGCTGGAGGCCAACATAAAACTCCCCAAAATCGGCGTATTGAGCGCTCACAGGATCGAATCTCATCTCATAGACGATCGATTTGATTTCAAAAATGTCGTTGGCAAACAAAGTGACACCCCATTCGGCATCGTCCAAACCAGTGGCTCCGGTGATGAGCTGGCGAACTCGCCCTGCATACTGGCGCCCAATGCGGCCGTGTCCGAGCATCAGTTCTTTTCGCTTGTCAAAAGGAAGAACGTACCAGTTCTGGGAGGCGTCTCTCCGTTTTGTCATCGGGTAGAAGCAAAAGACAGGCCAGTCCGGCATGTTAGGATAAAGGCGATCCTGGAGATATTTTTGCATCCGCTGCCGAAACTCGGTCATTGCCTCAGTGAACTCCGGTGTCCCGTTGGAGAGACCCTTTTCGGCGACCAACGAGGCAGCGTAATCCTCTTCACAGATGGTGTATTCGCTTCGCTCTGTCAGAGAATAGAAACTGAAAACAGGGGTCAACACATCGGGTCCGAGCGATACGGTCAGCTTTTTTTCAATTTGGTTAGCGGTGTGCAGATCGTCGGTCAATAGCATGAACCCGACGTCCGCCTTTGGGGAGACGATGCTGAAAGTCAAAATCTGGGTGGAAGGAAGTGATCGTATCTCCTGCACCAAGGCGGACAGTTTTGTCTTCGTGGCGAGTCTTTCCTCGGAAGTCAGCACCTGCCATTGGCCGAACTCGACCCGGTAAAACAGATGCAGAACATGCCAACCTTCTTTCGGACGTAACGCAGGCCTGTCGGTCATACGAAATCTTACTTCTACTCGGCTGGCTGTCCAGCGGCGGCAGAAACGTGTCGGCGTGTCGGCGTGGGGCGTGTCGGCGGGTGCAGAGCGTGTCAGCGTAGGGGCGTGTCGGCGTCTGGGCGAGAGCGTGAGCAAGACGGACCTACTGCGACCTGAGGAGAAACGAGGGGAGAGAGACGATCGAAGTTCTTCTACGCCGACACGCCCTTACGCCGACCCGCCGACACGTTTTCTTTTGGCCTTTGCGTTTTTCGTGGGAGAGGACGATGCTCAGAGACATTTATAAATCTCAAAGCCGAGAACTTCAGAGTCGGGAAGTGATCCGTGACTTGCAGTCTTGGTTCGATTCGTTAGATTGGCGGCCATTGAACAGGACGGATGGGGACGACGTTTGGGACCGCTAAAGCGATTATTAAAGTAAGTTATGGCTGACGTTGCAAATAAGTATCCGCAGAATGTGGCTGGGCAATTTTACGTGGATGATCAATGCATTGATTGCGATCTATGCCGTGAGACGGCACCCGCGAATTTTACGCGCAACGATGACGGCGGCCATTCCTATGTCCATAAACAGCCGGAAAGCCCGGACGAGGAAGCTCTGTGCAAAGAGGCCATGGAGGGGTGCCCCGTAGAGGCCATTGGCAGCGATGGCGGTTAGTCGAACCGCCTGAGAACGGGCGAGTGTTGCGATCTACCTGGGATAGTTTGCTCTCGTTTGCGAGCTCTCTTTTTTTATGACGCCGCAATCGATTCGTAAACGGGTGATTCAAGAGTGGCGCGGCCTCCCTCAGCCCGAGGAAAAGGCGGATCGGATGCTGTCAATTCGCGAGGTTCTAGTCCAACTTGCGCCCGCACTGGGATTGGAAGCGCGTCTGCGTGAGGAGGAAATTTTCTCAGCCTGGTCGGAAATTGTCGGCGAGTTTTTTGCACGGCATTCGCGACCTGTCAGGCTGCATCAAGGGCTGCTAGTGGTGAATGTTCTGCAGCCGACGGTGTTATACGAGCTCGATAGACAGTGGAAACCGCTGATTTTGAGTAAGTTGAAAAAACGATTTGGCGGCAGGTTGATCAAGGAGCTCCGCTTTCGCATCGGGTGATGATCGCAAACATTCTCCGCACCCTAGCGACTCTTAGGCGAATCTTGGAAACCAGCCAACAAATTTGTTCCAGCGAATGGATCGAGATCAACGATTTGGAGGTCAGCGGCAGAATTGGAGTACCTGAAATTGAACGAGAAACTCCGCAGAGGATGCTTGTTTCCTTGCGTTTCCAGATCGAGACCACCTTTGCGGTGCTGAATGATCAACTTGAGAAAACCATCGACTATGGCGAGGTTGCCGCTGAAGTCGAAAAAATCGTGCAGACCACTGAGGCGCATTTGATCGAAAAACTGGTGTCGGAGATTGGCGACGCCTTGATGGCGCGTTTTCCGATGGAGCGCCTTGAGGTTGAGCTGAGAAAATTTATTCTACCGAAGGCGCGGTATGTCAGCGTGAAAACAGATTGGAAGCGCGCCGGTGCATCGGCGAATCGAAAAGGCTACCAGAGGTGCCTGGTCAGATCCTCAAACTGATCCTGGTTGTGTTCGATGGGGAGAACCGGTACATCCACGAGACTCTCGAGAACGCTCAGATTGGTCGCCTGGGAAATATCGGAATCGGCCTGCAGAGAATTCATCGCAATCAAAGAACATCTGAGACCGGCCGCCCGAATAGCCTCTACGGTAAGTCGGGTGTGATTCAGAACGCCCAGGCGATTGGCAGCGACGATGATCACATTCAAGCGCAGGTCTCGCGCAAGATCGCGAAAGTCGTAGTGAGCCAGAATTGGAACGGCGACGCCACCCGCGCCTTCGACTAGAATGCTGGAATGTCGGCTCGCCAGACGCTCGAACGCATCGCGAATGGAGCCGAGATCAATCAGGCGATCCTCGATGATCGACGCGGAATACGGTGCGACGGGTGTCCGGTACCAGACTGGATTGATGAGATGTTCGGGTTCGCAAGAACCGGACGCTTCAAGGAGTTGGCGCACATCGTTGTGATCGCCGGTGCAGATCGGTTTCATTCCGACGGAATCGATCCCTTTGGATCGGGAGAATCGAAGCAGGCCGCAGGTGACAAACGTTTTGCCGACGCCGGTATCTGTTCCTGTCACCAAATAGTTCACGCGCCGAGGTTATTTGCCAACTCCTCGACGATTGCTTCCGCGAGTTGGTGGAGTTCATCCGCGTCTGGTCCCTCGAGAAGCAACCTCGCTTTGGGTTCGGTGCCAGAGTACCGGAGCATGACTCGCCCTTTTCCTTTCAGTGCTGATTCGGCCTCGCGCAATCGGTCCATTAAAAGAGCGAATCCTTCAAAGGGGAGTTTTTCCCCGACCGTGATGTTACACAGAAGTTGCGGAAATTTGTTCAAGGCCCGGCGAAGTTCGCTCAGCGGTTTGCCGGTGCCTGACATGACTGCGATTATCTGGAGTGCGGCGATCAGTCCGTCTCCGGTCGTGGTGAAATCCCGAAAGACCAGGTGACCGCTCTGTTCTCCTCCCAGGTTCAAGTGCTGTTGGACCAAAGCATCGATGACAAATCGGTCGCCTACCTCGGTCCGGAATACCTTGCCGCCATGTTGGTGCAGAGTCTCGTCCAGTCCGAAATTGCTCATCACCGTGGCAACGAGGGTGTTTTTTTGCAGCTGATTTCGCGTCAATAAATCGAGGGCAGCAATGGCCAGTAGCTCGTCGCCATCCAATGGGATTCCATGTTCGTCACAGAACAAGAGACGATCAGCGTCTCCGTCGTGGGCAATCCCGAATGCAGCATCCGATTCTTGAACCAGGCGAGAGAGCGTTGCAGGATAGATGCTTCCACAATCTGCGTTGATATTGAAACCATCCGGACTTCCGGAGATCAGCTCGACCGCAGCTCCGAGCATAGTCAGTACCATGGGGGTTGTCTGGTACGCTGCGCCGTTGGCGGTATCGACCGCGACTTTAACGCCCTTCAGCGAGAAATCTTTCGGGACAGTGGAAGCAGCGAACACGGCATAATCTTCGACTGCTTGCTTCATCCGCCGAATCCGGCCAATCGACTTTCCTGTTGGAGGCTGGTAGGGCCCGGGTCGGAAGTATTCCGACTCAATGGCGGATTCGGATTCGTCGCTCAGCTTGTAACCGTTCGCACCGAAAAATTTGATTCCATTGTCCTGAAAAGGATTGTGCGATGCGGAGATCACGACGCCAAAGGATGCGCAATACTTGGTTGTCAAATAGGCGACCGCAGGAGTGGGAACAACGCCTGCGAGCAAAACATTCACCCCATTGGAAGCAAGCCCGGCGGCAATCGCCGATTCGAGCATTTCTCCGGATGCGCGGGTGTCCCTCCCGATAACGACGGTGGCGCAGTTCGTCTCCCGGACCAATACGCGCACAGCTGCTTGAGCTAGTCTCAGAGCCGAGTTGGCGGTGATCAGCTCACTATTCGCAATTCCGCGTACGCCATCGGTACCAAAGAGTTTATCTGACACCGGTCACGTTCGTGATGGTCAGCTGGAAGATCAACCTGGAAGTTGTGGGTTTTCGAATGGTTCAGAGCCGTTTCAGCGGTGTCCCGGGGCCAGCGCGGTGCCCCGATGTTCCAGTCCCCAGCGATCAGGCGCAACGTCGACGTTCTTCTTGATCAGGTACCAAACCGCGGTGGCTACAATCAAGGCCATCAATTTGGCCCGCCAGTTCTCGAGGAAAAGCCGTTTCATTGAATCAAGGGGTGGTATCCGGTTCCGGCAGAGTGTTATCCGCGTTGTTTGAATGGTCGCTTTCCCGCAGCAGGAGCTCGGACAAACGTTTCTCGAACTGTCCCGATTTAAATCCGCGTTCTATTTTTCCTCGGTGGCAGATCGAAATGTTCCCCGTCTCTTCCGACACGACGACCGCAATAGCATCTGATTCTTCTGTGACGCCGAGAGCAGCCCGATGCCGGAGGCCCAAGGTGCGGTCGAGGTCCTCTCGCTGACTGACTGGGAAAACGCAGGCAGCGGCAATGATCCGATCGTTCCGAATAATCACGCCACCATCGTGAAGGGGTGTCTTCGGAAAAAAGATCGTAATTAGGAGTTCCTGCGACATGTCGCAATCAATATTCACCCCGCTCTCGGCAAAGGTTCGGATTGCGGTATCTCGTTCTATCGCCAGCAACGCCCCGATCTGTCTGCTGGCGAGTTCAAAGACAGCTTCCGTAATGACCTCGATCGTTTCCTTTTTTTGGGTTGCCGACGAGAAAAACTGGCTGCTGCCAAGCTCCGCCAGAGCCCGGCGCAGCTCCGGTTGAAAGATTACCACCAAAGCGATAGCCAGGAAGGCAGTCAAACTTCTTAACAGCCAGCTGATAACCGTCAGATTGAGAATCTGCGAGACCAGCGTCAAGGTGATGAAAAGGATGGCGAGACCGGTCAGGACTTTGGCGCCCCGCGTCCCGCGAAAATAAAGGTAGCCATAGTAGATCGCCGCCGCTAAAAGGAGAATTTCGATCGCGGCATTCCAATAATTCAGCAACAGATCTATGATTCCTTTAAACATCGGACAGGATGGCTTCTGTCATCCGCAGCGCTTCAAGATTCGGGCGCACGTCATGGACCCGGAAAATGTGACCGCCTTTTTCCCGGAGTAAGCTAGTCAAAGCGACAGTTGGCCACATTCGGTCTTCCAATTGCAACTTCCGATCGCCTAGCAGGTGGGCAATCATCGATTTTTTGGAAATTCCGACGACGATGGGTTGGCCAAGTTCCACGAATTGGTCGAGTCGACGAATCAGCTCCATGTTGTGCTGAACGCGCTTGCCGAATCCGAAACCCGGATCAATGGCGATTCGGGCACGATCAACGCCGTCCAGGACGAGCTTGTCTCGCCGCTGACGGAGAAAGTCGAACACCTCGCCGACCACATTTTCGTAGTGAGGATCGACTTGCATCGTCTTTGGTGTCCCGCGCATATGCATCAGGATGACACCGGCGTCCGACTGTTGCAGAACTTCGATCATCGCCCGATCGGCCCTGAGCGCCGAGATGTCATTGATAATATCTGCGCCCGCCGCCAAGGCTTGGCGAGCGGTTTCTGCCTTGTAGGTGTCGATGGACAAAAATAGGTCCGGAAATCGGACTCGGATTCGGCGGATGATCGGAATGACACGTCGGAGCTCCTCTTCGAGCCCCACAGGTTCAGATCCAGGTCGAGACGATTCTCCGCCGACGTCCAGGATTGCTGCTCCTTCCTGCACCATCCGCTCTGCATGCCGAAACGCGGCTTCCGCGTCGACAAACAGGCCGCCGTCTGAAAAGGAGTCAGGCGTGACATTCAAGACCCCCATGATGAGACCCGAACGGCTCAGATTGACCGAGCGCTTCCGGAGCTTCCACATCATGCGTCACACTCGCAATGGAAGCGACCGATTTGCAAATGGTAAGTATGCAAAGCGTCTCGCTTTGCTTTTTCAAAACTAAGCAAAGCCAGGATGCTTCGCTTACCTCGCTTAAGAGGCAAAGCGGGGACGCTTCACTTACCTCCTTAACAGGCAAAGCGGGGACGTTTAGCTTACCTCGCTTAACAGGCAAAGCCAGAACGCTTCGCTTACCTCGCTTAACAGGCAAAGCGGGGGACGCTTCGCTTACTAAGCAGTCGCAGCTTGACTATGCTCAGGCTGTATCACTTTAAAGTCCAACTTTTCAACGGCCCCTTTCACTTCGAGCGTGTCACCCGCTTTGATATTCCCGCGCAAGAGCTCTTCAGCGAGAGGATCCTCCAGGAATTTCTCAACGGCTCGACGCATCGGTCGCGCGCCGTAGGTCGGATCGTATCCCTTATCGATGAGGAATTCCACCGCAGATGGACTTAGAACCACCTTGATGGCCTTTGCCCCGATTCGTCCGACCACCTTTGCCACTTCAAGGTTCACAATGTTAGCCAGGTCAGGGCGCCCCAGCGTGTGGAAGACGATCATATCGTCCAGCCGATTCAAAAACTCCGGCTTGAACGTTCGCTTCGATTCTTCAAGGATCTTATCGCGCATCTGTTCATACGACTCGTGTCCGGAGATCGCTCCAAAGCCCAAAGCGCTCTGGCGCTTGATCAATTCCGCGCCCACGTTCGAGGTCATAATGATAATCGTATTACGAAAGTCGATCTTCCGCCCGAGACTATCGGTGATTTTGCCTTCTTCCAGTATCTGCAGAAGAAGATGCATCACGTCCGGATGCGCTTTTTCTACCTCGTCGAAAAGAACCACAGAATAGGGGCGGCGCCGGACTGCTTCCGATAACTGACCACCTTCCTCGTATCCCACGTAACCTGGCGGCGAACCGATCAGGCGTGACGCGGTGAACTTCTCCATGTACTCGGACATGTCGATCTGGATGAGGGCGTCTCCGTCGCCAAACATGAACTCTGCGAGCGAGCGCGCCAGGAAGGTCTTACCTACCCCGGTAGGACCCAAAAAGATGAACGAACCGATAGGCCGACGCGGGTCCTTCAAATCGGCCCGCGACCGCCGTAACGCCTTGCTGATGGCCACTACTGCTTCGTCCTGACCGATCACCCGGGTCCTGAGTTCTTCTTCCATCTTCAGGAGCTTTTGGGCTTCTTTCTGCTCCATCCGACTGAGCGGTACACCGGTCCATCTGGAGACGATGTGCATGATGTCGTCAGCGGTGACAACCACTTCGCGCTCTTCACGCTGCTCACGCCATTCGGTCAGAATGCGTTCCAGTTTATCTTTGGCCTGTTTTTCCGAATCGCGAAGCGCTGCCGCCTTCTCGAAATCCTGCGCTTTGATAGCTGCCTCTTTATCTGCGCGGATCGTTTCGATTTCTTTCTCGATCTCCTTGACGTCCGGAGGTCTGGTCATGGCGTTGATGCGCGACCGTGCACCGGCTTCGTCCATTACATCGATCGCCTTATCTGGCAGGAAACGCCCTGTCAGATAGCGGTCCGACAACCGGACTGCGGCATCCAAGGCCTCGTCCGTGAGTCGAGCCTTGTGATGCGCCTCGTACTTCGGACGTAACCCTCTCAAGATCTGGACAGCCTCTTCGACTGAAGGCGCCTCGACCTTCACTGTCTGGAACCGGCGTTCGAGGGCCGCATCTTTCTCGATATACTTGCGATATTCATTCAGTGTCGTCGCTCCGACACACTGCAGTTCGCCACGGCTCAGTGCAGGCTTGATAATATTGGAGGCGTCCATCGCGCCTTCCGCAGAGCCGGCACCGACGATGGTGTGCAACTCATCAATGAAGAGGATCACATTTTTCGAGCGCCGAATCTCATCCATGACCGCTTTAATGCGCTCTTCAAACTGGCCTCGGTATTTCGTACCGGCCACCATCAGGGCGAGATCCAAGGTGATGACGCGCTTGTCGCGCAGCAGTTCGGGCACGTTTCCGGTTCCGATCTCCTGTGCCAACCCTTCGACGATCGCCGTTTTTCCAACGCCTGCTTCCCCGAGAAGCACTGGGTTGTTTTTCGTGCGCCGGCAGAGTATCTGGATCACGCGCTCGATCTCATTTTTGCGACCGATTACCGGATCCAGCTCGCCCTTCTTCGCCAGTTCGGTCAAATCACGGCCGAACGCGCGCAAGGCGGGCGTCTTAACATCTTTTTTATTGCCTTCTTGCGGAGACTCAGCTTCGCTTTCAGGCGGTGTAAAATTTGGGTCCAATTCTTTAAGAATTTCGTTCCGAGTTCGTTCGATATCAACTTCCAGGCTCTTTAAAACTCGAGCCGCGACGCCTTCCCCTTCACGCAAGAGTCCCAGCAAGATATGTTCCGTGCCAACGTAAGAATGATTGAGAGCTTTGGCTTCCTTACCGGCGAGGGCCAATACCTTTTTGACTCGAGGAGTATACGGGATGTTCCCGACCATCTTCGTCTCGGGATGGGAGCCGACATGCTTTTCGACTTCCATCCGTACTGTCTCTAAATCGAGGCCCATCTTTTGCAGGACGTTCACGGCGACGCCTTGGCCAAGTTTAATCAATCCGAGCAAAAGATGTTCGGTCCCTACATAGTTGTGGTTAAACCGGTCAGCCTCTTTGCGAGCGAGTGCCAGTACTTGTTGGGCGCGTGGAGTAAAATTATTCATCGTTCCGTTTCCGGTGCCGGGCCCTCTGCTTGTCCCCCCGACAACTTGTTCTTATTTGGTTTTGGGAAGCCCTTTAACTTCTCCCGGACAATGTCGGCGCGCAGGTGATCGCGCTCCTCCGCGGCCAGCTTCTGCTGGGAAAGATGCTGAAGATGTGCCGGTTGTGTTTCCATCAACAATGAGTTTGTGAGTACCCGACCCTCCTCCGGGAAAAACCCTAAGTCAATCCC
>DATHPI010000249.1:0-6104 GCA_035484035.1 Chthoniobacterales bacterium
CGGTAAAATAGACGAGCACCGATTGGCGCGGAACGAACTTGGTTAGTGAAGGCTGATTTCTAATTGAAACGGGCGGCATTCCATCAATGCCGCCCCGCCCCAGTTGTTTCTTTAAAAGGAACTAAGCTAGTTACGGCATCAAAACCGTGTCCACGACGTGAATGACCCCGTTCGATTGAACCACGTCGGCAATAGTAACTTTAGAAGTACCACCTTTAGCATCAACGAGTTCAATTGTATCGCCAAATGATTTAGCGATTAGAGTCTCTCCATTGACAGTTTTTAGTTTAACCTGGCCACCACCCGCCTCAATCTCTTTGCTTAGCTTCTTAGCGGTCAGTTTTCCGGCAACAACATGATAGGTTAAAATGCCGGTTAGCTTCTGTTTGTTTTCCGGCTTTACCAGCATGGCAACAGTGCCTTCAGGAAGCTTATCAAATGCTTCATTCGTCGGGGCAAAGACAGTGGATGGACCCTTGCTTTTCAGGGTAGGCCCGGCCACGCTTGCAGCTCCTGCAATTGCTCCTGCGTAAGATTCAATTTCGACGCCGCCACATTTTCCGTCAGGTGCGCGATCGAAGTTGTCCCTGGGATCAAAAGAATATTTGGAGCCCGGTGGAGCAGCCAACTCAAGGCCACTTGGGTCGCAGTCGCTCCAAGGGATTTGCCGACGTTGGCAAGAGCTCCTTCCGCCCAAGCGAGCGGTGTCCCTTGTTTCATCGGGTCCGCTCCCAAAGGGCCATACGGAATGAACGCAATCCCCTCGCGAACGCAACAATCCACCATCGGATCGCCCTGTCTCTCGCCCACGCTGTACCGGTTCTGCACCGAAGCGATCTGGGCAATTGACCGCGCCTCTTCCAGCTGTTCGACCGTGATATTGGAGAGGCCGATCAACCGAATTTTTCCTTCCTCCTGGAGTCGAGCCAGTCCCCGTACTGATTCACTCAGCGGCACTGCGGGATCGACCCAGTGAAGTTGGTACAAATCGATGCACTCTACCCGTAAGTTTTTGAGGCTTTCTTCGCAGTCCCGCCGCAGACCGTCCGGACTACCATCCAGATAACGCTCCGTGGCGGATTTTTTGACCACTCCACCCTTGGTGGCAATAAAGAGCCCTTCGGGATAGGGATAGAGAGCATCCGCAATGAGTCGCTCGTTCCAACCGGGTCCGTAAGCTCTGGCCGTATCAATGAAGTTGATCCCAAGCTCAAGCGCACGACGCAGAACTTTCTTCCCTTCGTCCCAAGCTCCATAAGGCCCGAAGTTACCGGGTTGCCCAGTTAAACGCATCGCGCCATAGCCAAAGCGGCGCACCTTCGTACCATCGTTGAACCGAAATGAGACAGCGAGTTCCATAAGAACATTCTTTACGCCTGAAAAGCGCGATTGCGAAACATAACAAAACGCTCTTTCATGAAATCAACGAGAACTCGTGCTAAAACAGAACTGAAGCATCAGCTGTTGAACATGAGAGGAGAATCATGACCACAGGCCGTATAGCGTTGATTGCGGGCAGCACAGGAATCGTTGGTGGCAACTTGGCGACTCTGCTGGTGGAGCAAGGCTGGACAGTGTACGGGCTCGCGCGCAGGCCATCCTCGGCCGAAGGTGTAACGCCGCTGGCTGCCGATCTACGCGAGCGCAGCGCCTTGGTTGCCGCGCTGGCCGGTATTACCCCAACTCATGTTTTCTTTTGCACCTGGCTCAGGCAGCCGACCGAAGCGGAGAACGTCGCGGTAAACGGAGCAATGATCGAGAACCTTTTCGCCGCGCTGCGAGGTAAGCCGCTGCAGCATGCGGCGCTCGTGACGGGAACCAAGCACTACCTGGGCCCATTTGAGGCGTACGGCCAAACCGTGGCGGAAACGCCATTCCGCGAAAACCAGCCGCGATTGCCAGGACTGAACTTCTACTACACCCAGGAGGATGTGCTGTTTCGTGAAGCTGCCGCCCATGGCTTCGCGTGGACGGTGCATCGCCCGCACACCATCATCGGCTACGCGCCTGGCAACGCGATGAATATGGGCCAGACCCTCGCAGTGTATGCAGCGCTGTGTCGAGAGAGCGGTGAGCCGTTCATTTTTCCGGGTTCGCATGAGCAATGGAACGCGCTGACCGATGTCACAGATGCGCGGATGCTCGCCCAGCAGCTGGCGTGGGCCGCCACCACGCCAGAGGCTCAAGGGCGGGCCTACAACATTTCAAATGGCGATCTGTTCCGTTGGCGCTGGCTTTGGCCGCAGATCGCCGCGCATTTCGGTGTGCAATGGCAGGGACCGCCGACAAGTAAAACGGTTCCGCTAGAGCCTCGAATGAACGATGCCGCCCAACGCTGGAGGGCACTTGCTGCGAAGCATGGATTGGCGGAGCCGGACGTGAACCAGCTTGTCTCTTGGTGGCATACGGACGGCGATCTGGGCCGCACGGTGGAATGTGTGAACGACATGACCGAGAGCCGAATCCGCGGCTTCTGCGCGTTCCAGTCCACACCCGCTTCTTTTTTTGATCTGTTCGACCGCTTACGCGCTGAACGGCTGATCCCTTGAGCTTGAGGGGCGCATCCTCGGAAAAATCGCATCCATCACTCCACGTCCCGGTTCGGACGGAGCCTCACCCTACCCGGCATCACTCCACCACTCCACCACTCCACCACTCCCCCGCTCCCCACTTGGTCGCTCCACACCGCTTTAAATTGGCTTCCCTTCGACAATACTGACCGCCGATCTTGTCGGAGTAACAGAGCTGAGTTGGAACCCTGCCTCCTCTAGAAGAACACGGTACTCCTCTTCGGTGCGTTCAATGCCACCGGGAAGAACCAGCATAACCATATCGAAATCTTTGGCTAAAGAGGGTTCGTTTCCGGTTGGCACGACAGTTTCAATGATTAAGAGTCTTCCATGGTCCCGGATTACTTTCCGACAGTTTTTCAGTATGAGAACTGATTGCTCGTCGGACCAATCGTGAATAATATGGCGAAACAGATAGGTATCTGCACCACTAGGCAGGGACTCAAAAAAGTTTCCTTCTATCAGAGAGCATCTATCCTCAACGCCATAGGCCTTCAAACTTTCACGTGTTCGTCCGATAACATGCTCCAGTTCAAACAAGATACCCTTAAGTTTAGGATACCGCTGCAAGGTCGCAGCGATCACTGATCCATTGCCGCCGCCAATATCAGCTAATACGTGGGTAGAGCTAAAATCATAGGCATCCAGCATGGCAGGAGTTTCGTAACCGTGAATTGCGACCATCGCCGCGTCAAAGATAGGAGCAACATCAGGATGTGTCCCTAGGTAATTGAACAGTGGTTGGCCGAAGACCTTGGTGAACCCTGATTCGCCGGTGATCGCAGAATGGTGCAATCCATCCCAGAAAGAGGATATTCGATGTCCGATCCGAGCGGCCGAACGGAATGAACCCTCGGCGTCACTTCTAAGACAAATTGAAAGTGGAGTATGGTCAAAGCAGTGGTTACCTTTCTCTTTGAATATCCCGTTGCTAGCTAGAAAACGTAATATTCGATAGAGCGAACGCTCATGGGCTCCCGCCTCTTTGGCCAGCGATTCTACAGTTTGAGGAGAGCCTGGTTCGATCTGATCGGCAACACCAAGTTCGGCGATGCTGGCAATCGCCCGACTCAGGCCTGCCCTAAAGACCATCTGGGTGAGTATTTCGGTTTCTGCCTGTGCCATTTCAATATCCTTTTCTTAACTAACTTTGTTTAGTGGTGTAAGTGCCTTTTCGCTTACCGACCCTTGTTCTTGTTCTAATTCGACGCGTCGCATCCTTCCGTGTCAACGGAAAATTTAATAGTGGTTTTTTCTACACGTAAGTAACTTTTACCACTATGCTAACGTAGGGTGGAGCCTTACTCCACCCATTTGCGGCGTGCTTTTTATTGA
Source organism: Chthoniobacterales bacterium (assembly GCA_035484035.1). GTDB lineage: Bacteria > Verrucomicrobiota > Verrucomicrobiia > Chthoniobacterales > JAFAMB01 > JAFAMB01. The sequence goes on from DATHPI010000249.1 coordinate 3,906, forward strand.
GCTTGTTATTTTGCAATTCCCGCGGTCAGGGCCTGATCCAAGCCTAAAAGCAGCATGAGATACGCTTGCCCTTTAAGGTACTAACTAACTAAGAGCGCGCCGCCCTGGCCCTAATGACCCCCGACGTGGAGTGGCCGCGGGCGTTCAAATCTTGGTCGAAGTGCATCAAGTCGTGAGCGACTTGGCGGGAACCGTGCTGGCCGATGAACCCGTTGGCATCGTTTCATTGTTGAGAATGGTTTGATCCGACGGATGGAAGTCAGTTCACTTCCATCGTCCGGCTAGGCGCGCGTGAGGAGCGTATCCGGAGCGATACGTAACGAACGAGCAACAACGCAGACGAACCCTTTTCAAGCCAACCCGGAGGGCCGATGGCGGTATGCCTCCTACTTATGAGACGATGCACTAAGCCTGAATTCAGGGCAGACTGGCCGCATCTGCTTACCCTCGACCATAAAGCGGCATGCCGGAGGCCATGATCGTGACAAATGGGATGTTGGCTTCCAATGGCAGGTTCGCCAGGTGGACAACTGCCTCGGCAACAAGTTTTGCCGGAATACGCGGCTCCGCCATCGTTGTTCCGTTAGCCTGCATTGCCCCAGTTTCCATACGAGCCGTCAGATCGGTAGTCGCGTTCCCAATGTCGACCTGGCCGCAGGCAATGTTGAACTCCCGCCCGTCCAGTATCAGCGATTTGGTTAACCCGGTGATACCATGTTTCGTGGCGGTATACGGGGCCGAGTTCGGTCGGGGCGCATAGGCAGAAACAGAGCCATTGTTGATGATCCGGCCACCTTGCGGGGTTTGCGCTTTCATCACGCGGAAGGCAGCGCGCGCGCAGAGAAACGAGCCCAAAAGGTTGGTCGCGATGATCGACCGAAGCTCTGCCGTGCTGAGTTGATCGAGAGGTACCGGGCGCACGTTAATTCCGGCATTGTTGAACAGGAGTGCGAGGCGACCGTATCGTTCGACCACAGCATCAAAGAGTTGCTCGACCGAAGCGTCATCGGTCACGTCGGCGACATGCGTCTCAATCAGTCCAGAGCCTTGAGCGAGTTGCCTGGTCTGCTCCAGCGTCTCCACTTTTCGACCGGCAAGGACGACGGTCCAGCCGGCGGCGCACAGCGCAACGCCGACAGCCCGGCCGATACCGCTACCGCCTCCGGTGACTATCGCGGTTCGCATCTGGTTTGACATAAAATGGCGTTCATTGGCAGCCTTCCAATAATCCCATCTGTTTTCCGTCCAGGATCGGTGTTATACCGTCAAGGGATCCTGGGAGATAGAAGGAAGACCAGAAGCGTATCGGAAACGGAGTACGTATTTCGACCCTATGCGAAGCGCGCCTGCAACCAATTGATCAACTGGCGCATGTGCAAGAAGCAATGGAGCCGTACCGGAGCCTAGTGCATCCGTAAATCAATTCAAGTTTGTCTGACTTGTCCGGTGGCTCGACCCCAGTAATCATTGAAATCGATTTTTGGTTCCGACTCCACGTGAGTCTTGTAGTACTCCTCCACATTGTCTTTGGTAACCAGCACACCCTTTCCGTAGAACTCGCGATGTTCTTTGGGTTCTTTAGCGGGATCGAATTTTCCTGTTTTCGCTCCGTATCCGATGGATAGCCCCATACTACCTTGCCAATAGGGATCCCAAGATACCGTGGCGACCATCTCGCCCGCGCGAACTGCCTCAACAGCCAATTTGATACCATCAATACCAGTCACCAGGACTTTCCCGGCCAGTCCTTCTGCTCGCAGAGCTTCGAGCGCGCCATTGGCCATGTCATCGTTGGCGCACCAGATTCCTTTGATCTGATCGCCGAAACGAGTTAACCATGCGCTGACAATGGTATATGCTTCAGTCGATTTCCAATTAGCAACTTGAAAATCCAGCAGTTTGACATTCGGGTTTGCAGCTAACGCTTTTTCAAGTCCCGCGCGCCGTCCGGTTTCCGCATCGCTTGAGAGAATGCCGCCCAGAGCAACGATGCCACCAGATCCTCCGATTGCTTTGATCAACGCATCGGCCGTGGCTTCGCCATACTTTAGATTATCGAAGGTGATGTAGCAGACATAATACGGATTGCGGTCCCAGGGATGTAAATCGGCTGGCCTCGTCCATTGGGTGACGAGGTAAACACCGGCCTTCATGCAGTCATCAACAATGGGCCGAGCGTCTGGTGCGTCGTTGGGATCG
>DATHPI010000250.1:0-6289 GCA_035484035.1 Chthoniobacterales bacterium
TTCCAACTTGTGGTGCACGGGAAGCTCTTTCTCTTTGCCACCCTTTTCCTTAAAGCGAAGCAAAAACCGTTTTCCGGAGGGATAATAGTCTTCGACCTTCAGGTTCACGACGGCGCCGATCCGGGCGAAAGTGTAGGCAAGGGTGCCGAGCAGAGCGCGATCGCGGAGACCCGTGTGCGTGGATGCGTCGATCACGCCCAGAAGCTTCTGAACTTCACCTTCGACAAACGCCGGCGTTTTGCCTTCGGTCCGCGAAAATCTCTCGGTCTTGTTCCCGGGCCGGATTCATGGCCAGGACTCCTTTTTCCGTCAGCCAGGAAAACAGCATTCGGATGGCCGCCATGTGCTGTTTGACCGTGGGCGGCGCGGCCCGGCGTTGTAAGATTTCGATATATGCGGCGACCGTGATCGGTTCGATGTCTTCGAGGTCCTGATACCCGGCGCGCTCAGCCCAGGCTAAAATCTGTTGGATTGCCCGGTAGTAGGCAGCTCGTGTGTTAGCGTTGCGGATCGGGACCGTGAAAAATTCGAAGAACTTTTTGCGGGTCCTTGGGCTGGCACGCGTGATGATGGTTGGAGTTGCGAAAGAATCTGCTGAAACAACGGCAAGTGTCGATTTCAGTTAAAACGTAGACTTTTCATTTAATTTGGTTCTGACGCAACTTTGGTGCAATCCGGAGTGTGTTTCTCAGCGCAGATTTTCACTTCGGCGTACATGTCGTCAGCAAGCGCTGGCCAGGACGGCCTCCGAGGGCACAGCATACCGCACGAATGATCTTCGCTGGATCGCTTGGCCGGTCGTGCTACGGTGCGCACCTCGCGAGCTCACCGAGGCAGGCCAATACAGGACCGAGGTGTAACCTAAAGGATCATCATAATGCTCTGCACCGGAAGGCCTTGTAGAAGACGTTAGTGCTGGCTATGGCTACAGCGCAAACGTGCCACAGGTCCCGCAAGTGCACCAAAGTTGCGTCAGAACCAAATTAAGTGCAGTAGACGGCCACAGTCTCCTAAATACCGCGATCCAAACCGCTTAGGTGTGGCCTTGGAAAGTGGTCAAGAGCTTGCTGCTATCAGCATTCCCAGAGCCGCGCGGTATTGTCCCATGAGGCGGCGGCGGTGGAAGACCGTTGGTTTTAGTGCGAGAACTGGAGGAAGGATCACACAGAATCCGCAATATTTACTGAAGTACCTGCCCCCTCTTCCTGCGCCTTGAAAAAAGCTCTTGCCTTCCGGGCGGTTCATCGGGAGTTTCGGGGTGCCTGAAAGGACGCCCCCGGGCGATCTGTGACAATCATAGTTTTATAAACGGAACCCTGCACGCTGACACAGCTATCCCTGCTCCTATCTGTCCCCTCGCAACACCCCCCGTATGAATCGCTATATTACCTTTCTTTTAATGGGCGCGCCTGGCAGCGGCAAAGGAACACAGGGCAAAGTCCTGGGAACTGTGCCCCGATTTTTTCATTGTGCTTGCGGCGAAGTCTTCCGTTCACTCGATTTGCGAACATCGCTGGGGCAGAAATTTATCGATTATTCCAGTAAAGGATTGCTAGTCCCGGACGACCTGACGGTTGAACTTTGGAGAAACAAAATTGAGGCGCAGGTTCTTGAGGGAGAATTTAAACCCGATATCGATGCTCTAGTGTTGGATGGCATTCCCAGGAACGTCTCTCAAGCGAAACTGATGGAAAACCTGATTGAGGTAAAACAGGTATTCCATCTCTCCTGCCCGAAACGCGAGGAGTTGGTTCGTCGACTGCGAAAACGGGCCATCAAAGACAACCGGCTAGACGATGCCAACGAAGAAGTGATCCGAAAACGGCTTGCCACTTACGAGGAAGAAACTAAGCCGGTGTTGCAGTTTTACTCGGGCCTGGTGACTAATATCGATGCGCTGCAACCGCCTGTGAAGGTTCTCCAGGATGTCCTGGGGGTGATCTGGAGCACGCACGATGCTGTGATGGCCTTTAACGCTTGATAAGACCTCGGGTCATATTCATGGGCAGCGGCGAGATCGGTCTGCCCACGTTGCAATGGCTGGCTGACGCTTCGGTGGCCGAACTGGTCGGGGTGGTGACACAGCCGGACAAACCGGTCGGCCGCTCACAGACCTTGACGCCCCCACCACCAAAAATAAGGGCGGCTGCGCTCGGGCTTCCGATCCTTCAACCGGCGAAGGTTCGGGCGGCCGAAGAACTGGCCAAAATAGCGGAGCTTTCGCCGGACCTGATCGTGGTGATGGCCTACGGTCAGATCCTGCCGAAAAAACTTTTGGAGATGCCGACTCTGGCTTGTCTTAACTTGCATGCGTCCCTGTTGCCCAGGCATCGCGGTGCGGCGCCCATTCAGGCGTCAATCTTGGAAGGCGACCGATCCACGGGTCTAACGGTGATGTATATGGCCGCAGGCCTGGACACCGGCGACATCCTATTGACCCGATCGATCGCTCTTCGGAGGCGGGAGACTGGCGGATCACTGCACGACCGCCTGGCTACTCTCGGACCGGAGGCGCTCTCTTCGGCATTGGAACTGATTCTCGCCGGCAAAGCTCCGAGGATCCCGCAGGATGAATCACAGGCGACTTACGCTGCTAAGCTTGAACGGGAAGCCGGGCGGATCAATTGGTCTCGGGATTGTTGGTATCTTGACCGACTGGTTCGCGCGATGAACCCTTGGCCCGGGTCTTTTACGCTGGTCCGAAACCATGAGAATGCGGTGCAAAAACTTAAGGTCCATCGTGCTTTGCCAATCCATCGTGTCTCTGGAGAAGCAGGTGCCGCCCAGCGGGTCGGAGATCGCGGCATCCTGGTTGCCTGTGGGGAAGGAGGACTCCTGTTGCTGGAGGTTCAGCTCGAGGGCAAACGCAGAATGAGCGGACCGGAGTTTGTCCGAGGCTTCGCGCTTCCAGTTGGGACCGTATTGGGATCGTAAAAGCCAAAGCAGGGCGGCCATGAGCAAGCCCACTACGGTTGAACGACGCCTTTTTGCACAGGCACCTGGGGGGGCTCAACTTCCGGCGTCAAGGCCACGGATACGGTTTGACCGATCCTCAGGGGAACCGGCGGTGCGCCTACTGGTTCGAGCCGGACGGGGAAACGTTGTGGAAGACGAACCCAATCGACGGTTTGGCTAACCGAAGGCAGCAAACTGGTCGCATCACTACCAGATCCGTCTTCAACGTAGATGCCCCAACCGATGCTACGGACAACACCTTGAAACGGTTGTTTATAACCCATTATCGCGACACTGGCTTTCTGGCCGATTTCGATATGCGGCAGTTGCGTTTCTTTGAAGTAAGCGGCGATCCAAAACGAACTCCCATCCACCAAGGCCATCAATTGCTTGCCGGCGGTGACATAAGTGCCATCGCTGGTATTCACGTTGGTGACGTACCCGCTGACTGGAGCAAACACTTTAGTGTAGCTGAGGTTCAATCTTGCGAGCTCCAGATTTGCCTTTGCGGAGGCTAATTGAGCCTGGGCAGCCGAGAAATTGTCCTGAGCGTTCTGGAAATCCTGTTCGGCGACGACATGATTTCTATAGAGGTTGGTTTGCCGATCGAGATCTTGCTGCCTCTGCTTCAAGTTCGCCTCACTGTTCAGAACCTGTCCGGCGGCGACGTCTAATTGCGCGTTATAATCGGTTGGGTCTATCTCAAACAGTAAGTCTCCCAATTTGACCGGCTGATTGTCCCGGACCATGACGCGAATGATCGGACCCGACACGCGGGGTGCAATGCCGACAACGTTGGCCCGAACCTGGCCATCTCGTGTCCAGGGATCCTGAAGGTAGCGCAGATAGAGACTCCAGCCAGCCCAGACGGCCAGACAAACGATGACGAGAGTTACCAAGATATTGAAAACACGCGCCTTCATGGAAAACAGACCAATCCGATAATGCTACTGAGCAGAACGACCAGGGCCAGGAAGAAAAGGGGAAGATGCCAGATGTGCCGGGTGAAACCGGTTCGCTCCAGGATCGTGACCACCAGCCACGCCGCCAAAAAGCCGAACGTTGAAACCACGAAAATCCAGGGAATCAACAGGTCTAAAAACCTGAATTCCGGTCGGTTAGCTGCGCCAAAAACTTCCAAATACTGCCCCACGGTTCGGAAGCTACCAGAATTCCTCACGTGGGACAACGGCGCGGATCGTTGGGGCGTTGACGCGGTTCCGTAGACCCCGGTAGGGTGAGGTCCCGAACATGATCGCTCGCGCCGAAGTTTCTCCGGTGTCCACGCCGTTCCGATGGCGCTGCAAAGTGTGTTGGGTGACATGAGGGTGCAATACGGGACGAAACTTGGGGTAGCAGGCCTCCTGGCGCTCTTTTGTGCGCCCACTTGCGAAGCTGCGCGCCCACTTGGTTACGATTCGTTGCCTATGACTAGCATACCGTCTCGGCAGTTTCGTACTCAAGCTACGTGATCCCCGACCTGCTGAAGCACTCCAAGCGGTAAAACTAAAAAGTGACTCTGACCGGCGCGATCGATAAGCTCGTAGTCACCGCGAATGGCTCAACCTACACACCTCACGAACGCCCCACTTGTAGAAGCCGTAATCGATTTACGGACTCGGATGCCTGCCGAGTTCAATGTTGAAGTATTTGCCGGGCTGCGGGAACGTTTCGATCGCGAGTACAAGGAACCTCAGCCCTTGACCCAAATGCAACTGACCTTTCAAGCGGAGGTCGGTGTCCCGCCCAAGAGCAAGATTGTTCACCAGGGACTCACCGGCTTCCGCTATGAGAGCTCCGACGGAAAGCGCATAGCGCAATTTCAGAAGGATGGCTTTACCTTCAGTCATCTGGCTCCATACACAAACTGGGAGCAGTTCTTTTCAGAGGCGGCTCGCCTTTATCAAATTTATTTTGAGGTTGGACATCCGGAAGAGGTCACGCGCGTCGCAGTTCGCTACATCAACCGACTTTTGTTACCGGAATCCGAAGTCATGGATCTCACCCCTTTCCTTACTGCGCCCCCGCGCAATCTGAAGGGAACCAGAGCGGTGTTGACGGGCTTTCTTACACAGATCCAAATATTAGATCCGGGAACTGGAGTGGCAGCTCGCATCACGCAGACGATACAACCTTCCGGGGCCACACCTGGACAAATTCCGATTATTCTGGACATTGACGTTTTCGAGGAGACGTCTCGATTGGCAGATCCCGATGCCGCGCTTCATCGCTTCGGCATTCTGCGGGATCTCAAAAATGATTATTTTTTTGAAAGTATTACCGAAAAAGTCGTAGAGATGTACAAGTGAGCACCGTAGCAAACTTTCGATATTTCGCGGACAGTTTTGATGCCGGCCCGAGCCGGGCGACCAGTGATGAGGCCACGAGGCTTGCCCAGTCCCTCGAAAGAGTTCTCCAATCCTTTCGAAGCGCAGAGACTCTTCATGCACATGCCGTCCGAGATCTTCAAGACGCCTTTCTAGACAGCCGGGAACCGGACTGGGATGGGTACGGAGCGAACGCTGTTTCTGACGAAGCTTTTCTGAGAGCCAGAATGTTCCTGGATCATGTATTAAAACGTTTTCCGTCTCCTACCGCAGCCGCAACTCCGAATGGATCCTTGGCACTCGAATGGGCCGCCAACGGTCGCAGATTCATCATCAGCATTGGAGAGGAAGATCTTTTGGCGTTTGCTGGCATATTTGGATCGGAGACAGTTCACGGAACGGCAACGTTTGTTCAAGATTTGCCGCGAGCGGTTTGGGAAAATTTGAGACGTGTTTACGGTCGGTGATCGGACCTTGCGCGAGATTCGTAAATGACGAGGAGGAGCTTGCTCGCTTCGTCTTAACGGACAGCTGGCTTTATAAAGATGATAGGCTTGGCTGCAAGCTTAGGCCAATAGCGCTCATCCCGAGCCCTCACGAAGAGCTTTCAGTCTATCGCATTGATGGATGGACTTCTGACGAAGTCAGGATCGTGGGACAAGGTGTGGCGGAGGAGCGCGAAAGCAACCATCGTCAACGTGAACTCGCATACGGAAAGCCGTATCCGCCCGCGAAGGGGACCTTCAAATACGTGGGACGGGCATTGCTTAAAGCGAAGTCATTTCGTATCGAGCAACTAGACGTTATTTGGGATGAACCACCGTTCGCACATGCAAACGTCGTCGGGTGGCCGACCGAGTTCGGCAACAGGAAGGCCAAGGAAGCCGCACAATTGGCAAAAGCATTGAGACTAGTCGATGCAAATTCAGTTATTTATATCGCGGCTTAATTAATTTTAATTAGTTAGACCCTCTCCGAAAAGGGTTATCGGGGATTCGGTCGTGAAC
>DATHPI010000251.1:0-2782 GCA_035484035.1 Chthoniobacterales bacterium
TTCGATGTTCGTCTGGAAATGCTCGTTCACGGGAATGATCCCACGCTCGCCGGTTTTCACTCCCACATTCTCGAGTCCCAGCTTAGCCGTATTGCTTTGTCTTCCTGCCGCGACCAGCACCGCATCGCCGGTCAGTGCTGCACCGGAGGAGAGTTCGAGCCGAACCCCACCGGATTCCATCGGAATGCATTTCTGCACATTTTCTTTCCACTGAAAGACGATCCCGCTGCGTTGCATCGCACCCATCAGTGCCTGGGAAACTTCCGCATCCAAAAAAGGAAGGAGGACATTGCGTCCGTCGAGGATGTGGACCTCGGCGCCAAGCGCGCGGAAGGTGCAACCGTATTCAATGCCGATCACACCGGCCCCCACGACCGCCAGAGTCTTCGGAATACGGTCCAGTTTCAGGATTGTATCGGAATCGTAAATTTCGCCGTGATCGAAAGGAAAAACGTTGGGATGAACCGGCGAGGAACCGGTGGCGATGAGGATCTTCTCACAGCGCAACTGGATCTCCCCGCCGGGGGCGGAAGGATCTTTCTCCCGATCTTCCGAACCCAGATTGACCTGAATCGTATGCGCGTCGAGCAATGTGGAAGTCCCGCAATAAATCGTCGCCTCGAGCACCTGCAACCTCTGCGTGATGCCCGCGTGAAAAGCGTCCTTCACGTGTTCTTCGTGGCCGAGAAAATCGGCGACGGTCACTTCTCGGCGTAGCGAAAGATCGACTCCATAGAGGTTGCGTGACTTAAGGCCTGACAAGGCCAGCGCCGTTTCGCGCAGCGTTTTGCTCGGCACCGTTCCCGTGTTGATCCCCGCGCCGCCGATCTCCTGATGGCTGTCCACCAGCGCCACGCTTTTGCCGAAACTCGAGGCTACCGTCGCTGCGGTGACGCCGGCTGGACCGCCCCCCATCACCACCAAGTCGTAAGTTATCAGATCGTTCGTCATAATCTTACCTTAGAACACTGAGCGGCGCCCGGACAAGGTTCGCAGGATCCGGTGATCTCACCCGCTGAGCCAGCCCGCTCAAAGGAAACCGAAGTCGATCGGTCCGGATGCGCTTGAGTTGGTGGTCAGAACCTGGGCCTCGGTGTCACGCTGCACGAAAGCGTGGCAGGATCATTTAGATCCGGAAACGTTGCCCCGTTAGGGTTTTCGGGGTCGATCACACCAGCCAAAGGTTGAGAAACCGCATTACCAGCCTTGTCATGCCAAAGCGAAAAGTGGTCAATCTCGACACCGCCGATGCTAATCAAAATTCGCAGGACCTCATCACTGGTCGCTTTGAGTGCAAGCGTAGGATAAAGACTTGTGCCACCCTGCTCAATGAAAGCGAAGTGAAATCCCGCGGTGTTAGCGATCGCTTGGATGCGTTGGGCGGGGGATCCCGCAGGAATTGAGGGCGATGGCACCACAGTTGTTGGAGGGGTGTCGGTGTCGTTTTTGGGAATGGCCGGCTCATTCAGAATGTTAATCGGGCCCTTGAAGATCGCGCCTAGATCGGGATTCTCTTCGCTGCGGTACCGAGTATACCAACTAAGATCCACGCTGAGATTAAGGAGGTTTGTGAGCCGTTTACCGATTTTCGTTTTAAAGACCCCTGTCGCCGTACTGCCCAACAAATGTCGAAACCTATCAAGGTTGACCGGCTCTGCACCGTGGGAGTTCAAGTAGGCGTTAATGAAAACTGCGTGACTCAGTTCATCGTCGTTATTATCGGTAATATACTGAGGCATGTCGCTATCGAGATTTTGGAGGGCAAGTTTGTAGGGCGGATTTCCAACGTTGAGTGGGCCATCGTTGGGTTTGGTGGCTCCGCCCAGCTCGTTGTATTGAGTCCAAAGATCGCTCTCTACGATCTCAGCCCATGCCGCGAACCTGAGAAGATCCGCATCACCTTTGGTAAGTCTGCCGAAAGCTGGCTGTCTCCTGCGTTTTGCCTTTCGTCATCAAAAACGCGCTCGCCGGAAGCAACGTTGCGCCGACAATTCCTAGGCCCCTAATAAAGGAGCGGCGCCCGACGGTGATATGATGTCAAGACACATCTCCTTGTGATTCCTGGGAAGGAAGTTGTGTTTCAGCTGACACTCTAGATGAGTGGGTTTCTTCATTATTCTCTTCTTTATTCATATTTAGGGCTGCAAGTGTTTCTTTGCGGCGAGCCCGTTCCATGAGTTAACGAATTCGCCTTACAAGGTACCTTACAGGTATAGACCCTTCGACCACTCGATGGCATCCTAATTGGAATCGATAAACGCCGAAAATGTCTTTGCTGATCAACGCTGTTCAATCGCGACTGGGTGACTTCCAATCATCTCGATCGGCACCTTCCGCTGGAATCGATTCTTGATGGCTAATCTCTTACCTCTAATCCATTTACAAATCGGCTCCGTTTTTGCTCGTTTTAGGGAACCGCGAAAGTGTGGAATTCTTTCAGTTCTTGGGAATCCCGGCGGCGAACCACGACCCGGCCCCAGTGACCCGGATGAGGAGTACCGGACTAATGCAAGGATTCGGCGGCCGAGGTGAAAGCACGTCGTCAATGCGAAAATCGCCATTCACTTCAAGCGGGACGCCTGCAGGATTTGTGCTGTGTGCGACATTCCCGTCATTTGCGCAGAACAGCGTCGCGAAAACACTCGCGTTGCCGTTGCTTCCGACGGCATCGCCTGCGCCCAGAAGGAGGCCCCGGCCGTCGACCCGGATGCTCCCGTCCTGCTTCACGTCGGCTGCAAGGTCGCGGATCACCCAGATCTGGCCAGCGGCTGCGACGCCTCGC
>DATHPI010000252.1:0-40828 GCA_035484035.1 Chthoniobacterales bacterium
GACAGCCCTGAAGGGGCGACCAGGTCCCCGAGAATCGCTCCCAACTTCTGGCTAGATTAGATCGAGTGCGCATTTCTAGCTAGCCCCTTCAGCTTCAGGGCGAAACGTTTATTTTTGACTAACCCAGGGTAAACCCGGGTAAACCCTGGGTTTTTTCTGAATGGCACGAAGTTAAGGCGGGTTCGGGAGGATTTATTGGCCACCCCGAAGTGGGCTAAGAAATGCGCACTCGATCTAATCTAGCCAGAAGTTGGGAGCGATTCTCGGGGACCTGGTCGCCCCTTCAGGGCTGTCTGATGCGGTGGGTAATCTCCCAGGGTAAGCCTTCTTGGCCACTTCGGGCCACAGATCACCTTACCCAAGGATGCGCCGCCGCCACTGTGTACTTCCCCTAATCGAGCGAGCCGCTCTTTATCCTGTCTTCGCGGTTCCGAGCTTTGGACTCATTTTGGACGCGCAAAAGCTCTTGTGAAGCATCCACTTCGGGCAGGGAGTCCGTGACAAATCCGCTTTGGTTGAAAAAAGCCTGTTCGCTCTTTTCCAAGTGCTGCCGGTCAGTCGATTCCTCGGATCGGTCGACTGCTGGGAGAAAAGAAGGCGTGTTGGCTATCAGTTCCGTCCGACAACGAAGCTTTATCAAATATCCCTCTTCGATAATCTGCGCCTCCCCAGCTGGTACTAAGTGTACTTCCCCGGAAAGCGAGTCGCTCTTCACCCCCACAAACTCCACGTGCCGCGAAGTCGAATCCATCCAGAGCCCATCGACGGTTCCGATTGATTCACCGCTTTCGTCAACCACTTTGCATCCATCTAGCTTTCGAGCTTCCGCTTCGCCGAGAGAATCAAAAAGGATCGTTTTCATGTTCGTCTACCTAACACGTCCATTATTCGCGCCGACGGCGACGCCTGGATCCCACTCGATTTCAGCGGGAAAAGCTGGCGGACTGAAAGTTCAACAGCGCCTTGGCGCTTGGGCCAACGCTCCGTCTACGTGCAGCGCTTGACATATTCTTGTGTTCGCCGGTGAAGGCGTGGCCAGCCGTAGTGGAAAACATTTGATTTTACAGCACCGGCGGCCAGCTCCGGGCGAAATCAGGGGCGGCCCACCAGCCTGCCACCGTGATAGATCCTATCGATGCGCGTTGTGTTCCGAATGTCGTCCAATGGATTACCATTCAAGACCAGAAAATCAGCCTTCTTCCCCGGCTCCAAGGTGCCGCGGTCGGAGGCGCCGATGACTTCGGCGCTGTTTCTCGTTGCGCAGACAATGGCATCCATCGGGCTTAGGCCCGCCTGAACGAGTAATTGTAATTCGCGATGCTCTGCAAAGCCTTGAATTCTAGTAGGCAGAGCGCCCGAATCGGTACCAAACGCGATTTTCACCCCGGCATCAAAGAGAGTTTTAACATTCCGCTGACCCATAGCCGCTGCGGCTTTGTTTTTCTCCGTAGCTGGGTTGGCCTCCATCTCTTTAGCGTAGAAGGGACTTTTCCAACGTCTTAGAAGCGCCTTATCAACCGCTTGGGAAAAAAAAGGATCCTGCATCCAGACAGGTTGTTCAGCAAAAACGTACTGGGATTCGTCGAGATCAAGTGTCGGTATATAGGCAGCTCCTTTCACTTTCATCGCCTGGATGAATGCCGCGTCTACCGGTTGATCACGCACGCTATGCGCAATCACGTCCACTCCGGCCCCCAGTAACGCCTTCGCATCATTCAGGGAAAAAATGTGGACGGCCACCTTGAATCTCCTTTGATGAGCTTCGTCCGTAATCGCATGAGCCTGGTCGATCACTTCACGAAATATTTCGGGTGCCATTTTCGGTGAGGTACCGGATAAATCGTCAACCCAGATCTTGATCATGTCCGGATGGCGCTCCGCAGAGGCTCTGACGTCTGCCCGAGCTTCCTCAACGTTGTTCGGCCGATAGACCTGATCTTCCAGAAGCGGAAACGGAGGAGCGCCGAGCCGAACTCCTAGTCCACGGTCCGCGGTAAAAATATCTGCACCGCCAAATTTCCCTTCCCGTTGTTCGTTGCGCCATTCATACAGGATATCCTTGTTAACCCCAAGTGACATTACCGTTAGCACTCCGTATCGTTCGTATTGCTTCAACTGTTGCTGCACATTCTCGCGCGTGTAATTTTCCGGCTTTGGCCCGACAATGCCTTGGCACAAACCGAGATGACTATGGGCGGAGATCAGTCCCGGAATGATCGTCTTACCATGTGCGTCTATTACTTCCGAATTCGGCGGTCGTGAAACGGAATCCGCCGGACCGATACTCAGGATCCGGGTTCCTTGGAAAACAATGGCTCCGTCCTCCAATGCTGCTCTTCCTGTCCCGTCGAGAATTCGAGCGCCACTCAATATAGTCGCTCCACCCGCTAAATGAATTCCGGCAAAGATGCAGAAGATGAAAGATACAGTCCGTTTTATAGCGCCAGAACTAGTGCATTGTCTCATAGTGGGAGCATACCGTTGGCTTCAAAAGGGTTTGGATGCACGCTCCGTATTCGTGGCATTCTGATCAAGTGGATGTTCGCGACGTTGCCGGCAATCCGTGGCCCGAAGTGGCCAAAATAGCTTAGCCCAGGGTTTACCCTGGGTTAGTCGAAAATAAATCCTTCGCCCTGAAGGGGCTAGAAACGCGCGCGCAATCCGGCACAAAGGTTCCGAGCCGATTATCGCCGTATCTCGTGGCCCCTTCAGGGTTAATTCGGGTGGGGAGAACTACCCAGGGTAAACCCTGGGCTACGCTCTTTAGGCCACTTCGGGCCACGCATTGGCCGTATGAACGGAGGCGAAAATTCTCCGACGTGACCTTCTCCAAATGTCCAAACTGCAGGCCCAGGTTTCAACCCTGGGAACCGCCGCCCAGCGCGATTCGCCCTGAAGCTGAAGGGGCGGCAGTTCGAACGTACTAACAACGCGAAAGTAGCTCCAATTGTAGCACGTCTCAAATGAGCACTCTAATTTTTGGCGCAGCGATAGATGCGAGCTGTATCAGGTCAGCCTCTCGCCCTTGTGAGGGCGAACTCGTTTATTTGAGTGTTTCCAGGGTTGAAACCCTGGGCTGAGCCCTGTAGCCACCTTCGGCTCACCTCGAGTGCCCCTCTCCAAATATCCTAGTGCTCTAAAATTTCCTGAGCGTGAGCTTCCTCGAAGATCTTCCGAGCTACGGGCGCCATCTTTCGGTCGCTGATTTGCACGGCGACAAGAGTTCCGCCGTCCGACAGCCTCTTAAGATACTCTCTTCCTGCGGCCTCGGAAAGATCAAGCCCTGCGAGAAATTCTCCGGCGCTCCCCTCCTCTATCCCGAGTTCACTGCTACCGGCAGCGGCCATCATTTTACCGGCACCCACCAAACTGCCCGTGCCGCCCACCATCGTCGAACCGCTGGCAGCCAATAACCCAGCTCCCTCTTGGAGCAATCCCGGCTCCTCTTTTCTGCGATCAGCGGAGTTTTCCGCATCGCTGCCGTCAGAGGTTAGAACGAATATTTCTTTCTCGCCGAATCCGGCACTGATCACTTTCCGAGTAATCTCTTGCGCCTGATCATCCGTATCCACCAAACAAAGTACAAAATGTTTCATAAAGCTGTCTCCTTCTAGTTCGCATGAAGATCGGGACCGGTTCTCCAGTATTTGCCGCGGTAGAGCCGCTCGCCCGCCACCCCGGCCGTTACGTCTGAATCTGTCCTCCGATGGCGCCAGACTTCGCCAGTAGTGTAGCTGGCTTGATCAGGAAAAAGTCCTAAAGCTCGAACACAAATACAGGCAATTGGTCGCCCTTTTGCCGAGAGATGACTGGTAGCGCGACATTGAATACGGGGACCTGAGCTGAGGTTTTCCCAGAGGGCGCGCCGTTATGAGCATGCCCATGGAAAACGACCGAGACGTCGAACTGGTTAATGGGATTCTCTAGGCGGCTAGAGCCGAGGAACGGAAAGATCTCCGGATTCTCGCCTTCCACCGTGGCTCGGATCGGGGCATAGTGCAAAAGCACCACCCGACGGGCCATGGAGAGCCGGTTCAGCGCTTTCTCCAGCCGAAGTGAATGATTGACTGCTTCCTGAACGAAGGCTTTGATGATCGGCTCACCCCATGGATTCAGCATTTGGCGGTCGAACCCTCCCCCGAAACCGCACACGCCGGCAAAGCCGGTTCCGAGAATCTCGATCGATTCGCCGTCGAGAATATGCATCCCGCTTCCCGCCAATATGCTTTGAACTTCTTCAATTTTTCCCGACTCAAAATCATGGTTCCCAACCACGGCGACACATGGAATTCTGAGGTAGGTCTTGATGTCCTGGGCAAGGATTGCAGCCTCCTCCGGTAATCCGTAGTCCGTCATGTCGCCGCACAAAGCCAGTACATCGGCAGTTTCCGAGGCTCGCAGAAAAACATCTTTGAGCAGGCCGGCGGATTCCTTTGTATAGTGACAATCAGCTAAAGCCGCTACCCGCACTTTTCGACTCTCATTCATCATAATCTTGCTTGATATACAATCGCGAGCCGGAGGAGATGCGCTCTTATAAAAGAGATATGGAAAAGGCGCGGTCGATGAACGAATTCTGTCAAAGCATCCTTCGGTTGCTGGCAGATCAAGGGATCGAATTTTTGGTCGGGGGATATGACGCGTTTCGACATCATACCGGCATCGCCCGCGAGACCAAAGACTTCGACCTCATCGTACGACCCACCGACGTAGACGTTGTCCTGCGGCTCTGCCGAAGCGCAGGCTACGGTGCAGAATTAACGTTCGGACATTGGCTCGCCAAAATCCACCATGAAGAGTGCTTCATCGACCTCATTTTCAATTCGGGCAACGGTCTCTGCCCCGTAGATGACGAATGGTTCTCACGCGCCGAGGAATGCATCATTCTGGACAGACCGGCAAAGATTATTCCGCTCGAAGAATTGATCTGGCAAAAGGCTTATATCATGGAACGGGAGAGATTCGATGGCGCAGACATCGCGCATCTTTTCCTGAAATGTGGTGCGCAATTGGATTGGGAGCATCTTTTGCATAGATTCGAAGCGGACTGGCGGGTTCTTCTCAGCCATCTTCTCCTCTTCGGATTTATTTATCCTTCGCGAAGAAATTTAGTTCCCAGGATCATAATGGATAGACTCCTGCACCGACTAGATTTGGAGCAGCAGGCCGACTCGCCCGGTCCGGAAGTTTGCTGCGGCACATTTCTCTCCAGAGCCCAATATCTTCCCGATATCGAAATGGAAGGGTTCCAGGACGCACGATTAGGTGGACGCTGTACCATGACCGCGGAGCAAATAAGAGAGTGGACCGCCGCCACAGACATCGCCGAGCCATCTTACCGGTCCGTCGAGCGGGGTTAATGCATCGGGTTCATCTATTCCAAAATTGTCTCACAAAAGGAAATCCAGCGAATAGGCCGCGTGCGATTGACCTGCAAACAAATGCTCCCTGCTCAAATGGTTTCAGAGGTATCGTATTCCCAAGGTCTTGAGCGTACGTTCGAATTTATTCTAAAAAATTCATCGAGTCCCGACTCGCAGGATAAACCACCTTTCCACTTCATCACAGCTGCGCGATTTCTAAAAAATAACGCCCCCCATTTGTTCCAGATTCGCGAAATGGGTGCCACATCGGAGAATCGGATGGATCGCTGGTTGTGGGACCTCCTAAATGACTAGATTTTCTAGCCTAGCCTTTTCGCGATTTAAGGGCTCTAAATTGCGTGACGATGGGCGCAGGGCGCCCCCCGGGGAAAGATTCGAAACTCACCAGGCCAGTTAGGCAGCCTTCTTGCGCCGAGTCGCCGGTATCTTGCGGGTAGATTTCTCCGATTTCGGATTTGCCCGGGTTTGCTGAATACTTTGCTGAAGCACAGACACCAGGTCGACGACGTTGGTCGGCTTCTTCTTTTTGGCGGGGGCCGGCGATTCTTCGCCTCCGTGCTCGATCTTTTCGTCGATCATTTTCTCGAGCGCCTTGTGATATTCGTCCGTATATTGTTCAGGGTGCCATTCTGAAGTCATGCTTTGAATGAGCTGCTTCGCCATCTGCATTTCTGCTTTGCCGACCGGCTTTTCCACTGGCTCTTTAAACTCCGAAGCGTCTAGAAGTTCTTCCGGAAAATGCATCAATTCCAGCATCAGCCCCTTTTTCTGAGGCTTAACGGCGGCAAGATGCTGGCGGGTTCGAATCACGACCTTGGCGATCGCGATTTTGCCGGATTCCACTAAAGCATCCCGAAGAAGCACGTAAGCTTTATCGCCCCCTTTGGCGGCTTCAAGGTAGTAGGGCTTGTAGAAAAGAAGCGGATCGACTTCATCCAGGGCGACAAAATTCATAATATCGACCGTCTGGGTAGCCTCCACATCAACCCGGGCAAAATCTTCATCCTTGATGAGGACAAACTTGCCCTTTTCATATTCGTAGCCTTTGACGATCTGGCCCCAAGGCACTTCCTTGCCGTCGGCTTCCGCGACCCGTTTGTAATTGACCGGACTTTGATCAGACATTCGAAGAAGGCGGAACTTCAACTCTTCACGCCTGGTCGCCGGATACAACGAGACCGGAATGGTTACCAAACCGAAACTGATGGCCCCTTTCCAGAGTGCTCTCATATAATCCTGAAGAGTATCACGAAAGAACGTCTTGGTCGGTTTGAAAAAACGCTCAACGATCGACGATGCGCTTGAGCAGATTGAATGCAGCCACTTGCTTACCTTCCTCCAGGGCCTTCATGGCGAGCCGCACCTGCTTTATTATTTCCTCTCCATCCACGGCTACGGTTGAGCCATTTGGATCATCCTCTGGAGGATCGGGGAATTTAACCACCGTAGCCGCCGTGCTTTCTTCGGCCGCAGAAGGTTCAGGCGTTGCCTCAATTTTGGTTTCTTTCGGCCTGCCTTTTGCCACTCGCTTCGTCGGAACGATTTTGGGCGCCTGTTGAGCTTTTGGAACCGTTCCCGAATCGAGGAGATCGTATTTGACGCCTGTCACTCGCAAATCGGCAAAACGTTTGAGCGATTTTGGAAATATCAGAATTTGGCCTGCAATGCCTTTCTGGAATCCAACGGTGCCATAGTCAGCTTTATCCTTGGTCAACCCTTGATGTACGGTCATTACCCTTCTGGCTTTGATGGCTTTTTTCAGAACAGGATCCTTGTCCGGATCGATCCACAGCACGTGTACCACCGGTCTTCCGGCGGCTTCCACGATCTTCGAAAAGCGAACGTTCTCCATCATTCTTTAGTCGCATCTCCGGGAGAAAAAGCACAGCGCCGCATGGCGTCTTTCCCGACTCCCTCGCATTCACTTAATACGTCCCAGAGGGACAGCATGATCGTAGCCATTCGCCCATCCAAGGGCCTCGTATTAAATTAGCCCTTATGCTTATGGGCCAGCGCCGTGCCAATCTGATGCGTGGGCTGGAACGCGGTGCCGGGCCGAAACGAGGAGCCACGCGCAGAGCAGGCTTCCAATCGCGGCGAGCGCGATCACCCAGCCCATTGGCCGGGGAGTCCCGTCGGCAAAGGCACCGACGAACGCGGAGCCGATGATGCCGCTGCCATATTGGATCGCCCCGACCAGGGCCGAGACGGCACCTGCTCGCTCGGGAAAGTCGGCCAGCGCACCCGCGATCGAGTTGGCGACGATGAAGCCTGTCGGCGAGACGAACAGGAAAAGCGGAACTGCCAGCCCCGCGAGGCCGCCCAAGTTGATCCACGCGGCAACCGCCAGTACGACGCCTCCCAGCGCCGCCGTGCTCGTGCCCCAAAGCAGCAACCGATCGCCGCCGAACCGCGTCACCAGCCGCGAGTTGGCGAAGTTGGTGGCCATGATGCCGACGATGCCGATGCCGAAAAGCAGGCCGTAGAGGTCGGTCGAGATCGACGCGAAGCCCATCAGCGCGCTCAGGATAGCGAGCACGCGCCAACCATGGCGGACAGCGTCGGTGCGCGCTGCCACGACTGCCACGCCATCTGCAGCGTCGCCGGGAAAGACCGCAGCGGTGTTAATATTGGGGTCCATCACGGTTACGGTCCTCGGAAGATAATCTCTCAATGAGCCCTGATCGGTGTCACATCAGCGGCCAGTGGTGGCGAGAAGGTGCGCCGGATACCGTTCCCCCTCGACCGTGATTGCAGCCGCAGCGCGCTCGATCTCTGCGAGGTCATCGGCAGTCAGCTCGACGTTGGCCGCGCCGAGGTTCTCCTCGAGCCGGTGGAGCTTGGTGGTACCGGGGATCGGCACGATCCAGGGCTTCTGCGCCAACAGCCAGGCGAGCGCAATCTGTGCCGGCGTCGCCTTTTTCTCGCCTGCGATGCGCTTCAGCAGATCGACCAGCGCCTGGTTTTTCTCCAGTGCCTCCGGCGTAAAACGCGGCAGTATCTTCCGGAAGTCGCCCTCACCAAGCTTGGTTTCCTTGTTCATTGCACCGGTCAGGAAGCCCTTACCGAGCGGGCTGTAGGGCACGAAACCGATGCCTAGTTCTTCGCACGCATCGAGAATTCCATTGGTTTCCGGCCCACGCGTCCAAAGCGAATACTCGTTTTGCAGCGCGGTGATCGGCTGAATCGCGTGGGCGCGGCGGACGGTCTGCGCGCCCGGCTCCGAGAGGCCGAAATGCTTCACCTTGCCTTCCTGGATCAGGGCCTTGACCGTGCCGGCCACGTCCTCGATTGGCACGTTCGGGTCGACCCGGTGCTGGTAAAAGAGATCGATCACTTCGATGCCCAGCCGCTTCAACGAGGCGTCGCACACCCCGCGGATGTGCTCGGGACGGCTGTCGAGGCCGGCTTGCTTCTTCGTCTCAGGGTCGATATTGAAGCCGAACTTTGTTGCAATCACCACCTGGTCCCGCATTGGCTTCAACGCTTCACCGACCATTTCCTCATTGGTGAAGGGGCCATAGACCTCGGCGGTGTCGAAGAAGGTAACGCCACGCTCGACTGCAGCGCGGATCAGACCGATTCCCTCGTCCTTACTGAGTGAAGTGGCATAGCCGAAGTTCAGCCCCATGCATCCGAAGCCAATGGCTGAGACTTCCAAGTTATTGTTTCCGAGTTTGCGCGTTTTCATTCTTCTGATGTTTGATGTCATTGATGTGCGCCTGAACGATTCAGGCGTGGCACTGAGTATCGCGCATCGCGCGCGATTGGGCTCTCGCGATCGTGTGCAGCCTATCGCAATCTTGCGGGAAAAAGTTAGCCGCCTTTCACAGCGCATTACGGAACTCCGTTGGCGTCACGCCGACGACCCGCCGGAAGACCTTGGCAAAATGGCTCGGGCTCGTGTAGCCAACTTCGAGCGCGATCTCGATGAAACTCCGGGAGGTTTCGCAGATAAGCTTCTGAGCGCGAACAATACGCTCTCGCTTGACGAATTGCAGTGGAGACATCCCCGTGACCTGCTTGAACATCCGCGAAAAGTGGAATGAACTGAGTTCCAATAACTCTGCCAACGACTCGACGGAAATGTCCTCAGCAATCCGTTCGCGCACATAGTCCTCCACTTTCCGGAGTTTCCCGATCGGCAGACCTCCACGGTATTCGGGTTTTTCCGAAGCGGCGTTCGTGTATTTCTCAACGAGGTACGCAGCGAAAAGGTGCATGAGAGCGGTGACACGCTCCGAGTTGCCCGGCACCCGCATCGAAAGCATCTCCGCGCACGCGAAGCACAGATGCGCGAGCGCTTCATCGCGTCCGAAAAAGTCGATCACTTCCACCTCGTCAACCTTGCCTGGATACACAGCTTCCAACGCCGCAAGGAACTGATCCACCGCAAGGTGGATAATGATGAAATCGAGCTCTTCCCCGACCGGCGATTTCCAGTCCAGCTCGTAGGGAGTCTTTGAGCGAGTGACAAAAATGTCGCCGCGCTTCAACTGCCGCCTCACTCCCGCCTGACCGACGTCACTCTCCCGAAAGTCCGCCGATCCCGCGAGGACGCAGGACATCAAAGGCTCCGGGGTGGCCGGCACGAGAAATCGATCTACAGCGCGTGGAAACCGAGAGCGCCGCACAAAAAGCCCTGGCCATCGGAGAGAGGCGCTGTCCGCCAATACCTCGCCATTCGAATAGCGCGGAAATTCTGCCGCAGTCGTTCGCTCAGGGGGGTTCACAACATAATTGAAAGTCTATATCTCTCTTGAGGACGGCGCGGTCCAGGGTAGACCGCGCGACTCCAAAGCGACGTCGATGTTGGCAAACGGGATATCGGGAGTTTTGAGCAGCGTTCGGATGGTCTTGATCTCTTTGGCGGACCAGGTCGGCCAGATTATTTCCGAGCTCATCAAGCCGCCACACCACGAAAGTATCGCCTTCGAGGCTCTTGAGAAAGGCTTCGAGTCGCGGGCGGGCGGTGTTCTTGCGGTGGCGTGTTCTTCGTAAGTCTCGCAGCACCGGGCGCATTTCAACGCGTCCTTTTGCAAATCGATGGTCTGATCTTCGGTGGACCCTCGGGCAAAGCCGATACACATGTCATGAATCCTAACCGGAACCGGGTATTTCGGACATAGTATTATTTGGACAGGAGCCAGGAGACCACAGCTACTGACGAGCCAGGCTGGCGCTCCGGCAGCCGACGGCCAGAATCCCACATTTCCCGATGAGAAGCGCCAAAAAGAAGATCCAATAGGGACTGCATTCTTACTGGCTTTCCCGGCTCGACCGATGTTCAATTAGGAATTTCAGGATGCGACGCTCGGAGCGGTAATCTCTAGCTAACAAAGCAACCCGAGGCACCACTGAATACCTGATAATCCTCTGACTCAGAGCCGGGCGAACAGAAGTGCTATGTAGACAGCAAACAGCAGGCCAAATGCGGGAGCCAACAGCTTGTGGAACCACTCGCTCCTGCTGACGGCGGCGACTATCGCACCCGCGCAAAACGTAAATTCGAACGCTGTATCAATGCGATGGGCAGATGTCCATTGGCTTCGCATGCCGAGATTGGCCGGTTTCTGGGAAACATCCTCAGGGAGGATGAATCGAGAAACGACTGGCATGCGGCTTCCAGGCGACTCCGCAGGCTCCCGGGCGTCGCCTTACTTTGCCTCAAAGAGTCCGCCACCCAGAGGGTGGACACCTAAATTTTTTTTAAAGGCGAATTCCTAGAACTTTCTTCGCTTCTCTAAAAGTGAATTTGGACTGCTTATATCCCAGAACAATACGTGAACAAAGAATAACAACGGGCGGTGAGTACCCACACTCACTAGCACTAGCATTGAGTAGGCAAAAGAGGAACATTGCTTTGCTTGTTGACGAAGATTTCGAGTATGAGTTACCAATATCAAGTGATTGTTATCGGGTCAGGCTCCGCCGGCCAAGAAGCCTGTCTGAAGGCTGCGACGGCTGGCCTCCGTACGCTCCTGATCGAAGAGCGAGCTTTGGGCAGCAACAGCTTTCACGGAGGCAGCTATGCGGTCCGAGCCTTGCGGGCATGTGCAAACTATTTTAGGGCCACGGAAAATGCTCCTAAAGTCGGCACAAAACTAGATCTGATCGAGACGAGCTGGACCAGCTGGCTCAGTGCGCAACGCCGAAGCAGTGGTCGGCTGTCCACTGAATTCTGCGAGGCGATCAATCGCGAGCAGGTCCATTTCAAGTCTGGCCGCGCGCGGCTTATTGGACCAAATGCAATTTCCGTCGTCGATCCCCCGCGAGGCTTTGATCTGCGGATCACTTCGGAGCGGATCATTCTGGCTACTGGTTCACGGCCAAACTATGCCAGTCAACCCGAGGTCGGAATTATGAATACCGATCATCTTCTGTGGCAAGCCAAAGCCGCTCGACAGCTATTTGTAATCGGAGGTGGGTACGTGGGCTGCGAACTTGCCGCAATTTATCGCGATCTCGGCAGCCGGGTCACCATCGCTGAAGCACAACCACGTTTGTTGCCAGATTGGGATCCCATCGCCGGCGAGCAATTTCGCAATGTGCTCTCAGAGGCCGGAATAGACGTTCTGTTAAATGAACCAATCGAGCTTCCGCCTCCGCTTTTCGAAAAGCTGCCGAGCTACCAGTTGAGCACTGGAGCAGTCATCCAACCCGATATCACCCTTGTCGCTACCGGTAGGAAACCCAACAGCGACGAGCTAGGGTTGGAATCCGTCGGCTTGACGAGTGGCGTTTGGATTCCTGTCAATGAGTATATGCAGACCGCCATTGATTCGATCTATGCGATCGGCGACGTTAACGGCATCAGTTTACTCGACAGCGTGGCCGCCGCTCAAGCGAACATAGCCGTAGAGAACATCCTCGGAAGATCTATTCGATTCGACAAGCGGTGGTTCCCACAATTCCTCCATACCGAGCCGCCCATCGCAAGTATTGGCTGGAACGAAGAAGAGGCAAAAACTGCGGGACTGCCAGTCGAAGCACTATCCTGGAGCGGTTCGATTTTTACCGATGACGATTTTACCACCATCGAGCGCGAACACATGGTAATCAAATGCTTGATTCACACTGAATCTGGACGCTTCTTGGGATGTATAGCAATAGGATCGCATGCCGCTGAGATCGTGAACCTGGTTTCGGCAGCGATTGCAACCGGACAGTCGGCCCGCGCGATCGCCAATCTCCCAGCCGTACATCCCAGCGCAACAGAAGCCTTAGTTCGGACGTTGCAACGGCATTTTGAGCGCTCGGTTTAGCATCAAGTATGAAATCCTTGGAGGCTAACATTAGCTTAAGTAATTTAGTGTCGATACAAAAGGTATTGATTGCGGTTGATTGCTCTCGTTATCGTCTTCACTGCCTCCTTTCAACACCGCCGATCAAAACCCGTTTACCAAGCACGAGCAAAAGGACGATTCACGGGGGGGGATCAATCCCTAGAGACCTTGTCTTCTTAATTTGGTAGTCTCTTCAGCAGGATTCTCATATGCTCGGCTAGAGGAACGAACTGATTAACATCTCCCTTTGCCAAGCTGAGATTGGTCCTGTTGGACAACCAGCACCGGGCAAGGAGTGCGTCTCAGAATCTTTTCCGCATCGCTTTTGCCGATTAAGGGCGTGAACCAATGATGGAGGTGAGTTGATACGATTATCAAGTCGGCGTCAAGGTCCCTCGCCGCCAAGACGATCTCTTCACTTGGTGTACCGGCGCGGAAACACACATCACAGTGCGGGTAAGTTTCGTTGACTTCGGCACACAACTCCATTAGCGCATCTTCAGCGCGTTCTCGACGCTCGTCGACAATCGTGTCGTCGATCACGTTCAGGGAATAGTCCCCGCTGCCTTTTGCCTCGTGGACGTGTAACATGATCAATTCGGCTCCAAACCGGCGCGAAAACGCCACGGCGTAGTCAATGACCGCGCTTTCAGCGGAAGTCAGATCTGTTGGAGCGAGAATTCGTCTTATGCTAAGCCTATGTTGATTGAACGCCGCCCGTCGTTCACTCTCACGCGAAACCATCCATCGGCACTCCCTAACACTACTCTTGTTGTTCATCGTTGAGCTCCTCCTTATCACATTGCAAACTAAACCCTCATTGCGCTTTGACGGTCCGTCTCTTGGCGAGGTGCCATCCTCCGTTGCTCGGTCGAGTGGCTAAACTCAGTCCCGGCACGCTTCAGTCCCGAGATGCGCGGCTGGCTGATCCACAGCCGCGCCCTTCACGACCAGTACCGCACAAGAGGCATATTGGATGTTTAGTTCAAACTGAGCATCAAGGGGTGCCCTCGTCCAGCTTCCGCAGCATGGCCATTAAAGCTTCCATCGCGCTGGGTTGCGCTAAGGGAATCTCACGCAAATTTTTGACGCTCAACCCTGATTCCATACCAATGGCCGCACTGTTGACGATGGTAGAGGCATGATCTCCCACGACCAGACATCCGAGCAAATGCCAATTGTGAGGGTCGACAATTACTTTTAGAAAAGTCGGCTCGGGCTCAACGAGGCTTCGTTCACTATCCGAGACCAGATGAGTGGTATCACAAACGGCCAAATATTCGATGCCCTCCGCCTCGGCCTCCTGCTGGGTCCACCCCACCGCAGCTACCGCTGGTTCGGTGTGGACGCAACGCGGTGTCCACCGTCGGTTGAACCGGCTTTCCTGGCCCAGAATGGAATTGATCGCCACGCTGGCTTGAACAAATGCGGTACTGTCCAAGCAACTAATTCCGTTGACGTCGCCCACAGCATAAAGGCCGGGAGCCTGGAGCCGCATCCGCTCATCTACTTTCAGAAAGGAGCTGTCGTCAATTCCGAGAGCCGAGAGGCCGATCCCTCTCGCATTTGGTTTCCTGCCGGTGGCCATCAGCATTAAATCTCCTTTCACGACACTCTCACCGAGTGGGCGGAAACAAAGAGCATCCCCGTCCCTCTCGACGCGGTCCAAATGAAATTCTTGATTCAGCAGGATCGTGACGTCTTGTGCTACCAGCGCTTGCGCGACTCGTTCCCCAGCTTCGGATTCCCATCCGGGCAAGAGGCGGCTCTCCTTCTCGACCACCGTCACCGCACAGCCTAGCGTCCGGTAAATCGCGGCAAATTCGCATCCGACGTAGCCTCCACCGACGATGACCAACCGTTCCGGCAAAGTCGGCATTCTGAGCAGTTCTTCACTATTCACTAATCTCGGCTCGGAGCTACCGTAGAACTCAGGCCTGGACCCTGTGGCCACAATCACATTGTCCGCGCTAAGAAGTGTTTTGGTACCTCTCCCGCCAATTACTTGCACAGTTCGGTTGTCTAGAAGTTCGCCATACCCTTGATACACGTCGACGTTCAGCATGATCAGTTCTGCCCGGAAGCTGTCAACCAGACGCGAACTCACCTTCGATTGCGCAACCATCCACTTGCCCAGAGTCGCTTTTAAGAGATCGACCCTGTTGCCGAAGCGCCCGCTCCTTAGGCTATCACGAAACTGGTGCGCGCAGGCTTGCAAGGCGCGCACGGCGTAACACCCGCTGTGGAAACAAACACCGCCGATCTTATCTCCCTCGACCAAAGCAGTGCGCAAACCTTTACGGGCCCCCAAGAGCGCCGCCTCGCGACCGCCAGAGCCCGAACCGATGACTGCAAGTTGGTAATGTTCCTGAGATTCCTGTGGTGTTTTCATAGCGACGAGAGGTTTTCGATAGCGTGAATTAGTTTTTCTACCATTGATTCGCAGACCACTGAGCGCTCATCATCGATTGCTCAAGACTTTCCTTCGTTTGGCGCTCCGCGATGGGGCTGTCAGGCAGAGCGAGAAATCGACTCCAGAGCGGACCCATAGGCGTTTCCAATGTCTCTAACCCCCTTTTAGCCTAAGGCCAAAGGATGAGACTCCTATGACAATCCTTGTAGAGCATAACCTTTCCGCATCACGGACGTTTGGAGGAGAACAGAAGGAGAATCGATGAAAGAATCTGCCCAACCCCCAGTTACCCAAACCGAAGCCGTGGAGACGATAGTAGCCCCACAACCCGTCTTTACCCGGATTCTAGCCCTAACCGATTTTTCTCATAGATCACAGGCTGCCGTCGAATATGCAATTGAAGTGGCCCGGTCGATGCATGCTCGACTTGCGCTCCTCCATGTTTTGCCGGAGCCTTCGGCCTTCGACTACACGATGGGGGGATTTTCACAAAGAGAGTGGGAAGAAGGAAAAAAAGAGGCTGCCAAAAAGCTAGCTGAGGAAACAACACGCATCAAAGCCAAATACGGAGAAGTCGATTCACTTTTTCGAACCGGACTTGACCTTCATGATGAGATTATAAAAGTGGCAAGGGAGACTGCTGCCGATCTTCTGGTGGTGTCGACGCATGGATATACCGGCTGGAAACACTTCTTGTTCGGCAGCGACGCCGCCAAAATTGTGAAAGACGCTCCTTGTCCCATTCTGGTCGTACGCTAGATAGATTAAAATTGCACCGCCAAGAGGCGTAGAGAAACCGCAAACGCATCCTAGACTCGATCGATTGATCAATTCATGGCTGAGATGCATCAAGAACGTCTGGATGAGGCTTTTGGGAAAAACACAAGAGTACGTGAGGCTTGCGCGAATCAGAAAAGGAGATGCCTGGTAGAATTTAACGGTGTATCTCTACATTTTGCCAACAAGGCGATTTTCGACGATCTCAATCTGACCATTCGATCAGGCGAGTGTCTGGTGCTTCTCGGTCCTAGCGGAGTCGGTAAAAGTACTTTGCTGCGCTTATTGTTGGAGACGCTCCACCCATGGTGCGGCTCGATCTATTTCGATGGAACGGAAATCACCCACCTTTCCCGCGAACGGCTGAACAAAATTCGGACTCGCATCGGAATGGTATTTCAGTCTTCCGCGTTGATCAGTTCGTTGTCGGTCTCTGAAAATCTCGCTCTGGCCCTACGAGAATTGACGAGCAAACACGAAGAGGAGATTGCAGCAATTGTTGAAGAAAAACTGCATTTCGTGGGCCTGGAGCGGGCAAAGGATTTAATGCCATCCCAGCTCAGTGGAGGTATGAAGAAACGTATCGCTGTCGCTCGCGCGCTCGTCTTGAACCCGGATTTGCTCCTTTTTGATGAACCGACGACAGGTCTCGATCCGGCTGGAGCCAGTCAAGTCTCCGAGCTGATCGCTCATCTCAACCAAACCGCCGCCATCACTATCCTTGTGGTGACCCACGATCTTCACAGCGCCTTTCGCGTTGCGACACGGATTGCCATTCTTGACCAAGGGAGAATTATCGAAGAGGGACCGCCGGAAGCCATCAAACACTCCCGCAACCTGGTTGTCAGGCAATTCCTGGCCCCCGGCTTCGAAGATGGTTCTCCAGTGGTTAACGTGCAGAAGAGTTAAACGGGCATTCCAATCTTACCGGCCGGCTCTCGACGCTGATCGTGACGGCGGGCGGCGAAAAGGTTCAACCGGACGACGTCGAGGAGGCTTACGGCGAGGCTGCGACCATCAGCGAGATCGGCGTTCTGCATTCATGTGAAGACCTTCCCGCACCTGCAACTGTCCTATTCGCTTGCTTCATACAACTCTGCCTCGCCCGTTTCATAACATTCCATTCTCGATACTGAGCGACCCCTTTGTCGGGCGATCGACCGACTTAACAATTCGGTTCAACATCGCCTTGCGGATCGGCCAACGGTCAACCAACGTCGAAACAACGGACCTATCTTCGCGAGTTGACCTGCTCATTCCACGGAAACCTTTAAGCTTCCTTCGCGCTCGGCAAACGCCTGGTGGTGCCGCAAACCCGCCTCCGCAATAACCTCTGCCGATCGGACGAAACCCATCCTGCCAGTGTTCAGAGTCACGTCGTAGAGCGTTGGCTCGTCAATCTTGGCGTTGAAATAGCGCCTTAAATAGCGGCGCCTCGCCTGGTCTTGCTCCCGGACCAACTTGGCCGCCTCGGCTTCGCTGAGATGGTAATACTCGGCGCAATGTCGAATTCGCGTCACGAGCGGCGCCACCAATCGGACGTGGAAGACATTCGGAAGGCGCGCGGTAATGATATTTCCGCCGCGCCCGACTACGATGGAGCGGCCTAAGCCAGCCAGACGCAGAATCGTTTGGGTCGCCTGCTGAACAAGCGTCCAACCCGACGGATGAAGCCCTAGAATTTCTTCGACAATCGCTTCCACTGGAAGCCGGGCGTCCTCGGCCATAAACCGCGCTAAATCAGGGGGTAGCTGGTGGTCCTTTAGAACCTGTTTAGCCAGGTTGGCGTCAAAGACGGCCCAAGGACCCGAGGACGGCGCCGTTTCCGCGGCAGTCAATCGTTGACGGACCAGTTCGGCAACCGTTACCGCGCCGGCCCCTGCCTCGCGTGAGATAGTGATGGCAAGAGGCCGTACCGCACCGTCGTTCTCCGGGCGTGATGCCTGGGCTTGCAGGTAGTGGCTGAAGTTGTCTAGGAGAGATACACTCATTAGATATAGGGTTGACTTACCCTTCCTTAGTTCAACTAAACACGGGCCAGGAGCTCGAGCTCTCCCTCTTTTGCTTAATCTCTGCCGCCGATTGCACGAATCCATTCGGGCTGCGCAACGAAGCCCAAGGGATTTAGGAAACGGTGCACTTGCGCAACACTAACTAAGACCGGACAGGGCGACAACCGAACGATCGCGTTCCTTTCTCAATAGCCAGACACTAGGGAATCGCCTTTCGAACTCGGGGAACCCAACTGGCGAAAATCTCCTTTACCGCCTCAAAAGCTTCCGATGGAGAAATCGAAACCTTTATTATTTCGGATTCCGGTAACCAGCCCACTTGGATTATATCGCTTCGTCCGATTAACGGCCGAACAGTACTGTCCAGCTTTACCAGAAGCTGCGACATATCTTGGTTGTACGTACCTTCCGCCGTCGCGCGGACCTCCTGTACTCCATCCGGGCTTTTGAACTCCCCGACAATCTCGCTCAATGATGCTGTATTTCTCACGTCACAGTTAATGCTTTCCAGGTCAGACGCGTTGGGTGAGATGCACCTTTACCGTCAAGTCTGCGATTTGTGGCTTCACGATTTGCTGGTAATCGGCATAGCTTAACTTGATTGCCTCTCGCCATTCAGGCGCAACATGTTCCAAGATACCCAGATTGATCTCGGAGGCTGGGGCAAACGACCAGCGCTCTGGTCGATGCTTGCGAAGAAACCCGGAAATCTGCTCGCCAATATGCCGGAATAGTCTGGCTTCCTCCTCCGCCTCCATCCCGTGTCGCTCCGCCAAGGCAGTAGCGTACCCAAGCGTTCCAGTGGCGGGAAAGGCGCCGGCTTGATCGGTGTATCTGTCTCGATACCTTCCGTGCGTTTCGGAAAAGGCAATCTGCTCTAAGAGGCGCGGAACCCAACCATGAATCGGAACCCATTCCATCTGGTAGCCCTTCATAGTTCCTCGATCAAGCACAACCACTATCGGCGCAGGGACCGTCGTGGTGAGCGGCCGTGGTTTTGCTTCTAACTCCGTTCGATCTTCAGGCTTCATATTTACCTTATCTTCCGCCAATTGTTCCAGTGTTGACCCAACTCGCGGACGAAACTGCGCGAGGTTTGGTCGAAAATTGCTTTGCCGAGTGGATCCGTCGTCCGCCTCAATTCTCTACGCTTATTATTCACCGACCTTAGAACTCGCTCGACGCTTTGCGATCCACCGAACCGATCGGGATTTCCATCCAATGATCTCTTCAAGACGACCAGATCGTGATCGGCACCGATTTGATCCTGCAGTTTGCTCAGGCCGGTGACCATTTTAGTGAGACGTGCAGGCCAGACGGACTGGAGAATCTGCAGTTCGTAGTAAAGGCTCTTCATTCGGATGCGCCACTTGTGGTAGGCATCGTCATCACCGTGTCCGACCGCGCGCTTCATCCGTTTGCGGCACTGACGGTAAACTTTTCTTACTCCCGGCTCGATGACCTTCCATTCGTCTCGCGAAATCTGCAACCGGTGAATGTTCCGTCTTGTCTGGTCCAGGTCCAACGCCGTCGCCTTCATCGTCTTGCTGATATCGGCCTCAGGCGTGCCGTCCTTCCTAAACCCGGCTAGCGCAGCGGTTCCGGCATCCTTCTCGCTCTGATTAGCAAACGGCAGCGTCGCCAGCGTCTTTCGGACCACATCCGTGTCGCGCGCGACAGAGAGACGCCGGGCGGCAGTCCGCAAGCGGCCGTTTTCGCGGTCGAAAGCCCTTTTTTTGATCGCCGGCCGAATCAGCCGTAAGATTGCCCGCAGGCGTTTGATCGTCACACGAACGAAGTGCAGATCTTCCACGCGGTCATTGCTCGGGTTCTTGATCCGTTCCGCCGCATTCTTAGCCAAATTGTCGACGACTCGCAGTAATCCTGCCCGCAAAGGCTCATCTGCCTGGAGTGCGACATCTATCTTCTCCATATCTTTCTCGATACTTAGATAGCCGATCGAGCATAGCGCCGCTCACCCTGACTTGCTAAACTTTCACCATTTCTGAGTTCGCTGAGCCAATGGAGTCGCGAAAGGTCGCTGCAAACGCTAGACAGCCGGGCCTGGTGAAATGTGGCGGGCGGAAGGCTAAGGCAAATAGTCCGAAGCAAGCATTGCGAAGCATCGACCAAATGATGGTAAGCCGATTAAAGCGTGACGGTTTATCTGCAAAATGGAAAATACAGTCCGCGTGTGAAGCCACAAAGAAATTCCGGTAAAAAGGATTACTGAACCTATGAAAATAGCTAGAGCAGCAATTGTTGGAAATAGCAAAGAGGATCCTGCTTCAGAACCTGATCGGGATCCGAACACCTGGCTCCTCGAAGCGAAGCTGGAGCTGCGAATCGCCGATTGGGAGATCGTTCAACTTGACTTCCGCTTTTCCGAGATTAAAGCTGAAGTCGTCGAAAGCAGTATGTCAAAGCCCGATCGCCTGACTATTCGTACCCGCGGCAAATCGCCCCTGGAAAAGGGCGACTTAATCCATGTTGATATCCGGAGACCAAACGAGAGCTAAGCAATCAAAGTCGAGAACTGTCGTGCGAGCGCATTTCAAAATCGAGCATCGCTTACTCTGATCCGCGGACCCCGTATGGAAGGGCGAAAGCCCGTGTGGGCGAGGCTCCATCCGAGCGGTGGACCTTCCGGCCTCTATGGCCCAAGCGCGTGAGCCAATGGGCAAACCACTGTAATTAAACAAGCAAAATGCTAGCGCCTGCGAGATCAGCGTCGCTCCTTGTTTGAACATTCATCATCTGCAATTACTTATTTCACAACCAATACGTTTGGTCGAAAAAGCCGTTCATAATCATTTTGCCTGCCATCCGCAAAAACCCGTTACGTACTGGAGCGACAAGCTGCCCTGACCGCCTCACTCGGTTTTGTAGGCCAATTCCCTACACGATTTTCAGCAAGACGGCCATTTCCTGAGGCCTGGGAATCTCCTAGAGTGCAGTCAGCTAATCAAAGCTCCACTGTAAACTGTCGGGATCAATCCCATGAATCTATTTATCGTCGAGGACGCACCCAAGACCCGAAAAGAGTTGGCCAATCTGTTGGCCGATGAAGAGGGCTTTGCGGTTGTGGGCGAAGCCGGTTCCGTGCGCGAGGCCTTGGTCGGTATCAAAGCTACCTTACCGGAGGCGGTCGTTTTGGACATCTCGCTGCCCGACGGTAGCGGCGTCGACGTCCTCAAATTTATCCGGCAGCATAACCTGAAACTCTCCGTGGTTGTCCTGACCAGCAACCCTTACGACGCTCTGCGGAGTAAATGCCAGTCCCTCGGTGCAGCCGCGGTGTTGGATAAGCTGGAAGGCTTAGATCAAGTGCGACGAGCGCTGCTGGCTTTGTCGCCCCGCTTGGAAGTAATTGGGAAGCTCCCTTATGAATAAAGATACCAATATGATGGAGCGGCTCAACCGCTCGGAAGTATATGGGGAATATCAGAAGGCGTTTGGAGAGGCTACCGAACTACCGTTGACCCTGCGCCCGCTTGAAACCTGGCAACTGGCGCACCGTCACCAAATCCACGAAAACCCCTTCTGCGCGATGATGGCTCAGGCGAATCGCACCTGCGCCGCCTGTTTAGAAACTCAGCATCGCGCGGCGGAAGGCGCCACAAATGGACCCGAGACCGTCACCTGCTTTGCCGGGCTGTGCGACACAGCTGTTCCGATCAAGCTTGGAGAAAAGACGATAGGGTTTTTGCAGACCGGTCAGGTCGCAATCGAAGAAGCGCCTTCAGAGGCCCAGTTTAGCCGCATCACTCGGCAGCTTGTCGAGTGGCGCTCGCAAATTGACCTAAAGCAGCTCAGAGAGGCTTACTTCAATTCGAAGGTGCTTTCGCGAAGCCAATACGGTGGGGTCGTCCGCCTTTTGGAAATTTTTGGCAAGCACCTGTCTCTGCTGGCCAATCAAATCGCGTTGCGTGAAGCCGAAGCCGAATCGCCTCTGGTGCGCCGGGCTCGGGCCTATATCGCCGGCCATCACGAGGACCCGGTCAATCTGGACGAAATCGCGAAAGCGATGCACGTCAGTACGTTTTATTTCTGCAAGATGTTTAAGAAAGCGACCGGTTTGACATTCACTGATTACCTGGGTCGGGTTCGTGTTGAAAAGGCCAAAATTTTGCTTTTAAACCCGCATCTGCGGGTCAGCGAGATTGCCTACATGGTGGGCTTTCAGTCCCTCACCCATTTTAACCGGGTGTTCCGCAATCTAACCGGAGAGTCACCTAGTCATTTTCGAGACAAAGAAAGTCTCCACGAACGAACATTGGTAACACCAGTAAGACTCGGAATTTCACAGCATAATATTTCAACACGAAAGATTTGCGCAGAGATCGCTCATTGACCCCCAGAGCTCGTTTTCTTTGTCACGCAGGTCGCTGTCGCTCCTGAAGAAGGGCGACCTCAACTCTCAGTCGGAAGTCAAAAGATGAAAGTGTCACTTTTCATGCTCATCGTTTCCTGTAGTTTAATCGTTTGGCTTGTGCTCACCAGGTCAAGGCCAACGCCATGAACACAACGCGCGCTGGCGACGGACTGAAGTTTCACGCCTTTGGCCGAAAGATAGCGAACTCTTAGTTAGTATCGTGATTTGCAGGACTCTGGATGTAAGTTTCCCGGACGGGATGAAAAACCGTCAAAGGTTACTTCTTGGACTCTTGGACTCGCGGCTATGACGAATGTCTATGGCTTGATCGCGCCAAAAAGAATCCTCGGCGATATTCGCGGCGTGGTCCCCAATCCGCTCAAGGGCGCGAGCAACAAATATAAGGTCCAGGTAACTCGGCACCAACTCTGAGTTCATGGTCGCGCGCTCGACGAGTTTTTCGCTGAGATCGTGCGTTAAGACGTCCAGTGCTCTGGCCTTCAAGTGGAGCGCTAAGGCAAGCTGGGAGTCGCCGCCTGCGTAGGCACGCATGCTGTCTTGAAAAACCGCTAAAGCCAAACGGTAAGGAGGATCCAGCCATTGAACTTCTTGCACCGTAGGCCCGGTGTTCAGGTGCCTCGCTCTTCGCGCGATATCAGTGGCTTGGTCCGCAATGCGCTCCAAATCTGTGCTGACCTTCATTGCAGAAATCACTTCTCTCATATCAGAGGCAACCGGTTGAAACCGAATCAGCACGTTTAAGCCGTCTTGATCGACTTGCTTTTCAAAAATGTCGACCTCGTCATCTTCTGCAACAACATGGTCGCAAAGTTCGCTATTGCGATTAAACAAACCTTCGAGTGCGCTCTGAAAAAGCCGGTCTGTGAGGCTTGACATCATTAAGACATCGTTCTTTAAGGCGTAAAGCGCGATATCAAAGTTGCTGCTGATATGTTTTGCGAGCTGTGCCATTTTATTTCGTACTCTTAGGAGCGTAACTTGCCGCCGAGGAATCGAATTCTCGAATCACCAGACGATGCGCCGCCCGGACAACAGTAGCTAGCTGATCACCTCACTATTTATTCCCTAGTGTATAGGAGAGCGGAGGAACTATTTGGAGAGCTTCATTGACTCTCAGTAACGCGACTTGACCATATTGCCTAATAACGTCAGCCGCTCTCTGGACCTGACGATCTCCGACAATCAATTCCACCTTCAACCGATCCGAGAGCTCACCAGGCACCTCCGTATGAGGCGAAAGCGATGCCTTCCGTTCTTCAGCTTGCCGGACGTCAGTCAATGTCAGCGTTGCGCTTATCCCGTGTCGTTCGAGTTCCGCACGGACATCATCCAACTTACCAGGAACAATGATGACTTCGATCTTCTTCATTTCATCAAGACCCGCTCCTTTGTTATGAGCTAGACTATTTCCACCCTCAACAGTCAACCACACCTGCATTGACAAAAGCGCTACGCCGCTTGTTCCCAGATCGCTTTGCTTCAACAGAAATGACGGTGCCTGCCTCGTTCCCGATGGCTAATGAGAGACAGATCTGCTACTGGTAGAGCGCGCCAATGAAAAAGAGCTCTTCGATTTCTCAGGAGGAAATTATCGCCTTCCTTTGCGATCCCCGGTCTTATCCCTACCATCCAAAGCGAATCCATTTCGTTCAGACGCATGCATCCTACGTTTTCCTGGGTTCTCCTTACGTTTTTAAGGTAAAAAAGAAAGTAAACTTCGGCTTTCTTGATTTCTCGAGCCTGAAAAATCGCCGCTACTATTCTGAGCGCGAAGTGATTCTCAATCGCCGCCTCTGTCCGGATATTTACCTAGGGGTCATTCCGATTTTCTTAAGCGCGGGAAAACTGGCGTTTGGAAAAGGAGAAAAAGTCGTCGAATACGCCGTCAAAATGCGGAAACTCCAGGATCGGTACTTCCTGCTTCGACTCCTACGACAGGATCAAGTCACGACAAAGGATCTAGATCGCATCGTTTCGAGACTCAAAGATTTCTACGAAAAGGAAACCCCGTCTCGAAAGATAAGCAAATG
The DNA here is from genome assembly GCA_035484035.1 of Chthoniobacterales bacterium. Taxonomy (GTDB): domain Bacteria; phylum Verrucomicrobiota; class Verrucomicrobiia; order Chthoniobacterales; family JAFAMB01; genus JAFAMB01. The sequence goes on from DATHPI010000252.1 coordinate 24,299, forward strand.
GGGTCGGATCGAGAATTTAGAGATCTGCACCGGCGGAAATTTTGATCAGACCAGGGCTTTTCTCGGCCTGACGATTTCGGCGGAGGCCTTCGAGGCGATTGCCTACTACACAGCCCTCTTCTATGCTCGAAAAGGCGCGCTTTTCAGCGCACGGGTGCGCGAACGCAGGATCCGAGATTGTCACGGGGATCTGCATCTTGAGCATATTCATCTCGCTCCTAAGACGCTCTCAATTTTTGATTGTATCGAATTTAACGATCGGTTTCGTTATATCGATGTGGCCAGCGATGTGGCGTTCTTGGCGATGGACTTCGACCATCACGATCGGTCTGACTTATCGCGGCAAATAACGTCACGCATGGCGAATTCCTTGCGGGATAGCGGGATGCTGGGTCTGATGGATTTCTACAAGTGTTATCGCGCCTGTGTCCGCGGTAAAGTGGAAAGCTTCCAACAGGCCAGGGCTGAAGTGCCCGAGACCGAGCAAAAGAAAAGCCGGATGCGAGCCGAGCGCTATTTCCGTTTGGCTTTACGCTACGCCCTCTTTGGATCAGAGCCGACTGTTCTGGTTGTCATGGGACGCGCAGCTTCCGGTAAGAGCACGCTTGCAAACGGGCTGGGCCGCGAATTAGGTCTTGAAGTCATTTCGTCCGATCGCACCCGAAAAGAACTGGCCGGCGTTCCTCTTTTTCAAAGAGTCAAAGGAGCCGCCCGTCTTTGTCTTTACTCCGAGGCTATGACGAATGAAACGTACAAAAAGCTTTGCCAGTACGCCAAAACCCAACTCGATCGCTACGCCAGCTTAATTCTCGACGCGACTTTCAGCCAGCGCGAATACCGGGACGAGCTCCGACGTTTACTTGACTCCAGGAGCGCAAACTACCGGTTCATCGAAGCGGAGGCACCTGACGAAGTCGTCAAGCAACGACTTGAGCAAAGAAAAGGAGCGACTCACGTCGTTTCAGACGCACGCCTTGAAGATTTCGAAATCTTGATGCAATCCTATCAAGAGCCATCGGAAATTGATAAGCACCATCGTCTTCACGTTGCTACGGATCGGCCGATAACGGTGACAATCGCACAAACCTTGAAGGAACTTGTACTGGCTAGTTTTGAATCAAATTCGCCGTGAGAAATCAGCCTCGGTGTGGGTTCGTCGCAGATAATCAATCGCGGATTATGGACCAGTGCGCGGGCAATTGCCCACGATCAAATCCAGCGCAACGATCACCCCGTCGCTCTGCCGCAGATCCGAGAGTTTTCCTGCCAGCATCTTGGGGGGGACCTCCGATCAACGTCTCATCGTCCAAACCGATGACCACACAGCTCTGAAATGTGCCGTCTTCCAGGCGCACTCTCATCGTTCCCTTGTACAGCCCGACCGCCCATTCAATGCCCTCCGTGCCGCGGACGCGCTGCACCTCAGTGTCACGCAGGGGTTTAATATCATCGAGCATTTTCAGGGCGATGAAATTCATATTCCGTGAACAGCATTCTCTCTTCGAAATTACAATCTTTGGGGCAATCCGTGCAACGGATGGTGAGTGTCGATGCCTCGAGATGAGTTATTGTCAGACAAATAAGAAACCATTACTTATGAACACGTTAGAGACGGAAAAACGTAGGCCAAAATTCGTATCGATAAAGAAGGTTTTGGTCGCTGTTGATCTTTCGGAACAGTCTGAGGCCACGGCAACCTATGCGGCGGAACTAGCCAAATGTTTTGGTGCTTCCCTCACCCTCGTTCATGTCCATGATCCTGTACCGTTATACGAGTACGCGAGCGAAACCACTTGCACGGTGCTTGATGAGCAGCGCGAAGATCTACAAAGACTGCTCAACGAGCTTACGCAGCGGGTGGGAAAGTTGGGATTGGTCTGCCGATCGGTCTTCCTGGACGGAGATCCCGCAGAGCGAATTTCAGCTCTGGCCAACGAAATCGATGCGGGCTTGATCGTTACCGGCAGCCGGCCGTCCACGTTTCTCGGATCCCTGTTGGGTCGGCATAAAGCACCTCAAATCATGCATCGCTCTCCCTGTCCTGTTTTGATCTACCATCAAAAAGAATCTTAGCATTCTGATAATCGGACCGGAGGTCCTAAACTCGAATGATGCCAACCATCGAAACTGTGGGTAATTGCTTCTTTCCTTCACCCCTGCCTCACATGGGATGCAGTGGAGCGAAATTTAAGCTCGATTCCGATCAAATCGTCTGTGATGACCGCGCGAACCGTGCCAACGTCCACGACGCTGTTGCGGAGTCCGGCCTGACTTTTGAAGTCGCCGGGCCTCGAGAACACCTCTATTTTGATTCTGCAAAGACGACTGCGGCTATTGTCACCTGCGGGGGTTTGTGCCCCGGCGTGAACGACGTGATCCGCGGGATCGTTATGGAGCTTTGGCACGGATACCGGATAACGAAAATTCTCGGGATCCGCTACGGGTACGAGGGCTTGGTGCAAAGGCACGGTCGCCAGCCTTTACCGCTCAAACCGGAAGTCGTCTCTGCAATTCAGACCTTCGGTGGTACGATGCTGGGAACGTCGCGCGGTCCTCAAGACTCCACTGAAATGGTTGACGGCCTTGAGCAACTCGGCGTTGACATCCTGTTTATTATCGGTGGAGATGGCACTCTCAAAGGCGGCGCGGCACTTGTTCAGGAGATCGCTCGCAGAGGTCTTCGCAAGAGTGTCGTCGGAATCCCCAAAACGATTGACAACGACATTCGATACCTGGACAAAAGTTTTGGTTTTGAAACTGCGTTTGCCGAGGCGGTAAAAGCTGTTTCCTGCGCGCATGTGGAGGCCATCTGTGCAATCAATGGCATCGGCCTGGTGAAGCTGATGGGACGCGAATCCGGATTTATTGCTTGTTATGCCACGTTGGCCAGTCAGTGCGTCAACTTCTGTCTCATTCCCGAGGTGCCTTTCGAGTTGCACGGATCCGGCGGACTGCTTGAGGCCCTGCAAGACCGCCTCGCCCGACGGGAACATGCGGTGCTCGTTGTCGCCGAGGGCGCAGGCCAGCAACTGTTGGCGACCAATCCAAAGGAAACGGATGCCTCTGGCAACCGCCGACTTGGCGACATCGGCCTCTACCTGAGAGACGAAATCAACCATTTCTTCCGGTCGAGCAATATCGCCATCACTCTTAAGTATATAGACCCGAGTTACGCGATTCGAAGTGTCCCCGCTTCCCCGCAAGACAACGTTTATTGTTCAATTTTAGCGCAAAACGCGGTTCACGCAGGAATGGCTGGAAAGACAAACATGCTGGTTGGCCGTTGGCACGATACCTTCGTTCACATTCCATTCAGCATGGTGATCGGCGAGCGGCGCAAAATCGCACCGGATGGTGACATCTGGCGCTCGGTTCTCGAAGCCACCGGCCAACCTCCGCGGATGCCCAATCCGGTTCTGGTCAAGAGAGGTTGACCCTTGACCAACCCGCAATAAGCAAATTGCCCGAACTCATGCGAATGACCAAGCATGAATAAAGAATCTCCCAAATTCCTCTTCGACATCGATAGAGACATCCTTGGTCTGAAAACAGAATCGTATGCTCGAAAACACCGATTCGAGTTTTTCGTCTGGGCCCTTTTTTCGAAGGTTGCCAGCGTTAGCAATGCCGTGCCCCGAAGAGACTGAAGGACTTAGTCCAGGGTTGCCCTGGGAACCTTCAAAAAAGACGGTCCGCCCTGAAATGGGGACGGACTAACCAGCCGGTAACGAATGGGGATTTGCCGAGCATTGCTGCATCGCTTCGGCGGCGCTCGGATGAACAAATGTGATCTCATCCAAATCTTCAATCGTCGTCTCAGACCTGATCGCCAAAGCCGCAATATTGGCCAATTCTGCGGCGTGATGTCCGATCGCGTGCACGCCGAGGATCTTCTTCGACTCCGCGTCGACGAGAATCTTGAATGTCACTTGGACTGGGTCGAAAACGCTTTTCTGGTCCTCTGTGACCAGCGATAACGTCTCGGTGTGAGCGATCGCGCAAAGTCCGGCGCGAGCCGCCTCTTCTTCTGTCCAGCCCACGGAAGCAATCTGTGGATCAGTATGTACACACCGGGGTACCCATCTTTGAGAAAACCGGGTTTTCTTTCCAAGAAGCGCGTCGACCGCTACCCGCGCCTGAGCAACCGCCATACTGTCCATCAAGCCGAGCCCATTGACGTCACCAACCGCGAAAACGTTCGGTAAAGAAGTTCGCAAAAATTCGTCGACGCGGATGAACGGCGTGGTTTTGACTTTTAAGTTCTCGAGTCCGAGATCTTCAACGTTCGGTTTCCTTCCGATCGCGACTAAGACCAAATCCGCCGAAACGCTTAGTCCACCTCCCACTGGGAAGGAGGGCTCTTCATTCGTGCCACCCGGATGCTGTAGATCGACTTCTTGACCGAAGTGCAGGTGGACTCCCGAAGAGTGCAAACTACGCGCGATAGACGCGCTGATAAGTTCATCCCAATCCGCTAAGAGACGCCCTTTCTCGATCAGAGTGACGGCAGAACCCAAAGATCGGAAAATCGATGCCATCTCGCAACCGATGTATCCCCCACCGACTATCAACAGCCGTTCTGGCAGATTTGCCCGTCGTAAAAGTTGATCAATATTAACGAATTTTGGCCCGAGCGTATCACCATCAAAAGCCGGGCGCGAGCCTGTGGCCAGGACAATGTAATCGGCATGCAAGAACTCCGGCTCTTGAGAGCGGCTTTTTACGCGAATTGTATTTGCATCAGCCAAGGAAGCGTGGCCGAAGAGAACGTCGATGCCCGCCTTATCCAGTGTGGCCTGCAACTCTCGCGCAAGTCGCCCGCTTAATCGGCTCTGAGCACTCATCCAGTCTGGCAGATCTGTTTGGGATGGCCTTATTTGCGGGCCGATTAATTTTCTCGAACGATCTCTTGCAACCTCGACACAGGCGCGAAATGCCCGCACCGAATAATACCCCCGATGAAAAGAGGTACCTCCTAGACCATCCGATTCGATTAGTACCACCCGAAGCCCGTTTCGTGCGGCACGGATCGCCGCTTCCCTTCCGCCAGCCCCAGATCCGATAACCGCCACTTGATAGGATTTAGATCCATTCATATTTATTAGCCTTTCACCAACATGCGCGTCGGTTAATCATCGAACTCCCCGATCATCTCTCTGAAGGAAGCTGCATTTCTGACATCGCAAGTCTCGCTTACTCGAATGCCAGTTTCGCTCCATCTTCTGTCAGCAGATAACCGGAGGTTGTCTTTTTGTTACTTCCGCTGGAAGAGATCACATCCCGGAAGAACGGTGGAAACCTGGAAAATGCCGCTCGATAGTGCGAATGAACACAGGCCTGGAAGCCTATGCTATGCTACATTGTTTCCGGAATGTCGAGCGATCTCTCGAAATGCTTCCTGACGGGACCTCCGCGCGCCCACAGCGACAACGCGACAGTGTAATGAGCTCACCTTACCTGGAGCTTCGACCTATTCGCCAGGACTCACTCTGCGTCAACCTGCTGCTATAGTTAGCATTTTATGAGAGATCACCCTACCTCCGACTTCTATAGATCAGGCATAGTACGCCAGGAGGTCGAGAGACCCCGAAGGTATTGAGCACGTTCGAACGCTGCCGGGTCGGCACAGTTCTTTTGATTCATCCTGCCTTTCAGCTCATCGACCGAATCATATCCGTGGGCTTCCATCCATTCTTCCATTTCTCGTTCGATGACCCGAATCTGGTCAATGCCGCGACGCAATAAAATCGAGCAAAGCATTGTCACATCCGCGCCGGCCATCAGCATTTTGATGACATCGACCGCGCGATGAATGCCGCTGGTAGCCGCCAAATCCGCTTCGATCCAGCCGCTCAGAATAGCGATCCACCGCAAAGGTAACCGCATCGCCATAGGCGTACTCAGGAGGATGTTGGGCGAGACATCCAGCGCTTCCGCATCGAGATCAGGCTGATAAAAACGATTGAAAAGGACCAGTCCGTTGGCGCCCGCATCGACGAGTTCGCTGGCCAGGTTGGGCAAACTACTAAAGAAAGGACTCAGCTTGACAGCGACTGGTAAACTAACCGCCGCCTTGACGTGAGCGAGAATCTCCAAATACCTTTTCTCAACCTCTGCACCTCCGAGCCGGCGATCCGTCGGAATCCAATAAATATTCAACTCCAGCGCGTCGGCACCCGCTTGTTCAATTTGTTTTGCGTAATTGATCCAACCACCGAGCGTTGAGCCATTGAGGCTGGCGATCACTGGAATGGCGACAGCCTCTTTGGCGACCAGGATCTCATTGAGATATCTCTCAGGACCTATCGTCAGATCATTCGGCTCCGGAAAATAGGTCAGCGATTCGGCGAAGCTATCGGTGCCATGCGTCAAATGATGATGAAGGTCGGTACTTTCATGAAAAATGTGTTCTTCAAACAGAGAATGGAGGACCACGGCTGCGGCGCCCGCGTCCTCCATCCGCTTGATATTATCCAGATTTTCGCTCAACGGCGAAGCAGACGGCACCAGGGGCGTCCGCAATTCCATTCCAAGATAATTCGTTCGCAGATTCATGACACCTTCTCTTTCTCTTTTGAGCCGTTCTCGGCGAGCCGATGATACTCCTGGCAACGAGCGTTCACGTTTTGCTATGCTTGTTTAAACAACAGTTTTGCTTCTTCCGGCCTGCTCTGGCTGAGCATTTTAAAGCGATTCTCAACATTCAGATAGTCCGCCACCGGAAGCTTCGGTGCCGGGACGGTTCCCCAAAGATTTTTCACGCCGGCGTCTGCCCACTCACCCATGGGAGACGCTGGCGTGATGGGGAACAACGCGACGACTTCGTTCAGCTGAAACGCGACCCGGGCCACGGCCTCATTGCCATCCATCGTTTCAAAATTTTTTATTGTCATTGCACCCCTATTCTTCGTTCTTCACACTTTAATCACCGCTTTCATCACCTCCGCGAACCTGTCGTAGTGGAGATTAAAGCCGAGGTTCTTGCAGACCCGCTGCATGGTATAGTTTTCGGGCAGAATGTAGCCAAAGATCAGTTCAATTCCTTCCTTCCGGCCAATTTGGATCAGCAGCTTCAGGAAATGCGTTCCCAGCCCTTGGCCTTGGCATTCGTCGCTCACGACGATCGCAAATTCCGCTTCATTCGCTGCACGGACCTTGATGAGCCGTGCGATTCCGATGATCTCCTCTACTTGCGATTCTGATGGTCGACGGATTCCAACCATGGCCATCTCGCGGTCGTAATCGTCAAAGCAAATTCGCGTTAGGCGCTCATGCGTGGTGCGCTGTTCGAGTTTCAGAAAACCGAAATACCGGAAGTGCACGCTATCTTCAGATAGAGTGCTATGAAACTTGACCATTAGCGGTTCGTCTTCCGGACAAATCGGACGTATGGTGATGAAGACGCCATTTCGTAGTTTCCAGGTGCTGACATATTGTTCCGGGTAAGGCCTGATCGCCAGGCGGGGCAGATCTTTTTCCGGCACTCTTGGATCGTGCAAAACGATCCTGGCATCCAGGGCAAGCATTTTAGTTGGAGACACCAATAAGGGATTCACCTCGATCTCCTTGATCCTCCGTTGCTGGGCGACCAGCAGACTAAATCGCACCAGCAATGTTTCAAGCTGTGCCAGATCGACGGTGGTCCGCCCGCGCACGCCTTTAAGTGCGGCATAAATACGCGTCTGCTCCATCATGCGCCGCGCTAATGTAGCGTTGAGCGGAGGTAAACCGAGTACGTAATCCTTCCTCACCTCGACAAGTTCTCCTCCTGAACCGAAGAGCAGCACAGGGCCAAATTGTGCGTCAGTACTACTGCCGAGGATAAGTTCATAGCCATTCAGATCAATCATCGGTTCGACGGTTACCCCCAAGAAGGCTCCGGGCTTCTGACGCACCGAGTCTTGAATCTCGCGGTAGGCCTCGCGAATTGCCTTTTCGCTTCTCAAACCCAACTTTACGCCGCCGACCTCGGTTTTGTGAATAATCGTCTCAGAGCAAAGTTTTAAGACGACCGCTCCGCCTAGTTTCGCCGCAATTCGGATGGTCTCTTCTTCGCTGGTCGCGACATGCGTCTCTACGGTCGGTATACCGTAGGTACTAAGGATCTGCTTTGATTCTTGTTCCGTGAGCAGAGTGCGCTTTGCTTCCACCGCAGCCTTAATCGTTCCTTCCGCTCTGGCCTGATCGTAAGCGTCTCCGCCCCTTAACGCCGGAGTTTCGTAGAGCATTCGCAAATTGTCATTGTACCGCCACATCGAACAAAAGGCGCGAGCAGCGGTATCGGGATACTCGAAGGTGGGAATTCCCGCGGCGTTCAGAATAGCTTCACCATCGGCAACTGCACTTGCGCCCATCCAGCTGGCCAGAATAGGTTTTCCAGCTAGCTTCCTGAACGGTTCCAACCCCTTCGCGATTGCAGTGGGGTCTGTCATTCCTTGCGGCGTCACAATGACCAGGATCCCGTCGTTGTTCGTATCCGCGCTCACGATCTCCACCGTTTTGACGAATCGATCTGGGCTGGCATCCCCAAGCACATCGACCGGGTTGTTTCTGCTCCAACACTTGGGAAGCAGCGCGTTCAGTTTCTCGAAGGAGGGTTCGGACAATTGCGCTATTTTTCCTCCTTCTCTTACCAGCATATCTGTCGCCAAGACACCTGGTCCGCCGGCGTTGGTAATGACCGCCAGACGACATCCGTTTGGTCGAGGCTGTTTGCCCAACACTTCAGCCATGTCGAAGAGATCCTCGATGGTGTCGACTCGCAAAACTCCCACCCGACGAAACGCCGCATCCAGCACATGGTCGTTACCCGTCAGCGTCCCGGTATGAGACATCACCGCTTTCGCTGCGGCTTCCGTGCGCCCGACCTTGATGACAATAATCGGCTTTCTCAGGGCGACTTGCCGTGCTGCAGAAAGAAACGATCGGGCGTTTCCAATCGACTCCATATAAATCAGAATGTTGCGAGTGCTCAGATCGTCCGCCAGAAAATCAATCAAGTCTCCCCAATCGACATCGATCATCGAGCCCGTCGACACGAAGGCGCTAAATCCCACTTTCTCGCGCAGGCTCCAGTCAAGGACCGATGTGCACAGCGCACCGCTTTGGCTGAGGAACGCAACATTACCCGGGAGCGCCATTTTTTTCGAAAAAGTGGCGTTTAAACCTAGCTCGGGAATCATCAGCCCAAGGCAATTCGGTCCGATTAAACGCATCTTTCCGCGGCAAGAGAGGATCGCTCTTTCCAGCTTTCTACCCTCCGGGCCGCACTCTTTAAAGCCGGCCGAAATGATAACCGCCCCTTTGACCGCGGCGTCTGCACATTCTTTAACGACAAGCGGAACCGTCACGGCCGGCGTCGCGATAATTGCCAGGTCGACATGATTCGGGACCGCCTCAATGTTGGGGAAAGCCTCGACCCCGAGGACGCTTCTTCGTTTTGGGTTTATCGGGTAGACAACGCCGCCGAAAAGGGCAAGGTTTTCCATTAAGGCACGACCAACGCTGTCGGGAGCCTCTGTTGCACCAACAAAGGCGATAACCTTCGGATTCAACATCGCCCTCAGGATCGGTCTCCGGTCAATCAACTTCGAACCGGCAGTCCCGGCGCTGTGACTTGTCGGCTTGCTCATTTTCGGAAAAAGCCTACGAAATTCTCCCTGCTTCCCTTTTCCGGCATTGTCTAAAACCGATCCTCTTTTGACTGGGTATTCCCTGTGGGTAACTCTTTAGGCGGACCCAGTCTCCGTGGCGCGGCGCCAGAAAGAAGGCATCACACGGAGGCTGCAGAGAAGACAGAGGGGTGTTACCTGATAACGGCGTCTCTTGAGTTAAGAGCATTTTGTCCAGGTCCTCCTGAAGTACCATTTCGCAGACCGCAAAGATGACCGAAACGGTCGGCCGATGGTGCATTCAAACGATTGGGAGCCCTTGTTGTAAATACCACAAGATCTCTCGCTAGCGGATGCCCATATTTGTCGCAATTGCAACTCGCTACGGCGCACTCGATCGTTGGCTGGTTTTGGAATTCATCGCCTTCATTAGTTAGCTGCTCAGTCATATATACCGTCCGGAATTAACCCGCTCCTTATCACCCTCAAAAATGCCTGCTCAATCCTGGCCTGACTACACTCGCATTGGCCATCCCCACTCGCCGATTGCTTGGTGCTGAATCCTGAAGCCCCGACGGCCTGGAGTACCAGGAAAGCTTACCACAGGCCTCACCCTTGCCCCGAAGGCCGAAGGCGGCGGACAGAACTCAGCCCTTTGAGGGCAAAAAACTTCCCGACATGACCTTTGCAAATGTCCAAACTGCAGAGGGTTTACCCTATTAACGCTAACCTTATAGGGCAGGTTGACGCAGGAAACCGATCCTACCCGGAGCTTCGCGCTACTGCACTCGCGCTCAGGATTTCATTTACCTCCAGCACAGCAACTTGTCCGCCCTCCTGATCGGACCGCGGTCGTGCATGCCGAAGGATGATATTCACGGCCCTTTCCACCTCAGAATCCACCATAATCAACTCGAGTTTGATTCGTTCCTGGAATTTCTTGGATTCCCTTTTTTCCGCCGGAACCAGCGATTGGGCGCCGTCACTGTAGCGGACTTCAATCAGAGTTAGCCCGCTCCGGATACCATGACGTTCCAGTTCCACGCGAACAGCATTTAAATGGACCGGAAAAATAAGAGCTTCGATCTTCTTCATCTTCCTTGGTCCATTTAGAACATAAATGCCCAGCCGGCCTCCTTTTGAATATGGGTACTGAGCCCAGGCCACCTCTTCTCAATGAACCCCTCACGGACTAAGTAGCGGATAAAACCTGCTTCGCTCTCCGGCCTGATCGGAGGAAAGGATCGCAGGCGGAAACGTCTACCGAGGTCATCACCTTCTTCCTCGTAAGCTTCCAGGTAATGACCATTCAGGTCAATCCTCCCAAGGATTCTGACTTCAGCTTTACAAGCCGCTTCATCTGGAGAGGTTTCGTCTCCGATCATCAGCGCTCTGAATGGTTCCTTCCAGATCAAAAACATTCCGACAGCCAACAAGAGGAACCCGGCAGCGCGCAACGGAATGCGGACCCCAGTTTCCAGCGGATCCCATTCGGCAAAACCAAACAGGGCCATGCCTGCTTCAGCTAGCAAAATGCCGATAAAAAGCTCCCACGCCGATAATCTCTCTGACGTTGTACGCATAAAATATTCAAGGAGGTAAGTAACTAATTGATAACCGTCTGCTTTCGTCACTGTGAAATTAGCCTGAGAGATCGTCACGCCGCTGGGGCTCCCTTGGCCAATTCAAACCCCATATTGTCTTTGTGCCTTCGAAAGTCCCTCTTTGAACGTCATCTGTTCCAAAGGGCAGCGGCCACCAAAGCCACCGAACTCGTGCAGCCTAAGAACTCTTGCGCTCAGGCTTGGTCCGTGACCGCGAGGAAGGGCGCGGCCACATAAAGCTTTTCCAACCGGTGCGAATCCTCTCCCCGAAGATTGCTGCGTCCGCAACCTTTGGGCATCCTCCGCGTTGCAGATCGCGGAGCAACGATTCATGCTCCGTCCACCATTTATCCGAAGAGGGCAGGTTGACTCCCTTAATTCGAGATGAATCTTTCATAACTGAACTTTTGCAAACGTTCTCAAAAAAGCTGCTCGGATCTTGTCGGACATCGAGCCGCGCTTGTTAGATCAAGTGCGACCCGCACTATCGAACAGGGTAGGGTAGTCCAGTTTGAGGAACTTTCTGGCCACCAGGCCAACGATCATTAGTGGGACGAACGTCAAGACCGTGCTGGCTGCCATCCAATTGAAACCACTGCCGTAAAGGAGAACTTCCAGAAAACGGCTTCCGGATTTTAAGCCGACACAGGCACCATATTGGCCGCCGCACGCTCATTAGTTACCCTTTGCGAATATTGAAAGGCTCCCGTTGGTGAGATAGTCTGGAACTGCTTCTTGAGAGTAGACAGGGTCCCACCTGGCCTGGAAAGTTGGTTCTCAAGTTGAGACAGCTGAACCGCAGACGTGTAAAGTGCCGACCAGGTTCCATCGCGCCAGAAAATGATGAAGACGCTTAAACAAAGTGAGGAAACTTGCCAAAAAAGTCTTCAGGAACGAGGCGAGCGCCTCGAGTTAGCCATCCAGATTCCCGATTTGGGACTTTGGGAGTATGACTTGCGAACCGGTGAAGTTTACGTTTCACCGCGGTTCAAACACCAGCTTGGGTATCAAGAAGAGGAATTCGCCAATGATCTTCACGAATTGGAAATCCGCTTGCACCCCGAGGACCGCGAGCGCGTGAAACAAAGCTTGCATGCGTACCTTGCTAACCCCAGACCATTTTATGAGGTTCAATACCGGCTACGACACCAAGACGGCGCTTACCGATGGATGCTGGCTCGGGCTGAAGTGCTTCGTGACGTCGGCGACCACCCAATCCGCGTGCTCGGCTGTCAACTTGATCTCACCGAGCGAAACCGCGCCGAGGAAGATCGAAGCCGACTGGCCGCAATCGTCCAATCGTCTGACGACGCCATTGTTGGCAAAACTCTAGATGGGATTGTCACCAGCTGGAATGAAGGAGCTCGACGCCTGTTCGGTTATACCACCGAGGAAATGGTTGGCCAACCCTTAGCGCGACTCATCCCCGGAGACCGTCTCGAAGAAGAGTCGGAGATTTTAGCGCGCCTACGCCGCGGTGAGCGCGTGGAACATTTTGAAACGGTACGCCGGCACAAAGGAGGCAACTTGGTCGACGTGTCAGTGAGCATCTCTCCGATCAGAGACGCTAGCGGTCGGATTGTTGGGGCTTCCAAGATCGCCCGCGATGTAGGAGGGCGTAAGCGCGCCCAGGCCGCCGTTGATCAAGCCAACGAGCGCTTGCGTGAGCAAGCGATGGTGCTGGAGCTGGCGCCGGTATTGGTCCGCGACATGGACAACCGCATCGTGCTCTGGACTCGCGGGGCTGAGGGCCTTTATGGCTTCTCGAAGGAGGAAGCGCTAGGCCGCATCTCTCATGAGCTATTTCAGACCGAATTTCCAGATTCCCAGGAGAATCTTGATGAAATTCTGCGCCGCGCCGGCCGTTGGGAAGGAGCACTGACGCAGCGCAAACGGGATGGCGAGTGGCTAGTGGTCGCCAGTCGGCAGATCATCTACCATGACCTTGCCGGCCACCCCAAGCGAATACTTGAAGCCAACGTCGACATTACCGAGCGTCAACGGGCCGAAGCGGAACTTAACCAGTCGCAGGAGCAGCTGCGCGCCCTGGCCGATCGGCTAGCGCGAGCCCGCGAAGAAGAAGCTACCCGCATCGCGCGCGAGTTGCATGACCAATTGGGTCGATACCTGACGACGATCAAAATGGACCTCGGTTCGATCGAACGCGTTCTGGCTGGGGAGATAACCTCGGAAGTCGGACGCGTTCTGCGCGAGAAGGCCCAGACGATCGGCCAAACCGTCGATGAAACGATGCAGACCGTGCGGGCCATTGCCACGCAGCTGCGACCAGGGCTTCTCGACGATCTGGGGCTCGCGGCCGCCATTGAGTGGCAGACGGAAGATTTCCAGAAACGCTCAGGCATCCTCTGTTCTCTGACCCTGACCGGGGAGGACCCACCGATCCGCCGCGACCAGGCCACCGCGCTCTTTCGCATTTTCCAGGAGATTTTAACCAACGTGGCACGCCACGCACAGGCCGCGAAGGTTTGGGTTTATCTGGGAGAGGATCACGGTAGAATTGTGCTGGAAGTAGAGGACGACGGTCTAGGGATTTCGCAGGAGCGGTTGACGGAGCACCGCTCCCTGGGGTTACTGGGAATGCGCGAGCGGGCGCTGGCGTTTGGCGGCACAGTCGAAATCGCCGGGGTGCCCGGACAAGGCACCATCGTAACAGTCCGGATGCCACTATCGAAAGCAGCCGATGAGGATTCTGATCGTTGACGATCACGCAATGGTTCGAGAGGGCCTGAAGCGGATCCTCTTGGACGAATTCGAGGACGCGACATTTGGCGAAGCGGGTAATGCGACCGAAGCGCTGGAGCAAGTTTGGAAAAAGCCCTGGGAACTTGTCCTCCTCGACATTTCCATGCACGGTCGGAGCGGACTGGACGTCCTCAAGGAAATTCGCGCTTCTGCCTCCAAAGTGCCTGTGCTGGTCTTAAGTGGACACCCGGAAGAACAATACGCCGTTCGAGTGCTCAAAGCCGGCGCAGCGGGCTACCTCGTCAAAGAGAGCGCACCCCAAGAACTCTGCCGTGCGGTGAGAAGGGTCTTGAGCGGCGGCAAGTACATAACGCCGAGCCTCGCAGAACAATTAGCGGCTCAAGTTCAATCGTCTAACCGACCGGCACACGAGGCGCTGTCCAACCGGGAATACCAAGTCATGCTTCTGATAGCAGAGGGTAAGGCTCCCAAAGAGATCGGTGACGAGCTTTCTCTCAGCGTCAAAACCGTTGGGACCTACCGCACCCGAATCCTCGAAAAGTTGCATTTAAGGAATAACGCGGAACTAATGCGTTACGTTCTAGAACGAGACCTCTCTTGACCACCCGGTTTTGTAGACCGATCCCCGTCTGGTTGATCAGGTTTCCAACCTGGGCCCCGATACATCTTTCGGGGGACTTCCTGAATGCGTAAGCGACAGCTTGCGCTACTTTGGGATTCGTGCGACACGCAAGCCGGATGAAATCTCCGCGTAGCCCTGACGTCCCTCCCGGGTCACTTCCTGTTTGGCGAGACTTAAGTGCAAATCAAAGTATCTTTAGCCTGCTGCTGGAGATCGAGGGTCGGTTGCGGGCGGACAATAGGCCCACCTCGCTGCAGAGGGGACAGAATAAGTTGGGTCAAGGCAGAAATCGTCGGCAGCCTCGGACTGAACGCCTCTCTCGTTACGTTGAATAGATCGCCACATCCTCCAGGTCAATGGGTGAGTCAGCCGTGATGCTGATGTTGCTAACTTCCACCTCTAAACTAAAGCTTACAGCGGCACGAAAACGTATCGGTGTGCCGGCCTGACGTTCCGATCACCTCGCAAACCGTTTGCAATGCGAGCAGCCGCATCTCCAACCGCCCGTGGTTCCCGGGATCAGGATCGTTTCGCCGCCTTGAGGCAATGAGAAGCAACGTCGATCACCACGCGCCATGCAGTGAGGTATGGGATCCCGAGCCTTCATATTTCTTCAGACATCCGCAATACTCCGAAGCCCTCTCGCGCTATCTTGTGCCGCCGAAATTCCGCTGTTGAGAGCCGCGTGCACCGTGCCAAAAGCTCCGCGAGAATCGGTCGCCTCGCCGGCAAAAAAGATGGTGTCGTCTACCGGTTCGCTCAGTGTTTGAGCTCCCTGCAATCCGCCTACCCTTGGATAGCTGTAGGCACCCCGGCAAAACGGATCGTTACTCCAGTCGTGGTAATAAATCTTGTCTACACAGTCGCGCAGCCAGTCCGTGGATCTGGCAAAAATTCGACTCAAAGAATCAATGGCCCGGTTCAGAAGCTCCTCGCGAGAGAGATTCACCAATCTTTCAGCTGCTCGTCCACCCGCCCAACCAGTCAGGACATTCGAAGTGAGAGGCTCCTGTGTCCACCAAACCGGTATGCCCTCCTCGATCGAAACTACGAACGCCACTCGCGTGTCAGATTCCCAAAAGCGTTCCTTAAAACAGATCATGAGCTTTATCGCGTGTCCAACTTCCAGATGTTCGAGCGCCGCCTCCTTTCCCGTGAGTGCCGGATTAAATTGGATGGCTCCGAGCGTGCCCGATGACGCCTTTAAGACACCAAGAGGTACCGTCACAATGACCCGCATTGCAGAAAAGATACATTCGCCGTCCGGGGTATCAGCCAATATTTCGACCCGGTTTTGCTCCCAGTGAATTTCGCGCACGGTCGTTTGCAAATAGAGCGCCTCGGATGGAAGCCCTCTGGCTAGCCATTCGATTAACGATCCGTAACCGGCTTTAATCCTAAATTGTCTTTCCCCCTCTATATCAGCGGCCGCGCGATCCGACATCGCTATTGCACGCGTGCCAATGAGCTCCGCACGAGCTGCATTGAAGCCCTCCACGTACGATTTTGTGATACGTTTTGCCAGAGCTGACGTCTCGACTTTTTCAAGGAAGGCCTCATAAGCAATATCATGGGTCGGTTCGATCTGTCCGTTAACCGCTTGGATGATCTTCCAATACTCCTCGAAGGGACAAAGTCTTCCTTGGTCGAAGAACATCCGGCTATCGGAACTTTCCACTATCTCCAAATTTGCCTTCTCCAGAATTGGCCAGACAGCCTTCGGTTTTCCATGGACAAATTCGGCACCAAGTTCGATGGGAGAGGATGTCGAATAATCGGTCAGAATTCGTCCACCGATTCGCTTGCGGGCTTCCAAGAGAACCGCTCGCAGGCCGGCGGAATGAAGTTCGCGGCATGCGGTGAGACCGGCTGCTCCGGCGCCAATAATCAAAACATCAATCTCCTGTTTGCAATCCATTATGGCAGCTCTCGTGGCTGAATCCTACAGCCCCTGAGGATTTGAAGCAAA
>DATHPI010000253.1:0-16011 GCA_035484035.1 Chthoniobacterales bacterium
TTTCAACTTTTGTCGGACACCAACCGAGATGTCACCTCCGCTTTTGGCGTTCCCTTGATGAAAGACGCTTTCGCCACCCGTCAGGCTTACCTGTTTAGGGACGGAAAGTTAATTTGGATGGACACAAAGGCATCCACTGACAAGCAGGCACAGGATGTACTGACGGTTTTAGCCAGCCGTTGAGTGGGAAGTTGTCAGTGTCAGGGGGAAGTTGTCAGTGTCAGTTGCCGGTTCTCAGTTGGGGGAAAGGCCACAAGGCCGTCTCGGTCGCAGCCTCACCCTACCTGGGCCTTTTGGACTGGTGTGGCAGGCACTTCGACTTCGAATCTTTTAACTCTCACGGCATGGTCTTCAGGCTCTATTCGAGAGCCGTAACTATGAGTATAAACTTGGGTGAATTCTGCTCCAAAAAGCAATATTTGCGCTGAATAATAGATCCACAGGAGCAAGGTAATCAGCGAACTCGCTGCTCCGTAGGCAGAACCTGCCGCTCCGCTTCCCAGGTAAAGCCCCAGGATAAACTTCCCGAGGACGAATAATAGCCCGGTCAAGGAAGCGCCAATCCAAACATCCCGCCAACCGATCTTAATATCCGGGAGGAAACGGAAAATCATCGCGAACAGTGCGATGACAGCACCCACGTCCAGAATAAGGAAAAGAAGGAGGGCCAGAATGTGCCCACCGGGCAACAGGTTTTGCAGATAGGTGCTCAAGCCTCTGAGAACACTTTCAACGGTCAGAGAGACCAAAAGCAGAAAACAAACGCCAGCCACCATCGCGAAAGATAAGAAGCGCGCCCGCAAAAAAGCCCATAGACCAGCGCCCGGCTTTGCTTTGACGCCCCAGATGGTGTTAAGGGCATCCTGAAGCTGGCCGAATACTCCGCTGGCGCCAAATAATCCCACCACAATGCCCAGAAGGGTGGCTAGAATGCCACTTTGAGGTTTGGCCGCACTGCTGGCGATATCCTTGATCACCTGGATTCCGCTGGGATCGATCATGTACCGCAATTGCTCGATAATTTTGTCACGAGCGTGGTCGCTACCGAAGAAGAGACCAAAAAATGCCAAAAGAATCAGCACCAACGGGGCGAGGGAAAAAACGGTAAAATAGGCCAAAGCAGCGCCGAGCTGAGGGCACTTATCATTGATCCATTGTGTGGCAGTTGTTTTTAAGAGAAACCACACAACCTCTTTACGGGTGCCCCGCGGCGGGTGCGAATTTTCCCTTTTGACCTCTTCGCTGATGGCCTCCACGATGGGATCGCGTGGTCTTATAGCTTCACCGGAAGAAACCTTTTCTGGAGCGGTCAACTCTTTTCTTTTTGCATTGATGTCGGCGCCCCAGGTTTTGACATGGCGCCTCAATAAATTCATTCCCACTGCTACGATTAGTTCCATTCCGATCGAAACAATGGTGGGACCTTTCTTGGGGGCGTTCCGGAGCACGGGCTTTTGAGATACACGCTCCTTTCGAGTGCCGGTGTCGATGGTCTTCGGTTTAAATCCCATATTGGTCCATTGGTTTCACCACCTTGGTGCGCAAGAATTCGCAATTCGGCGCTGTTTCGGTCTTGTCAGACCATTGATAAGCGCACCGGTCGCGATTTGTGCTCGAAACCAAGTGGCTAAAGGGTCCAAACCAGCTGTCTGGCGGATTCTCAGTTGCCAGACCCGTAGATCTGGGCACGCTATAGCGGTATTTGCCGATCTGTCTGTTACTCCTGAAAGCGAATAGAATGCCACGATGAAGGTCACTTTCGAACGCGGGATTTTCCTGCCGGAGTTAGATCTCTGGTTAGATCCATATGACGAACGTGACGCCGCTTTCGTTTCTCACGCACATAGCGACCATATCGGAAATCATCGGGAAGTGATCCTCTCGGAAATAACCGCCAAACTGATGGCGAGTCGATTGCCCGGCGAAAGGTTGGAACATTCACTCCCTTTCCAGTCTCCGCTCCAATTCCGCGGTGCCTCAGTCACATTGCTTCCCGCCGGACATATCTTCGGCTCGGCTCAGATCCACATTAAAATGGGGGGCGAAACCTTGCTCTACACCGGAGACTTCAAGTTGAGGCAAGGGAGGTCCGCCGAATCAATTCAATGGCTTCCCGCAGACACGTTGATCATGGAGACCACCTATGGACTGCCTAATTATAGGTTCCCGCCCACTGAGCAGGTGATTGCCGAACTGACGAAATTTTGCCTGGAAACCCTGGAAGAAAACCTGGTGCCAATCCTGTTGGGTTACTCACTCGGAAAAGCACAGGAGCTTTTGGCAGCCCTCAACGGAACCGGGCTTCGCATTCTGCTCCATCCGAGTGTTTACAAAATGACGAAAGTTTACGAAGAGCTACGCCAACCGCTCCCTGAGTATTTTCCGTACGATGAACACCGAACGGCCGGTAGCGTGGTTATTTGCCCCCCAAATGCCAATCGGACCAGATTGGTTCAACGAATCAAGCACCGACGGACCGCGATATTGACCGGTTGGGCACTGAACCCAGCGACTATTCATCGGTACCAATGTGATGCCGCTTTCCCCCTGTCCGACCACGCTGATTATCCGGACTTAATCAGATATGTCGAGTTAATCCAACCGAAGCGGGTCTTCACCGTCCATGGATTCGCACGTGAATTCGCCGCTGACCTACGGCGCAGAGGGATCGAGGCCTGGAGCCTGGAGAAGAATAATCAGCTCGAGCTTGCACTCCCAATAAGCGCACCTGTCCATCAACCGATTTCAAATCACTTCACCGACGAATCAAACGGGACTGGATTTCTCAAGTTTGTCCAAATTTGCAACCAGATTGCGAGCCTGACGGGCAAGCTTAAGAAAATTCAAATTTTATCCGGTTACCTGATTTCGCTGACCGAGGAAGAACTACCCGTCGTTGCCACATTCCTGACCGGACACGCTTTTTCCCGGAGCAATGGACAATCCTTGCAAGTCGGCTGGGCGGTGATCCGTAAGGCATTGATCCAGGCCAGCGGCTTGAGCGAAACACATTTTCGCAGCGTTGCTGCAGGATACGGAGACGCCGGTCGTGTCGCTTATGAAGTGTTGTTGGGTCGAACTAAAGGCCGGGAGATCGCCATAGGGGAAGTTTCTGAGCGATTCTCCGTGATCCAAGGCGCGAGCGGCCCGGTTGCAAAAGCAGCGCTTCTGACTGATTGGCTCCGAGCGATCGATCCCGAGTCCGGGAGCTATATTGTTCGCATTATGACAGGAGATCTCCGCATCGGCTTGAAGGAGGGCCTGTTGGAAGAGGCGATTGCGACGGCATTTGGCGCGAGCCTCGAACAGGTTAAAGAAGTTAACATGTTAACAGGAGATATCGGAGAGACAGCACAGCTGGCGAAAACCGATCGGCTTTCCAGCGCGAGTCTCACGCTGTTTCGTCCCGTGCGATCGATGTTAGCAATCCCGGAACCTTCCGCAAAAACAGTTTGGAACCGTGTCCAATCGGAGTTCACGGCACAAACTGGTCTCGCCGAACCGAAGTACGATGGAATTCGTGCCCAGCTGCACGGAACCTCTGACCGGACGGAACTTTTTAGCCGGGATTTGCGCAATTTATCTGACGAATTTCCCGAGTTGGCAGCACTTCGATTTGCCGAAGACCTTATTTTCGATGGCGAGGTGGTGGCCTTCGGACCGGACAGGAAACTCTCCTTCTTTGATCTGCAACGACGGCTCGGTCGAAAGCGAACACTCGACTTCTTCGAGACCGAGGATGTTCCCGTCCTCTATATGGTGTTTGACTTACTCCGGTTAAATGGTGAAACGCTTTTGAAAGTACCGTTGAGCGAGCGCCGGCGGCGTTTAGACCAGCTGACACTTCCGGATCGAGTCAAAGTCTCTCCCATCCGGAAAGTCGCTTCTCTCCAGGAAATCGAAGAAGCGTATCAAACGGCCAGGAAAGATCTTCAGGAGGGCTTGATGATCAAAGACGCCAATAGCCTCTACACGCCCGGCCGACGCGGCGGGAGTTGGATCAAATTCAAAATAGAACTTGCCACCCTCGATGTCGTCGTGGTTGGAGTTGAACAGGGCCACGGCAAACGCAGTCATCTACTCAGTGATTACACATTTTCCGTTCGGGACGAGGAAACCGGTTCTTTGCAAACGATCGGGAAGGCTTACTCCGGACTTCGAGACGAGGAAATCGAAGAGCTAACAGAGCATTTCCTCAGGACCACGATCCGGAATGAGCGCCATTTTCGCGTGGTGATCCCGGAGATCATTCTGGAGGTTGCTTTTAACGCGGTGCAGCCGAGCGATCGACACAGCAGCGGACTAGCCCTCAGGTTTCCACGAATCAAATCGATTCGGCGCGACAAGAAGATTCAAGAAATAGACACCGTCCAGTACGCGCGACAGCTTGTGCAAAAGGGCAAATGATGTTGCGGCGCGGAATAATCCCGCCATTTCCATCTCTCAAGGTAGTAAGATTGGAAAACCTTGTGACTCACGAATTAGACCTCGAGGCCGTCGTTAGCCGGTTTTACGTGTCCCTTTACCGGTTCGCGTTGTCGTTGACCAAGAACGAGACGGAAGCAGGGGATCTGACTCAACAGACCTTTTTTATTCTTGCCCAGCGATCCCATCAGATTCGTGACGTTTCGAAAGTCAAATGCTGGTTGTTTACGACGCTTCGCCGCGAGTTTCTTCGGGCGTTGCGAGTTCAATCGAGCCATCCCCACGTCGAATTCCGGCCGGAAATCCATGATGCTCCCTCCATTGGACCCGACGCTCTGCGCACCCTGGACGCCAAAGCGGTAATTGATGCGCTCCACCAAATCGAACCCACTTATCGAACGGCGGTAGAATTGTTCTATTTGAGCGAACTTTCTTACAAGGAGATCGCGCAAACTCTTGATATCCCGATTGGAACTGTCATGTCCCGCTTATCAAGAGGCAAGGAACAGCTCAAAGCGATTTTGGCGGCCGCGATTTCGGAGAACAGCGACAAAATTATCCCATTGAAAAAAGATGAAGAATCCGCGCACTGAAATCACGAATGAATCCGCAAAATTCGTGCTACACGCCTATCGCCCCAACGGGGCCGACGCGCGGGACCCGATTTTCCGGGCTGCTCTCGAGCAAGCTGCACGGGACCCTGAACTGGGAGCCTGGCTCAAGGAGCAACGGGCGTTCGACTCGCTGATCACTGGCAAACTGGCTGAATTTAAGCCCCCGGCAACCTTGTACTCGGCGATCATGGCTGGGATTGCGAATCGCTCACCCAAACGCCGCTTCACCCTCAGGCCTCTCCTTGCCTTGGCCGCGATCCTCATCTTGAGCGGGGCGATCCTGCTCCCGTTTTATCTGGAGATTCGTTCGAAATCCAAGTTGATCGAACAATTTCAAAAGGCCAATCTCACCATGCTCAGCTCAACTCCAGTTCCACAATTGGATCTGGTCACGGCTGAATTCTCGGAGACCCAGGAATATCTTGCGGAAAAGAATGCTCCCTGCATTCCTTTCCTGCCCGGTTCGCTGCTCGATCTCCCTACCGCCGGATGCAAGACCCTTCGTTGGAGAGGCCAGGAATTATCTCTCACTTGTTTTCGACTCCCCAGTGGGAAATTGCTCCACGTTTTCGTCATTGATGAGAAGGCTTTTCACTCGATCAATATCGGTGATGAATTCGAGGACCTGGATGGATGGCATTTCAAATGCAAGCGAATTGACGGGATGCTGTTAATGTTTGTCAGCCGTGCCCCGATGAACGAGATGAAACAGTTTATTTGAGGAGTTCAGGAGTTGCAGGAGTTGCAGAATGAAGCGGCCGATTTCTCCCTTGTCATCTGTGGCGAACTCTTTACGATTCTTATTCGGAATTCCTAAGAGGCGATCTTGACTTTCGAATTCCTTTTTTTGGACGTGAATTTACCTGAACTCCTGAACTCCTGAACTCCTGAACTCCTGAACTCCTGAACTCCAAAACTCCTTTCCCCCATTCACATGGATCATCCTCAGGCGTTAATTCTCATGGGTGTAGCCGGTTCCGGGAAGACGGCCGTCGGAATGCAAGTCGCTCGAAAGCTGGACTGGATCTTTCTTGACGCGGATGATTTCCATCCGCCGGCCAACATCGAGAAGATGAAGCACGGAATCCCGCTCAACGACCAGGATCGCGCGCCCTGGCTCCAGAGATTGCATGACGAGTTGCAAGATCAAATGGCCAAAGAACACTCTGTTATCCTGGCCTGTTCAGCCCTCAAGGAATCGTATCGCAAAGTGCTCCGCGATGAAGCAACACCGCCGAAATTTATTTATCTCGACGTCGATCCGGAAACAATCAGCGCCAGATTGCAACATCGCTCAGCCCATTTTTTTCCAAAAGAACTGATGGAAAGCCAGTTCGCGGCACTTGAAAAACCGAAAGATGCCATCATCGTCGATGCGCGCAAACCGCTGGCAGAAGTTGTTGAGCAAGTCATTCACTCGCTCGGCTCATAGTATAAACGAAAAGAACGTGAACAGAAGGCAACGAAGGGCGCAAAGAGGGGGATACCGGCTCGGCAGAGTGATGGCTGAGGGCGCTTCGGATTCGGCGGTCGGCCTGGCCTTACGCCAAGCTACACCGCCCCCCAAAAGCAACTTCACACTCCTGAACTCCTGAACTCCTGTCCCCTGCTCCCTAATGCCCACTGGCTCCTGCCACTCGTATCTGGTATATCAGAGGGCGATTGGGGGATATCGGAGTGATTAGCCGGAAAGCGGTCGAGCATCTGCGTGCCGCGATTTTCGTCAGGAATTTAGACGCGGTTTCAGAGTACGAAGCCATTTCTAAAATGCTTGCCAGGCTGCAGGGACACGCTCAAGTGCAGGATTGGCAGAAGTTATCTGCGGCCGTCTTTGATCGGCAGCAAACAGAGCGATCTTTGTTTCCTGGAGGAATTGCGTTTCCACATGCGCGGATTGACTGCGTCTCCTCCTTGGTCATGGTCATTGCGACATGCTCGAAGCCGATCCCCTTCGGCGAAATGCCGGTGCGGCTCATCTTTTTGATCGGCATTCCTAAGCGAGCGGGAGCAGAGTACCTGGAATTGATCTCGTTCTTAGCCCGGCATGTGCGTGGAGAACGCGTGATCGACCGGCTTGTGCAGGCGGAGGACATGTCGACTTTCCTCGGTGGATTCGCCGAAGGTGGCCAGCCTGCATCGCTCACAAATCCTTAGAGATTTGTGAGCGATGCAGGCTGTGTGGCAGCGAGATGCTCCGGCTACGCCGGAGGTTCCGCTGCTTTTTTAAAATGAGGAATATAAGCAGTTTGTTTTAATTGATTGATTAGAAAACGGGCTCTCAAGATGACGTACAGCGTCTGATTAAGAGCCTTCTAGCCCGCGATGAGTTCGTGCTTCGGACTTCGCGTGATTTTTGCGGGCTTGGGGGCCCGCCTCGAAATAGCAAAGTCGAATGGAAAAGACCGGGGAGCACCAACCACAGCGAACTCTTTCCCCGCTGCTGCGCGGCCTCCTCAGACTGAAGTTCTGGCTAGCTGAACATCTGCGCCTGAGCGAGCGTCACGTCACCCTGATCTGGGCGGCCCTGATCGGTGTTCTGGGAGCGCTCGCATCAGAGGGATTCCGCAAGTCGAGTGAAGTTTTACAGCATTTCGCGACTGGATCCAATTCGGGCATCATCTCTTCATTTGAGAGACTATCATGGTGGCAAAGGCTGGCGGTGCCGACTGCAGGCGGATTGCTTGCCGGCCTCACACTTTGGTTCGGGAATCGTTTGTTTGCCAGCGTCCGGCAGAAAACCACCACGGACTACATGGAAGCCATCGTAGTTGGCAGCGGTATTATTTCCGTCCGGGCCAGCATCGTTAAAAGTGTGTCGGCCCTTTTCTCGATCAGCACAGGAACGTCGATAGGCCGGGAAGGCCCTCTGGTTCAGCTTTCCTCGCTGGTCGCTTCGCTGGTTGGAAGGATTCGAAGATTTCCGATCCCGCAACGCCGGCACCTGGTGGCATGCGGAGCAGCCGCCGGGATCGCCAGCGCGTACAAGGCACCCATCGCGGCATCGCTGTTTGTGGCCGAGATCATTTTGGGGACCGTGGTGGTGGAATCGCTTGGACCACTGATCCTAGCCTCGGTGGTGGCGGCGTTCGTTTCACAATTCCTGAGTGGCAGTGAACCATTGTATAAATCACCGGGATTCGATTTGCACACACGATGGGAAATCATCCCGCTCTCTTGTGTTGGAATAGTTTTGGGTTTCCTGGCTCCGGCCTATCTGCGTTTCCTCCGCCTGGCCGAACGGTTGTTCTCGAAGATCGACATCCCAGTACCATTCAAACTGGCACTTGGGGGCGCGATCGTTGGCTCGCTAGCGATTTTGAATCCAGAAGTTTGCGGAAACGGTCAGGAACTCCTTCGATCCCTTTTTCATCAGAACTGGCTCTGGGACGGAATTCTGGCCATCGTTCTGCTCAAATTGGTGGCCACGGCGAGCGCGTTCGGATCAGGCGTTGTCGGTGGCGTTTTTACTCCGACCTTATTCATCGGCGCGGCAATCGGTGTCATGTACGGCCAAATGATTCTCTTGGTGGCTCCGGGTTTGCGTGCGGACCCGGCGATGTACGGCTTTGTCGGGATGGGATCTTTTATCGCTGCGACGACCGGCGCGCCGTTGATGGCGATTCTGATGGCATTTGAACTCACCCTTGACTATTCCATTACCCCCTACTTGATGGTGAACTGCGTCGTTGCCTACTACTGCAGCGGTATTTTCGAGAAGCGCTTCATGTATGGCGAGTCGCTTGAAAGAAAGGGCGCGGCCTTCTTCAATCAGCAGCTCGCTCAGGTCAACTTGCAAGATCTGGTCCGCTTGGACCCCATCACACTCCCAAAGAATGCGACCTTTGCACAAATCGCGGAGGCATTCGTGCAGCACCGATATCAACACATTTATATTATTGATCACGAAAACCGGCTACTGGGAGCAATTTCACTTCACGATGTCAAAAGCTTTCTCGACCGGCCCGAGCTTGAATCGGTGGTTATTGCAGCAGACATCATGGACGAGGATTTTCCGCGCGTCTCGACCGGGCAAGGGATGAATGAAGCGCTTCACCAATTTTCCGCAGCCCGCTCGGAGCGCCTGCCGGTAGTCGATAGCCTGCACTCCAAGCGTCTTATCGGCAGCATCTCCAAGACCGACATCATCTTGCATCTTGCTGGAGAGCAAGCCGGCACGGGAACAAATCGATCGTTTTGACGGTCAAAAAGCGGCACTACGCAGCAATCGAAATCGGGACCGGAAACTGATTGATTCGATCGCTACTCGATCGAAAGTATCAAGTAACTTTCCCCGAACTATGGCAACAGCGCTGACAATCTGGGCCAACCCTTTTCTCACCGAATCCGCTGAAGAACTGCTGGTGCATGCGACCGCCGCACACCATCTGATTCTCGCTCAAAAGCCGGAGCACGTTCTCGATGTTGGTACCATGGACCCGCTCCTTCTCCAGGCGGAGATCGTGTTTGGTCAACCTGATATCGAGGCTGTTTTGCAATCAGAGATGCTTCGCTGGATCCAAGTTTCCAGTGCCGGCTACACGCGATACGATACCGGAGAAGTGCGAAGCTTTCTTAAGAAACGCCCAGCAATAATGACGAACAGCTCGAGCGTCTTCGATGAACCATGCGCAGAACATCTGATGGCCTGGCTGTTAGCGGATGCGCGACAGTTGTATCCATCCTTCGGAAATCAACGGGGATCACGCAGCTGGCCGCAAAACTATTTGCGAGAGAATATCCGATTGCTGGCCGACGCGACCATTTTCATCGTGGGTTATGGCGCGATCGCACGAAGGTTAGCCGAGCTGCTCGCGCCGTATCCGGTTCGGATCGTCGGCTATCGGCGAACACCTCAGTTGGGCTCGGAAATTCGGGTAGTCGGCCCAGCGGACCTTTCAAGCGCCTTGGCTGAAGCTGATCACGTCATGAACATTTTGCCGGATAACACCGAAACGCGGGGTTTCTTCGATGCGGAGCGGCTTCAGCAAATCAAGGCTGGCGCTCGCTATTACACCATCGGTCGCGGCACCACCACGGACCAGGACGCTTTAGCGAACGTACTGAAATCCGGCCATCTTTCCGCCGCGTACTTGGACGTCACCGATCCGGAACCGTTACCGCCGGATCACTCGCTCTGGACAATCGCGAACTGTTATATTACCCCGCACACAGGAGGCGGCCACTTCAATGAATCGGATCGAATCGTTGAACATTTCGTCGAAAATCTTCGTCGCTTTGAGCAAGGCAATGAACTTCTCGACCGCGTTTTTTAATTCGCAACCGACCGGACCATTGTTGGGCCGTTGTCGCGAGAACAACTCTAGAGTCAATCATCTGCGAAAGGCGCCAACCTCGAGTTAACGATTCTATGGAGCCAAAACGTTGCGGGTGGAGCAGTCAGGATCCGCTCCTGATGGCGTATCACGATGAGGAATGGGGCGTTCCCGTCCACGAAGACAATCGCCTGTTCGAGATGCTCGTTCTCGAATCCATGCAAAGTGGTCTCAGTTGGATGACTATCCTGCGAAAGCGCAAGGCATTCCAAATCGCATTCCATCAATTTCAGGCGGCTAAAGTGGCTCAGTTTGGCTCGAAAGAGCTCGAGAAACTACTCGCCAATGCCGACATAGTGCGCAATCGAGCTAAACTAGAAGCTGCGGTGGCCAACGCCCGCGCCGTTTTGCAGGTTCAGGAGAAATACGGGAGCTTAGATGCCTTTCTGTGGCGAGTCGTGGACGGCAAACCTTTGGTTCATCGCTGGGCAGACTATCACAAAGCTCCCGCAAAAACTTCGGAGTCAGAAATCCTGGCAAAAGAATGTAGAGAACATGGTTTTCGTTTCATCGGCCCGACGGTTGCCTACTCTTTAATGCAAGCCGTAGGCATGGTGAACGACCACGAAGTCACCTGCTTTAGACATGAGGAAGTGTCAGCGTCGGTGCCAGGAAAGAAATTCTCAGCGGCAGCTAAGCGAAAGAAATTGGATTGAATGACGAGTGGCCGCTTCGATGGGAGAATGACTTTTGGCCCGGAGGGACGGGCTGATAGTAGCCAGGCACGAAGTACCTGGGTAGCGATGCAGAGAGTCCTCCGTCCCGGAGGGACGGTTGAAATCATTGTCAGTCCCACAGATTTTTGTCGTTGAAGCTGAGCTCGTGCAACTTCAGAAACTCAGCTAATCACTCGGCACTTCTGGTCGACTCCTCGGCCGACTGCATGTAATCGATACACTCCGGTTCCTGAGAGGAGATAGGCCCCGTGGGCTTGATCATCTATCCATCTGAAGATTTCGATTTTGTCAATTTGGTTGAGCTTTCGGATCTCATCCTTGATCTGTTTTGCATTCATTTAAAATATACTGGTTATTGTGGATATGGTTACAATATACCATCGATCACTTTTATCAATACTTTTCTTGGTGCTTGGGCCACCCTGCGCTCGAGCTGTCGCTTGCGAGGTTGATTTGAATTTGGCGGCAACTTCATGGCGAAAAACGGAGGACGGCTTGCGCGCATGATTTCATCGGCCGTGCAGAGGCTCTTGATGCTCTACCCTGTGCTTGTGGAGCTTGGGCCGGATGTCTCCTTCCGGTCTTCACTGACACCGGCACTGACACTGACACTTCCTAATCCCCTGCGGCGAGGTAATCGCCTTCGACTTGAACAAATTCGACCAGATTATTGAATGGATCGCGCGCGAAAAAACGGGGGCGCAGCGGCAACGCACGCGCCTCGATAATTTTGGTTCCGGAATCGATTAACGCTTGGCGTTGCAGTCCGAGATCCTCGACCTCCAGACAAAAATGGTGCTTCGTATTCGCGGAGACGACCTGCTCGTCCGGCACACAATGTAGTTCAACCCCGGTTGCGCCGGTATCAAACCAGATCCAACCGAGCGGTTTCACCACCTTTGGAACCGGTTTCTCGCGCAATCCGAGAGCCCCGACATAAAAGCTGCGCAAGCGCGCTTCCTCACCCGCCGGAAAGGTGATGGTGACGTGCTGAAATTTGGGCGAAACGAGTGGGTTCATACGAGTGTCACAGGGTGTCCGCCTGGAAGGCTAGCTCGGCCGGTTCACTATAGCAACCTCCCAAAAACGCCACCAGGATAGCGAACACGAAAGGAGTCCGGACATCAAGTCGCAGCCACCACTACCGGTTGCAGACGGCCTCGAATCGCCCCACTCACAGCCCATTAAATACCAACAAAAACAGGTGCTATTTCGAGAGCCGAGCACTATTGCTTACTGACATTGACACTGTCACTGAAGATGACTCACTTTCGAAAAAAAACGATCCAGATCGCTGTTTTGGTGATAGTGGTACTCGCAGGTCTTAGAGGACTCGTTGCCTGGGCGCAAGAGGCCGCTTCTCCATCGCCGAAACCGCAGATAAAACCAGACAATCCTGCGCTGCGATCCTCTGGGAAATCGTCTGAAACTCCCGAAAATCCCAAAATTAAACCTCAGGAACTTGAGCGCCTGACCAAAGCTGCCGACAAAGTCCTCAACCGCATCCAAAGCGAAGAAAGCGACCTTTACCTACGGGTTAGTTATTTCGAAAAGCCGAGTCGATTGGACCCAAACAGCTACGAGTCCAAGGACGAAGTGGCACAATGGCAAGGGATGTTGCAGCAACTCAAGGAGAAGCATGATCTTGTCGCGCAGCTCTACGCCGACGTCGGAAAGGACCTGGAGGCGCAACTGCTAAACACCAGTGCAAGCGGGGAGGCAGCTGCCCAGTTTAAGAAATATATTATGGACGGCTTCCCCTGGGAGACGATTGAGAAAAAAAACAATCTGCTCAGCGATTTTATCGATGAACAGGCGAAGCTGCTCTTGTTCTACGAAAAAAACTGGGGCTCATGGACGAGGGGCAGTGAGCCGAACAAGCCGGAATTTACTTCCGCTTCCGCCGCAAACATCTACAAAAGGCTCCGCGACCAAATACTAAAGACGAGCGAGGAACTTGAAAAAGAATACAAAGCGATCAGTGAATAGGAAGTAGACAAACTCGCTCCGAACTCCTCGCCCCCCTCCACAAGCCATCCGGATACCTGAAATGAATGTTTTTTCTCTACGAACGGCTCGGTTGATTTGCTGCCTCCTGTGTGCAGTGGAACCAGCAACCCTTCATGCGCAAAACCAAGCGGTTCAACCGCCACAAACTCCCGGGGCAAGAGCTGCCGCGGGCGAGACCCCGAAATACTCTGAACAACAGGTTCAGGAGATGATCTCGAAGCTCCAAAGTCGGGTCAAAAAGGCTGCGGACAGCGTCTTGGGCAGAATTCTGAAAGAGGAAGACGACGTTCACATCAAATTCACCTATTTGAGGAAGCCGGAACGGCTCGATCCCAATCAGTACGGCTCCAAAGATGACATCGTGGTTTGGCGGGGTTCGCTTCAGCAGATCAAAGATAAAGAGAACGGTTTGGACAAACTATATGCGGACGCTGACCTGGACCTGGGGAATGCACTTATCCAGCAGCAAATTAACCAATCGGTCGCGGACCAGGTCAAAAACGAACTCTTGAAATCGTTCCCTTGGACCATCATCAAAAAGAAAAGCGAACTGATGCGGGATTTCATCGCGGAACATGACGATCTATTGACGTTCATGGACAAGAATTGGGGCACCTGGAAACCCGGTCCCAAGCCCGGAACTGCCGCCTTTGATGACCCGCAACTGGCTACAACATTTCAGGACCTGCAAAACAAAATCAACTCTACCGGGCAACAGATCGAAGACCAATACAAGTTGATGGCTCAGCAGCCTTAAGCGTGCCAGGGTCGTTTATCGCTACAGCAACTCACTCAGCATCTAACCTCTGAGCTGGCCAATAGTTCTTCCAGCCAATCGACGGCCAATTCGTGCACCACAGGCATCGATTGAAGGATATTTAATGCCTCCCGTGCCTGGCGTTGGCATTCCTCAGGCTTGCCCTCCAACAATGCCATCGCGGCCGAAACGCGTAGCCAGGCGTGGTGTGGAACCCTGGACCAATCCTGCACCCGCTCGAAAGCTGCCCGGGCGGCGGGCTCGTCCCGTTTAGACCAAGCCTCATAAAAAGCTTTCTCCAACATTACCCAGGCGAACAATGTTTCGGATTTTGGATTCACCTTCTCAACCGCTTCGCTGAGATAACGGGCAGCAACTTGCATTTCGTGAAGGTCAGCTGACCGGTAGAACTCCAGTAGACAGACGGTCACACGTTCGGCAAGCTCGGTATTTTCGGTCAGGTTTAATGCCAAATTCAGCATTTGGGAAGACCAGTCCCGCGGCCTGATTCCCTGCTGTCCCTCATGGATCAACGCGCTGATGAGAAAAAGGACTTCAGTGGTCGGCCGTCCGCGAATCGCGTCCCACAAAAGCACGCCATAGCTTGCTGACCGCCGAAGAGCTAAAGGCAACAACAGACGAACTCCATCCGCGATTCCGATAAAGGCGATGGCCGCCAGAAAGAGCGTGTCAATTGAAGCGCGTGCCGGGTCGATGGCTCGCACGATCACCAGAAAAATGAAGCCGACAAGAATCATGGCGACTGGCCCGCTCGCGATCAACCAAATGCAGCGCCACCGCAGGCCATCGAGAGTCTCGGGCGCAAAAACCGTGGTGCCGGCGATCATCGTCTCCCGATTATTCCAACTGAATCGGGTGCGGTTTCGAATTCGTCGGATAGCGAAGGGTCCGCAGGCAAATGCGAGCAGTTTGAGCCCCACCAGTTCGGCAACCAGTATTCGAGCAAGATGATGGAGAATGACCAAGATCTCATAAGCAACAAACACCAGAAACGGCAGCGGAACCAGGTTGGAGGGTTGCTCAGCGACCGCCGCGAGGCACTTGGGCTCTAGAAGAACTCCCAGGCCAAGGCACACCACCAACAAAATCAGAGACGAGACGATGACTGATCTCCGCCTCCACGATTGCGTTCCTTGCATAGGCAGTGGCGAAGTGTAGCGGCGATGGCACAGCAGGGCTAGTGCAATTTCTACAGCGGAAAGGCCAGTGCACTGTCTCATATGTAGCTGGCATATGAGACGATGCACTAGTGTGACGTCGGCATGACGAACTCGGCACCCTGATTTGAGGCGCCCGGCCATCGGCTGGTGACCGTCTTCAATCTGGTATAGAACCGGACCCCTTCGGCTCCATGCACATAATGATCTCCGAAGATCGATCGTTTCCATCCGCCAAACGAGTGGAAGGCCATTGGAACCGGAATTGGCACATTGATTCCGACCATCCCGGCTTTGACCTGTTCAACGAATGCCCTGGCAGCTGCACCGTCACGAGTGTAAATCGCGGCACCGTTTCCGTACTCATGTTCATTGACGAGCTTAAGCGCTTCACCTGCATCGGTGACCCGCACTACACAGAGGACCGGTCCGAAAATTTCCTCCCGATAAATCCGCATCGCTGGCCGGACATTGTCAAAAAGACAGCCCCCGAGAAAAAAAGCCTCTTCGGCGCCCTGTAGGGTCAGGTCACGACCGTCCACCACCAAGGTAGCCCCCTCTCGGGTCCCCAGCTCAATATAAGAAACAACTCGATCGAGATGTGCCTTGGTGACCAGGGGACCCATTTCCATTCCTTCCAAATCGCCAGGTCCGATTTTCAGCGATCTAACGCGCGGAATGAGTTCTTCGACCAGGCGATCGCCTAACCGGTCGCCCACCGCGATGGCAACCGAGACCGCCATACAACGTTCGCCCGCGGAGCCATAGGCGGCACCAATCAATGCGTCTGCCGCCTGCTCGACATCGGCGTCGGGCAAAACAACCAGATGATTTTTAGCTCCCCCAAGGGCTTGTATTCTTTTTCCAGCCGCCGTGCCGCTCCGGTACACATATTCCGCGACAGGCGTCGAACCGACAAAACTAACGGCTTGGATCTGCGGATGATTCAGCAGCCCATCCACGGTCTCCTTGTCTCCCTGCAGGACGTTGAAAACTCCGTTCGGTAACCCTGCTTCG
>DATHPI010000254.1:0-11028 GCA_035484035.1 Chthoniobacterales bacterium
GCAGGTAGGGCGAAGCTCCGTCTGAGCCGGGGTCTCCGTGTTACCTCGCCTATGACTTCGTCGCTACAGGATGTCGATCATGTACCCAGATTCATGGGGGGGTCATATTGTAAGTCGGGATGACGCGCAAAGCCCCGGCGCAGGTAGGGCGAAGCTCCGCCTGAGCCGGGTCTTCCGCGTTATCTCGCCTATGACCTCACCCCTCCAGGATTGTCGATAATGGACCCAGGAGTTCATGGGGGGTCATATTGTAAGTCAGGATGACGCGCAAAGCCCCGGTTCGGACGGAGCCTCACCCCTACCAGCGCCGGGGTCTGCTGTGTTACCTCGCCTATGACCTCCTCCCCCACAGGATTGTCGATCAATGGACCCAGGAATTCATAGGGGTCATATTGTAAGTCGGGATTACGCGCAAAGCCCCGGCGCAGGTAGGGCGAAGCTCCGTCTGAGCCGGGGTCTCCGTGTTACCTCGCCTATGACTTCGTCGCTACAGGATGTCGATCATGTACCCAGATTCATGGGGGGGGGTCATATTGTAAGTCGGGATGACGCGCAAAGCCCCGGTTCGGACGGAGCCTCACCCTACCAGCGCCGGGGTCTGCTGTGTTACCTCGCCTATGACCTCCTCCCCCACAGGATTGTCGATCAATGGACCCAGGAATTCATAGGGGTCATATTGCAAGTCGAGATGACGCGCAAAGCCCCGGTTCGGACGGAGCCTCACCCTACCAGTGGAGAATTATGGAAATTTCAAAATTGCGTCCGGCGGGGCTCGAACCCACAACCTTCGGCTCCGGAGGCCGACGCTCTATCCAGTTGAGCTACGGACGCGAATTGCTCGGATGGTAAATCTTCTTCCTGGCGGCGTCAAACACTCGAGAGGGCCAGGTATCTGACGATTGATTTCCGAGGTATGCCGCAGCCCCATCGCTTCGGCCGACTGGGGGCCGGTCAAGAAGGAAAGCCGTCCACAAAAAACGCGCCCCTGACAGCCACACCGGCACAGACAACCTCTTTATTCTTTCATCATTCGCTTGCGAAATCGATCACCTTGGTATTTGAAGGGAAGCCAATCCAAGCGCCCAGGAATTATTTCTCATGCAAAAGACAGTTCACCGGATCCATTTTTTAGGAATTTGTGGCACTGCCATGGGCGCGGTTGCCGCCGCCTTCCGGGAACTGGGTTTCACGGTTACGGGGTCCGACGACAACGTCTACCCTCCCATGTCCACTTTCCTCGAATCCAAAGGAATCAAGATTTCGGCCGGATTTAGACCTGAAAACATCCCGGTGGACGCGGACTTGGTGGTGGTCGGGAACGCGCTTTGCCGCGGAAATCCTGAACTGGAGGCGGTTCTGGACCGAAAATTGCCTTATCGTTCACTTCCGGAAACGCTGAAGGATTTTTTCCTGCAGGGAAAAAGCAATATCGTGGTCACCGGAACGCACGGAAAGACAACCACCACTTCGCTGATGACCTGGATTTTTCGCGAGGCTGCCTGCGACCCCGGTTTTTTGATCGGCGGCATCGCCAGAGATTTGGCGCAGGGCGCAGCCTTTGGCCATTCGAAGTATTTCATTCTAGAAGGAGACGAGTACGATACGGCTTTTTTCGACAAGCGATCTAAATTCCTGCACTACCTCCCCGAGACCGTTGTGATCAATAATATCGAGTTTGACCACGCGGATATTTTTACGAATCTCGAGGAAATCAAGGTCAGCTTTCGGCGCCTGGTCAATATTGTGCCGGGCACAGGGGCCATTTTCGTGAATGCGGATGACCCGAATTGCGCAGAGGTGGTTGCGAAGTCGCTGAGCCGGGTTTTTACGGTCGGTTTCAAAGAAGACGCTACCCACCGAATTGCGGACGTCCGATATCACAGCACCGGATCAGAATTCGTTTTTTGCGGACTTCGATTTCAGTCGTTGCTGATGGGGGAATTCAACGTGCGAAATACAGCGATGGCGATTTCTGTTGCGATCGCGTACGGCTTGCCGGTTGAAGTCATTCAAAGAGCGGTGGCACGTTTTGCCGGAGTGGCACGTCGACAGGAGGTCCGCGGTGAGGTCAACGGAATCAAAGTCATCGACGACTTTGGCCATCATCCGACAGCGGTTCGTGAAACACTTTCCGCGCTGAGATATCGATATCCGGGACAGAAAATCCTGGCCATCTTTGAGCCGCGGTCGAATACAACACGGCGGGCCATTTTTCAGACTGCCCTTCCGGAAGCGCTGAAACTTGCCGATGTGGTCATATTGGCCCGGGTAGCAAGACTGGATCAGCTACCACCGGACGATCGATTGGATCCAGAACGCGTGGTCCAGATGATCCAGGCGTCCGGCATCCCCGCGTTCTACGAGCCCCAGGTGGAAGACATCTTGCACCGGGTCAAGCCTCTGGCCAAACCCGGCGATGTGATTGTCGTTTTCAGCAACGGCGGTTTCGAAGGGATTCACCAGCGCTTATTGAAGGAGTTAGCAGCCGCATGAATTTCGAGTTTCAACGGCATCGGGTCCACGACTATCCGTTTCTGAACAAACGCTGGAAGAATCTTGCCCAGAAAGCTGGGTTGCAAGGCCTGGTCTACTGCACGGCGGAAGATTTCGAGCTGCTCTGTTTCATCTCGCCAGCACTGGAAAGTGCAAGCGGAATCTACTTATCTGCAGGAATTCACGGCGATGAACCGGCTTCGACCGAGGGACTCTACCAATGGGCGGAGCTCCATCGCTCGATTCTGCGGGAAATACCGGTGATCATTTTTCCATGTCTAAATCCCTGGGGTCTGGTGCACAATCGGAGAACAGATTCTGAAAACAGAGATCTGAATCGCTGCTATCATTTGGATACCATTCCGCGAATTAATGCCCAAAAAGAGGTGTTGCGGGGCCGAAAATTCCGGCTGGCGATGTGTCTTCACGAGGATTACGACGCTCAAGGAGTTTACCTTTACGAGATCCGGAAGAAACTCACCACTTTTGGGGGCGAGCTGCTCGCAGCGGCCGGCTATCATGTGCCGATCGACGCCCGCCGGATCATCGAAGGCCGGAGAGCCGATCAAGGTTGGATCGCCCGCAAAATCGATCTCAAGAAGTTTCCCATGGTTGCGGAAGCGATTTATCTCGCGCTCCACCATAGTGAGCGAACGATCACCGCGGAGACACCTTCAGAGTACGATCTCGCTCCAAGAATTCAGGCTCAAATTGCAATGATCCAGCGGGCTATCGAGCTGAGCTTTGTCTGACCTTCAGAGTCGCCCATCCTATGCCAGCCACATGTGAGACGATGCACTAACCGCCAGCGGAGCCTTCCCCACCGGGTTTAGTCATCTCAACCGGATCTAATGCCCGGTTCAGCTCGGCTTCCGGAAGCACCTGTTTTTCCCGGCAGATCTGACGCACGGTTTTCCCGGTCCGAGCACTCTCTTTGGCAATCTCAGCAGCACGATCATACCCGATGATCGGAGCCAGGCTGGTGACCATGGCCATGCTGTACTCGACTAATTCCTGACAGCGGGCACCATTTGCCGTGATCCCACTGACACACTTGTCCTGAAATGCTCGAACGACATTGGTCAGGAGCCGGATGTTCTCGAGAATATTGTGGGCCATCATCGGCATCATGACGTTCAATTCCAAATTCCCATTGGCTCCTCCCCAGCAAATGGCCGTGTCATTGCCGATCACCTGCGCGCACACCTGCATCACCGATTCGCACATCACCGGATTGACTTTGCCCGGCATAATCGAACTGCCCGGTTGAGTCGCAGGCAACTGAATTTCACCGATACCGCAACGAGGACCACTGCTCAGCCAACGAATATCATTGGCAATTTTGAACAGACTGACCGCTAAGGTTCGCATCTCGCCGCTGGCCTCGACCAATCCATCTTTCGCTCCCTGTGCCTCAAAATGGTTGCGGGCTTCGCGAAAGGCCATGCCAGTCCTGTTCCAAAGATATCCCATGACGCGGCCGGAAAATTCCGGGTGACAATTTAAGCCGGTTCCGACCGCTGTTCCTCCAAGGGCCAGCTCTTCGACCGCAGCAATGGCATTCCCTGCCCTAAGCTTGCCGTGTTCAATCTGTTTAGCATAGGCACTGAACTCCTGCCCCAGCCTGATCGGAGTGGCGTCCATCAAATGGGTGCGCCCGATTTTGATAATGTCCCAAAACTCCTGCGTTTTCGCTTCGAGTCCATGCTGGAGGTGTTCGAGAGCCGGCATTAGATCGTTGCGAATGGATTCACCCACAGCGATATGAATGGCGGTCGGAATCACATCGTTACTGGATTGCCCCATGTTCACATGGTCATTGGGATGGACCGGATCTTTCAGCCCAATCGGCTTGCCCGTGATCTGACTCACGCGATTCGCGATCACCTCGTTGGCGTTCATGTTGGTGCTGGTGCCGGAACCGGTCTGGAAAATGTCGAGCGGGAAATGGCCGTCCAACTTTCCCTCGATGACCTCTTCCGCAGCCTGAACGATGAGGCGTGCACGCTCATCATCGAGTCTCTCAAGATCCCGATTGGCCTGTGCGGCGGCCCACTTGACAAGCCCGAGCGCACGAATGAATGGACGACCGAAGCGATATCCGCTGACGGGAAAATTGAGGACCGCGCGCTGGGTGGTGGCGCCATACAGCGCTTCGGCAGGCACTTCCATGGCGCCCATGGAATCTTTTTCGAGTCGTGTTTCCATAGTTGGGATTGACTACAGATCCGCTTAGCACTTCGAAAATGAAAGCCGATTCTTCATGTTCGATTTGCCCCCTAATCCGCGCTGAAATCGGTAACCTGGCTAAAATCCGCTGGCGAAACCGGCTGTTGGGCGAGTCCAGAGAGGCTCCCGTTGCACCGTTTTTCGGCTATCATATCCTGTTTGATGCATGTTATTTGCCAGTTATGGAATGGGCTGCTTGACGGACTGGACATATTTTCATAACTGTCTTACTGTAAATTCTAACTTTTTTATCCGATTGATCACCTGTGAGTGAAACTCCTAATCATAATCTTCTCACCGTAAAGGAAACTGCCGAGTATTTACGGATACCTCTTCCCACCGTTTACTACCTCGTCCAAAGGGGACAAATACCGGCGATTCAAATCGGCGGACGGTGGAGAATTAAGAAATCTTCACTCGATCGAGATATTCTCCGCCAGGATAAACAGGGCCAACCAACCGTATTGGTGGTGGATGATGACCCTGAACTTCAGGAGTTATTTAAGTCATTTCTGAAGAAGATCGGCTTTAGTCGGGTGGTTGTCGGAACTGCCAAAGACGCCATCGCAAGTTTGCGAAAACAAAAATTCGATCTGATGTTTTTAGATTTGCAGCTACCGGACGCACCCGGAGATCAAGTTTACAAAACCGCCAAGAGCATTGATCCGGACCTGAATGTCATCGTTATTACCGGCTATCCAGATAGCGAGGTACTGGATAGAATTTTGCAGGTCAGTCCCGTCACAGTACTAAAAAAGCCGCTTAAAATCGAGCAGTTGAACCAAACGGTGAAAATCCTTGGTCACTCAACCGCAAGGGTTGAACCCTAGGAATTGCGTAGTCATTGTTTTAGCTGCATTGTCTTTCTCTGACGTTGCTCAGCTAAAGAAGGCAATCGATTGCAAGCAGGTCTGTCATTAGCTCTTCAGAGCTGTATCTCCTCGGCACCTGAAATCGCCTTCCCTCGCTCAGCCGCTTCGGGTCTTGGGTTCACGACCACTGCAACCTTCACTCAGTGGGGCTGCAGACGTGTCTCACCCATTCGCCCAACGCCGAGGAAAGCGACGCCAATGGATGAATTGGGACTGATGTTCTTCATAAAATTGTGATCGACCAAGAAAATGTCAAATTACTTGGACAACGGGAACGTGAACCCACCCCAGGTTTTCGATTTCAATCTTGATGCCCTCGATAAAATTCTCGGGCCCATGCTCTATCAAAACCACCCAGCAGAAGGTGGCAATCACGAAGAAGGTTAGCCAGAGAAAGATGCGAAAACAAAGCACTTTTACACGTTAAATCAGTGTCAGTGTCAGTGCCAGCAGTTACCAGTTGTCAGTGTCAGTTGCCAGTGGGAGCGGAAGACTCGCGTGAGTGTTTAGCGCCCAATCGTCCCCGTCCTCGTCCGTTTTCGGGCGGCATGAGCAAAACCTTCCGCCGCTTGCTTTCTTCACCCCCTTCCCTCTTCCATCGTGCCAAACCGCCTCGATCCCAACCGGGACGACGACGAGTACCTAGAGAGCCGGGGCTTTTTTGGGTGCGGCATGAACATTGTCGCGAATGACGCCCAAAAAAGTCAAAAATGTGAGTTTTTACAATCGCCTCACTCCCAGCGAGATCCTCCAAGTGTTCATGGGGAGGACGATTGGGACATACGGCTAATCACTCACACCGAATCTCCCGCTCCCACTGGCAAGTGACACTGACAACTGGCAACACTGACACTGGCACTTCCGGGCCGGGACATTACAATATCAGCGTGAGTTACCAAGTCTTTGCGCGAAAATATCGCCCCCAGGTTTTCGATGACGTCCTCGGCCAGGATCATGTAATTCGAACGTTGAAGAATGCGATTCAGCAACAGCGTCTTGCTCACGCCTATCTCTTTGTCGGTCCGCGCGGCACAGGTAAGACTTCGACGGCACGCATTCTGGCCAAAGCCGTGAACTGCATCCACGGTCCGACGATCACTCCGTGCGGAGTCTGCGACTCCTGTCGGGAGATTTCCCAGGGGATCAGCCTCGATGTGCTTGAGATCGATGGCGCGAGCAACAATAGCGTGGACCAGATCCGAGAGCTTCGCGATAACGTCCGCTTCGCACCTCGCGGGAAATTCAAAGTCTACATCATCGACGAGGTTCACATGTTGACGCAGCAGGCATTCAACGCGCTGCTGAAAACTTTGGAAGAACCGCCGGCTCACGTAATTTTCATATTTGCCACCACGGAGCCTCACAAGGTTCTGCCGACCATCCTGAGTCGATGCCAACGATTCGACCTGCGACGGATCCCAGCTCTGACGATTGCCAAGCATCTCGGATTCATCGCGGCAAAAGAGGAGGTCCGCCTTGACCAGGATGCCGCCGCCGCGATCGCAATAGCCGCGGAGGGAGGGTTGCGAGATGCAGAGTCGATGCTGGATCAGTTAGTCGCCTTCTGCGGAAATACAATCCGGGAAGAGCAGGTGCTCGAGGTTTTTGGTCTCACCGCCGAACATATCGTAGCGAATCTGACCCGCGCCATTCTAAGCCAAACACCCGCAGACGCCCTTGCGATTGTTCATCAGCAGGCAGAGGCGGGGAAGGATTTGACCAAGCTTCTGGGGGATCTGCTCGCCTTCTTTCGGAATCTGTTGATTTACAAGATCGACCCGCAAAGTTTGCGGGAAGAAATAAGTGACCATGCGCGAGCCGCGCTCGAGGAATTGGCTTTAGTCGTCGACACAAAACGGCTCCTCCGTCTAATCGAGGGAACTTCTGAGGTGGAAGCCACGATCAAATGGACCTCGAACAAGAAGCTCCATTTGGAAATCGCCCTGATCAGGGCCATTCAGACCCTCGGCGAAGTCAGCTTGGAAAATGTCATTGATGCCCTTGAAAATCTTCGCGGAGCATCGGGATCGGACTCTGTGAAAGGGCTAAATATTGTCCCACCAGGGGAAGCGAAGGCGATCAAAGAGCCGAGTCGGGAAATAATCGTCACAACACAGATCGCCGCCACCGTGACGGCGATTGACGAAAGTGAAAGAGCTGAGCCGAAGGAGACGGTCAATCAAACGAGCGAATCGACGACGGAGGCGAGCGCGTTGGACGAATCAGCGTGGCCTCGAATTTTAGAAACGATACGCGCTCGGAGGCCTTTAATCGTTTCCTGGCTCGAGCCTGCGACCCCTGTATATCCTGAGCGCGGAACGCTGAAACTCCTGTTCCCGAGGGATCAATCCATTGCGGTCGAGTCGTTGTCTCGACCGAACAACCGGAAGATCTTGGAGGATGTTGCCAGCGAAATTTTCGGCGGAAGATGGAAACTCGAATTCGAATTGCGAGACGAGCTTCCTGCTCGCACGATATACGAGCCGTTGCAGCCGGCCAAACCAACGGAAGTCTTCAAGAACGACCCGATGATTCAAAAAGCTCTGGAAATATTCAAAGCGGAGATCCAGTCTGAACCTTAGACGATGAATATCCAGAAAATGATGAAGCAGGCTGCAAAGATGCAGGAGCAACTGAACGATGCACTCGCCGAGAAGACCGTGGCGGTGAGCGTCGGCGGAGAGAAGGTTACCGTCGTTGCAAACGGCCTCGGCGATGTCATCTCAATCAAGATTGCCAAGGAAGTCGTCGATGCGGAGGACATCGAGATGCTGGAAGACTTGATTCTGAGCGGTGTCAAACAAGCGATCGAAAAAGGCAAGAGTTTAGCGCAGAGCGAGGTGGGACGACTGACGTCCGGTCTCGGGTTGCCACCGGGGATGATGTGAAACATAGTAGGCGAAGCGTCCCCGCCTTGCTTCTTCGGTAAGCGCAGCGTCTCGCTTTGCCCAGCTTTGGACCTTGAGAAGAAGCAAAGCGGGGACGCTTAGCCTACTTGGCCGTTCGAGACCTATGACTTTAGACGGTCACAGTTTTCTCTTGAATCGACCGAGGTCGCGATTAGTGTCTTGGCCCACCACACTCCTGAGTAGCTCAGTGGTAGAGCGGTCGGCTGTTAACCGATTGGTCGTAGGTTCGAATCCTACCTCAGGAGCCACTTTACCAAGTCCGGATGAACTTCGGAATGTGACCCGATGATGGATTTGGGCAGGTGCGGGACTCAGGCATCTTGTCCACGTCTCCGTTTAAGGCCTTTGTCGAAGGCGTCTACCGCGCGAAAGGCCAGCTCTGCGGCAGCATTCACGTCTGCAATGCTCGGTTGTAACTGCAGAAAATATTGCCATGCGCGCTCTTCGTAGGTTTTGGAGTCAGATTCGTCGCTCATGCTGACCAGCATAGCCACAAGGCCGCCCCATCGTCGATCTTTCGGTCGAAGGGCGTAGCGGGCGGCAAGGTGTTGCTGTGTTGTCACGCAAATCTCATCGCTTGTCGGCAGATCGAAGGATCGAAGGGGGTATAAAGCGGGACGCTTTACTTAGTGCGCAACCGAGCGGGGGGCTGGGGAAGTGTCGGTGTCAGTGCAAGTGTTAGGCGGGGCCGCATTGCCGACGAAGTAAAGCGTCCCCGCTTTATACCCTCTTCCAGCGACCGCATGCCGCGCCACCCTGCGCTCTATCTAGTCGTCCGCTTTTCGCTTGATACGCGGAAACTCCCATCACTTCCGTCCTCTATCGTGGCAACCCGCCTCAATCCCCAACCGTTTCCAGCCGCAGCCTCGCCCCTACCCTATCTGAGCCGGGCCGTTAAATCATCGGCTGCGAATACAGGTGCAGAACAAGCCTGATCCGTGCAGAAGAAAGCGGCAGCCTTGTTCAGCGTCGGGTATTCGACGTCGGTGTTTGGCAACGGCCCTTCCCGGTCGTCGAGCCATTCGATCCGCTGGTAGGTTCTGGGTTGACGGATAGCGGCGGCAAAAAGCTGCCGGGCTCTCGGATCCTCTTTCC
Source organism: Chthoniobacterales bacterium (assembly GCA_035484035.1). Taxonomy (GTDB): domain Bacteria; phylum Verrucomicrobiota; class Verrucomicrobiia; order Chthoniobacterales; family JAFAMB01; genus JAFAMB01. Next base: position 9,599 of record DATHPI010000254.1, read on the forward strand.
GACCCACCACGGTGATATGGAGAGGGGCAGACGCTAGCTCATGATCGGCTAGAAGGAGCCCCGCGATAAGATATCCCCGACGATCGGTCGCTCCTGGTGTCGCGACGAAAAGCATCGCCCGCTCAGCCATTTTTTTGTCTTCCGCGTTGCCGGTATAATGCCAGAGAAGATTTGCCAGTCTGGCGATGCCGACGTTTTCGTCGAATTGCGGTTGCGATTTCAGCGCACCAACGTGTGCGCTGGTCAGGTACCCGAGATCGGATCCAAAATTCTTTGAAATGAACCCGACCGAGTCCGCTGCTTTCTTAAGCCAGGCACGGTCGCCTGTGCAAGCATACAACGCCAGAAATGCGCGACCCATAGCCAGGGTATCCCCAAGATAGGGGCCCTCAGGATCAGCCGCATCGTGAAGAAAACCACCGTCCGAAAGCGATCGGTGTGCGCAAATCCAATCCGCGGCTCGAACAGCGGCTTCAAGGCACTCCTGCTCCCCTGAAACGGCGTAAAGAACCGCCAGCGCGTTAATCGCCCAGCCGTTTTCACGAGAATAGACGTGGGTATCGATCCGCGGCACACCGCGCTTTCGTCGATCGCTGTCGCCCAGCTCGAAGTACTCGCCTCCATGCCTGCCGTCCACCAGGTCCGCATCTTGGCTCGCATAAAACGCACCCTCAGGTGATGTCAAAAAATTCTTTAGATATTCTCGGATCCGGTTGGCCGCCTGCAAATAGGAATCGTCGTGCCAGAGCGCATAGGCGAGCGCATAGATACGCAAGTCCTCCGCCTGCATCTGCATGATCTTTTCAAAGTGCGGATGCTGCCAGTCGCCATCCGTCGAATACTGATAAACTCCGCCCCATGCCGGATCGAGCAGGTTGCGCTGGGCCGCAAGCGTCTCGCGCGCCATGCGTTCAAAAGTCTGGTCGCCACGCTGCGTCTCGGCCAAGCAATACTCGATGGTATCCCAATCGAGGAATTTTTGAGAGGTGCCCCAGCCGCGGTTGGTGGGGTCATAGCTATCGACCAAAAGCTGGCGCAATACGTTTTGTCTGCCGGATCCAAGCGCTATTTCGCCGCCCGCAACCAAAGGCGGCTCGACGACCACCGAAGGACCCGGAGATGGGTCATCAATGATCGCCTGCAGCATGGAAGCCATCTGGCCGGGAGGCAGATAGCCCCGTCGTTTCACGATTTCGGTCCCGTCGCTGTTAAAAACGATGGTCGCCGGCCAACCGTAGTCTTCGTATCGATTGGAGAGATCAGGCCGGGCATCCGCATCGACCCGGACGGCGAGATACCGCTGGCTGACAAGATCGATCACCGCCGGATCCCGGTAGGTAACCTCCTCCATGACATGACACCAGTGGCACCAGACGGTTCCCAGATCGAGCAAGACGAATCGCCCTCCGCTCTTAGCCTGGGCAAAAACG
>DATHPI010000255.1:0-7871 GCA_035484035.1 Chthoniobacterales bacterium
GAAACCAATCCTTCGATGCCCCAATTTAAGCAAGTGTTGAACAGCGACCCTGGTAATCTCAGACTCGTTCACGCGGAGAGAAACGATTCCTTGTCCTGGCTGTGCCGTGCCGAGGCAAGCAATTGGCAGATGATGGGCTGCGAGTTCCGTTAAGACCGACTCAGACGTGGCGGGGCTGGAGACGTACGAAACCAGCATCCCGGCAACTCGATGGCGCTGAAGGAGTCGCAGATATTGAATTTCCTTTTCGGTATCCTCATCCGCATTGCACAGAAAAATGGAGTATCCTTTTTCGCTCGCGGCATCCTCCGCGCCGCGAACGAATTCTGGAAAGAAAGGATTGGTGATGGTCGGGATGACAACTCCGATCGTATGACTCGTTTGAGCGCGTAGACTGCTGGCTATCCCGTTGGGACGGTATTGCAAATCTTCGATCGCGTGCAAAACCCGGTCCCGGGTGGGGTCAGAGATGCCAGGTTTCCCATTGACGACCGCGGAAACGGTTTGGATTGAAACTTTGGCGACGCGGGCAACGTCGATGATTGTCGCTTTACGTGTCGGGCTCACTGGCGGAGATGAACGTTCATATGAACGTTCCTATCGCTGATTGACGTCAGCGTCAATCAGGAAGTTGTCAGTGTCAGTTGCCAGTTGTCAGGTAAGAGAAGCTGCGTGGTAGGGTGGGCTCCGTCCGATTCGGGGCTTCCAGCGCTTTCTTGCCATTGATGTGACCCCATGACTCTCTCCCTCCCCAATCGTGCTCGTCCTCGTTCTCGATTTGCGGTAGGGTAAGGCTCTAAACACTGCGCCCTGGGCGGAGCCTCATCCCACCAACTGGAACTTTAGTTCTATTTACCGAGACAATCCGAAGCCTTAGATACCTCCCGTTAGAGAAACGTAACAACCACTCTATGCAAGAAGAACTAACACAACGCGAACTTACCAGCACCAGAGGGAAGGTAATAGACCGTGACCGCATTGAACGGTTTCTGACCTCATTTCGGGGAGAGGTGATACAGCCAGATGATTTTAGTTATGAAAAAGCAAGGAAGATTTGGAATGCCAGCATTGATAAGCACCCCGGTATCATTGCCCGATGCTCGGGTGTCTCCGACGTAGTGGCTGCTGTGAACTTTGCCCGGGAAAATGACCTGCTGGTTGCGGTGCGTGGCGGTGGCCACAACGTCGGCGGAAAGGCACTCTGCGATGACGGGATGGTGATTGACCTATCTGCCATGAAGGGAATTCATGTCGATGGAAAGAACCGCACGGCTAGAGTGCAAGGTGGAGCAACGCTGGGTGACGTCGATCGGGAAACTCATCTGTATGGCCTGGCTGTTCCGGCAGGCGTTATATCGAAGACAGGCATCGCCGGGCTCACGTTGGGGGGCGGTGTGGGCTGGCTAGTCAGGAAATACGGCCTGAGTTGTGACAACGTTCTATCGTTTGATATCGTGACCGCTGATGGGAAGCCTCGAGTTGCCAGCGCCACCGAGAACGAAGATTTATTCTGGGCGCTCAGGGGCGGAGGTGGCAACTTCGGAGTCGTTACTTCCTTCGAATTTCGTGCCCATCCGGTGAGCACCATTCTTGGGGGCATGGTCATCTATCCGAGGGATCGTGCGGTGGAGGTTCTCCGATTTTATCGAGATTTTACCCAGTCGGCACCAGAGGAACTAACCGCCTATTTCGCATTGTTATACACACCCGATGGTATTCCCGCCGTGGCTGTCATTGCCTGTTATTGCGGAGATCTCACCGAAGGGGAGAAAGTGTTTAAACCTCTTAGAAGTTTCGGCACGCCGCTGGCGGATATGATTCAGCCAATGCCCTTTCCGCAAATGCAAACCTTACTGGACGCAGGCTTTCCGGCTGAAAACCAAAACTATTGGAAAAGCACTTTCCTGCGGGAGTTAAGCGACGAGGCGATTGCCGTCCTGGTGGAGCATGCGAACCGGGCGACCTCTCCTCTGAGCGGGGTAGTTGTTGAATATTATGGTGGAGCTGCGAGTCGGGTTGGCGTTTCCGAAACCGCTTTTGCCCAGCGCCAGGTCCAGTATTCCATTGGCATCCTTGCGCAATGGACCGATCCAGGAGAGTCCCACCACCATATCGAATGGGCTCGGGGTTTGGCGGATTCGATACATCCTTTCTCGAGTGGCGGGTACCTGTTGAACTTCCTGGGTGACGAGAAGGAAGACACGATCAAAGCGACATTCGGTCCCAACTTTGACCGGCTCCGAACCGTCAAGAAGAAGTACGATCCTGACAATTTCTTCCGCTTGAATCAGAACATCAAACCGTAGCCTAGCCTTCCTCGTGTAGCATCGAAATCGCCTCGCGCAAACCATACAAAAGATTGGTGGCCGGCGTGGCTGGAAAGTAGCCGATTTTGTTTGGCTCCCTCATCTCTTCCCAAGACCAGAAAGCCCGTGGCAGGCGTGCGCTTTCCGAGCGACAACGCCTTTTGGCTAACCGCATTGAAACGAAGACCGGGCGGCAGCATCAATCCTTTTTGGGAGCCGCCGATCGTGACATCGACACCCCATTCGTCGTGTCGATAATCGATACTAGCCAGGAAAGAGACTGTATCGACCATTAAAAGCGCCGGATGCTTTTCTGTGTTCATCGCTTTGCGCACCGCTGCGTTCTTGGATGCGCAGATGACACAGGCGATTTGCAATGATACATCATCCCCTGATGCCAAAAAGGATCTTCATCTCTCATGACTTGGAAGGCACGCCGGAAGCTATCCAATTCATGGAAATACTCAGATCTGTCTCGGGATCCGAATTCACCTTTTTTCTTGCCTCGGACAGAGATCCTCTGGGTTCCGGTCAGGCCTGGCTCCCTGCTGTCCTCGCAGAATTGCAAAGCTGCGATGAACTCATAGTCCTCATCACCTCGCGGGAAACTTTTTCGCGTCCGTGGATCAATTTTGAGATCGGCGTTCTGGTCGGACAAAATCGAACCCCCAGGATTTTTGTCTTTGGCGCGATCCTTCCTTGGAAAGAAATTCCGCGCCCGATGGCGGATTTCCCGTTGACAGACACAAGCAACACCAACCGTTGGCTAAGTGATCTCAAGGAAATTGGTATCGAGGTGGGCGGCCAAACCCAGGAAGACCTGGCAACGCTGTTCCGACAGAGTCCAGGAGTTTTCATGCCGGATTCGCCCTTTTCAGTGGGCGGCCCCTAGCGGTTCAACTTGTTTCTCTTTCGCCTGGTTCTCGCTTGCAAGCCTCGGTGTACCGGCGAGCATCTTTCGGCCCGCCCGCCACACCTTCTCTGTGGCCTCTGAGACCTCTGTGCGATGCTTTCCCTTTTCCGCCTGGTTCTCGCCCGCGGGCCTCGGTGCCCGGCGAGCATTTTCGGCCCAACGGCCATACCTTCTCTGTGGCCTCTGAGACCTCTGTGCGATGCTTTCTCTTTTTCGCCTGGTTCTCGCCCACAGGCCTCGATGTCCCCGCGAGCATTTGCAGCCCAGCCGTCATTCCCTCTCTGTGACCTCAATCCCTCCCTGCGACCTTAAATAACTAACTTAACTAGTCTAGAAAGGACTGGAATTGGGCTCGGGTTCCAGGAAACTATACTTCGGCATGCAAACAGACGTTCAACCTCCTGAAATCTCGAAACGGACAATTGTCATCGGATATATTGTCAGCGCACTGCCGGTGCTGTTGCTGCTCTTTAGTGCCGTCTTAAAATTGATGAAGCCGGCTCCGGTGGTGGAAGGGTTCGCTCAATTTGGATTTCCAGAGAGCCTGATTTTCCAGCTGGGAATTCTCGAACTCGCCTGCACGTTGGTCTATTTGATTCCGCGCACCTCCATTCTTGGTGCAATCTTGATTACCGGTTACCTCGGCGGTGCTACCGCTACCAATGTGCGAGTTGGCGCGCCATTCCTTGGCCCGGTCATCGCCGGCGTACTGGTCTGGGGAGGACTTTATCTGCGCGACCTGCGGGTGCGCGCGCTCATCCCGCTTCGACAATAGCACTAGTCGACCGGCGACGCTTTAGTACTGCAGCTTCACTTCGTTGTTCCGATTACCGAAACAACCAACGATCGCTCGGAACCCGCCGCACGATGTTCGTACAAAAAGAGACCCTGCCAAGTGCCGAGTCGCAGTTGGCCGTCCGCAATCGGAATCGATTCCGAGGTTCGGGTGAGTGCCATCCGAATATGGCTAGGCATGTCGTCCGGTCCTTCCATTGTGTGAGAAAAGTATGTTGCGTCCTCGGGAACTAACCGTTCGAAAAATCTCTCAAGGTCGCGACGCGCGGACGAATCGGCGTTTTCAAAAATAAGCAAGCTGGCGCTGGTGTGTTGAAGAAACACATTCACTAACCCAGTCCGCACCTGGCTGGCGCGTACCAGTTCCGCCACCTTTTCGGTCACCTCGTAGGTGCCTTTGCCTTTGGTGCGGATGACAAATTCCGCGTTGTAGACGGTGAACATAAATGGATTCGAAAAAAACAGCCTCTTTAGGGTGCGTGCGCGAAAGAAGCGAAGAGTCTTTCGGTAGGAGATCAAGCCGAAACGAGTCACGACAAGTCTTCGTGTAGATCCTCACGGACACGGTCCTCGACCAAGTCCCGGATCGGACTACTACCCTCTCGCAAGTGTCTTCGCCCGCGTCCTGCCAAGCGCCTCGCCAGTTCCGCGCGATTCGGAATGATCTTAAGGATGAGAACGCCCGCTTCGCCTTTTGTCCAATCGAGCTTGGTTCCCGGGGCGATATCCAATTCTCGCGCCAGTTCCGCCGGAATGGTGATCTGGTTCTTACCCGTGACCGTTGTGATCATGGATTAAGCTCTTCAAGGAAATAGGAATCTGTCAAGGAGACAGGGCTATTGTTACAAGGGCACCAAAGGCTGCCCGATTCGGCAGCCTTTGGGTGTGGGTGTCATTTGATAGCGATTCCGTGCGGACGGCTGTTCGCAATGGCGGTGTTGAAGTCCAGGTTGAACCGGTAGTCGATCTCCAGCCTCGCGCGTCGGACTTGCAGAACATGGACCTTGTGGTCACCCTCGTAATGGAGCTTGCCGAAATCATCCTCGTTCAGGAAGTAGTCGGTTACGACCAGCCGCTTATCGTCTTCCGTGAGTCCCGCGACGTGCGGCTGCGAGCCAGGCCCGAGATTAACCACATCCAGGACAAACGGATAATTCGGGTTGGAGATATCCAGCATCACGATCTGGCCGGTATTTAATAATGGAAAGATCAGTCGCGTACCGTCGCTTGTAATCGAGAGGATCTGCGGCATCGACATCGGCCCGCCGCCGACTGTCAAGGCATCGAAGACCGGCTTGTAGGTACCCCCCTGCGTATCAACCAGATAGATTTTGCTGTCGAACATGCCAGCTGTGAGAGCGCGCCGTTTCGGATCTCCGGGTATCAGCTTCACGTCCATGGTGCCGATGGCTGAAGGGATCGTGACCGTCCGGACAATCTTTCGGGCTTTCAGATCCCAAACTCTTACCGAGCCGCGAAGCTCCGGCGCGTCGGCGTCTACGTTGAGCGTACTGACCGGATTGACGAAGTCGCTGGAAACCAGGAGATTGATTTCCGGACGGGCGGATATGCCGTGTGGATTGAATCCGTCGGTCGGCGGGCTGTCCGGCCACTCGTGAATGAGTTTGAGGCTCTTATCGAATTCAGCAATCCGTCCCGGCGCTCCGCCAGTGTTGGAGCCCATTTGGGTAACGAGGAATCCGCCAGATGCGAGGGGCAGAAAATCATCCGTAATTGCTGAGAGCGGAGCTGACGTTGAATCGATGTACTTTGGATTCCGAGCGTCGGTGACGTCAAAGAAGAAGATCCCATCATGACCCTGTAAGAGGCTCAACAAGCCGCCACAAGCGAGCACCCTGCCGTCCGCAGATAGATGCATGTGGTGCGCCTCATTCCCGGACGATGGCACGGAAGGCGGCACGGGCGTGGTTCTGATCACCTTGCCATAGGTTTTGGAGCTTTCGTCGAAGTCGATCACCGCAATGAAGTCGGGTGCGATGCGGTCCTGATCACCGGCCCATACGTAGAGCGTCGTCCCCTTCTTTAACTCATGACCGACGGGAGGGAACCAACTTGCAACGTGACTATTTGCCCTGTCGCCCTCTTTTTCTTGTAAAAAATCGGTGTCCTTCACGGGTGGCTCTGCAAATCCGCGGAATGGAAACGTGCTCAGAAGCACGGCAATCGAGAAAAGCATTCTTCGCATATTGAGTCTGGATGGGGGGGCATGACCTTGTGAGTTATTACCGAACAGGTGTCAAGGCGATTTTTCGATTTAAGCATCACAAGCGATGCCTTCATCTCCCCACACCCCAGCTTTTCTGACAGGACCCCGATCGCACTCTGCTCGGGGTCCTTGATTACACGTTCGCTCGGATTGGTGCCGTATTCAATCTGAAGGGTCCAAGGTCATTATCCGTCTGGGAAAACGGTTTTTTCTGCGATTCAAAGAAAAAGGCGGAAAGGAGAATCGCGCCGGCCGCTGGTGCGCGCCGACGCCTCAGACATGCTCAGCGGGCATATGTCGACCGCTAAACTCAAGCGTTATAGAGCACGGACAATCAGAAGCTATCTTTCCACAACATCAGTGGTAACCGATACCATAGAAAGCCACGGACAGATAGTAACCTTCTACTCGTACAAGGGCGGTGCTGGCCGTTCCATGGCGGCACAACTCTTTTTAAGCATTGGTACATTACCCCAAAATTAACCACCTTATTGGCCTTGAACACATCTACTGTAGTTGGCGGACTGAAGAATAGTCTGAGCGCAGGAAAAGAACGGCCAATTCGTATCAGTGATAGGCGATGGAGCTGACACGGCATAGAAACCGGCAAAAATCTGACGCACTTTCGGGTCATCATGGATTCTTGCTGCGAGCTGTAACATATTTGCTGGGCTCAGGGAGCTAGATTCGTATGCCCTAGAGAAGGAATACTCCCCTTTCCATTGCGGGTCAGTCCCACCGGGACTTAGATTCAAATAATAGGTCAAAATATCCAATATATCACCGGACGTAGGATCGTACTTCAAAACGGAAAAACCGGGATTGTTTAGATAGATTGGGCTGATTGACGGCGTAATCCGAAGGAAGACTGGCGATGAGTTATCCTTTGTTCCCACGACGCGGAAATCGTCCGTGTGAGTGTGGCCTGCTAGCGCAATCTGGATGATGCCTCCGTGCTCTCGTATCAGGTCGCAAAACTTGGTCAAAAAGGCATTTTCCCAAAACTCAATCGGAGCTCTTCCGTTTTTCTGACGAGAACAACTGTAGGAGTCGAGGCCGGGCGGTATGTGCATGACTAGTATTACCTTATGTCTTAGAGTCTCGGCTTGATTTAATTTCTCAGCGAACCAATCCATTTCCGATAAACCAGGTTCTACAACCTTCGATCCAATAATACCGTATGGCCTAGACCAGAGAACTGTATTCAAAACAATAATTTCTTCGTTGGCCAAATCAGGGTGCGCCAGTTCGTAATAGCCCCCAGTGCAAAAATCGGCTTCTGCTTCTGGGTCCTTTGCCAGAACTCCGATTGAATGGCCAAGAGTTACCAGAAAAGCGCTTAATGGATCTACGTCGTAGTCTCCGGTGCTCGAATCGTTATTTCCAAGGGCCACGTACACCGGGACGCCAAAAGTCTTCTGTAAGGCATTAATCACAAAAACTACTGTCTTCGTAGCAAACGCCGCTGGATCGCTTGTGCGCTTACTAACTGCTGGGAATCTCTCCTGAAAATTGTGCCGCAGATAGTCACCCGAAGCGATAACGAAATCATACGGACCCTGAGCCTTGGCGGCACATAAAGCTGACTTCAGCAACGGATAATTGGTATCAGCTGGAGCCCGTGCATATT
>DATHPI010000256.1:0-11617 GCA_035484035.1 Chthoniobacterales bacterium
TCACGAAAGTTAGGAAATCCCCGCGTTCAACGAGGTTTTAGGAAACACTAGCATCCGCGTAGCACTTAAAAGTCAGTCCCAAATAACCCAGCTCTCTGCTCAAAAAAGAACCTCATGAACGCACCGACCGTAAACTCGGAATAGTTTGCCGTCTTGGAGTAGTCAACCGATGCGCCCAAAGCCAATTGCGGTGTCAGCAAAAACAAGCCAGCCATCCTGGCCGTGGCGATAAAGGTTGAAGTCGTCGACCCTGGGTAAGTAGCGCCCGAACTGCTGAGAGGGAAGATAGGCGCGGAATCCTGTTCATACCTTTGAAGTCCGACCAAAACCTCGCCTTTGAGCAGATAATTTCTCGCCTCCTTCGTCATAAAGCGCAACGCCGTCCCGCCCTGAACGACATAATTCGGGCTGAAATATCCTCCCTGCCCAAACGTGAAAAAATCCTGATTCTGAGCATAATGCTCGAGACTGAAAGCCGGTCCCACGGTTAAAAAGGTGAAATTGGGATTTTCAATCTGCCGATTCAAAGAAAGCGCAAGAATGAGATGATTATTGGTTTCCACGTTCTCTCCCTCCAGTATGCTAACGCCGAATTGGCCGTAAACGCCCCAACCTCCTCCCAGGTTGTCGTACGCGGACACGTTCAACCCGTCCTCGCTGACGCGTCCCCACGCCTGTCCCGAATAAGGATCTCTGAATCCCGTGTAACTCAACAGCGACTGTTTGACGCTGTTACGATACAGACTAACATCCCAGTTGCCCCAGTCCTCGATCCCTGCTAATGAGACCTTCCCCACCAGGGTGGGATCCAAAGCGCCACCCACTGGCGAGACTCCCAGTTCCACGGTCGGGGTGTAAAACCCCGAACGCTGATAACCGGCACGGAGATCCACCAACGCCCCTGAATTGGTCTTGGGCCCGAACTGGTAAACCCGCGGCCCGGTGAGCGGAACCTGCCCGACAAAAGCGCCTGACGGAAGGCTCCCGGCATTGAGGTAGCTGGCTCCGATATCGAGCAAAAAGCGGTTGATATCATCCTGGTAAAAAATTCCCGTGGCGTCCGCACGAATCTCATTCAGTTGAGAGGTCCCTGTATCCCCCGATTTAAACCGGTCGAATCCGGTCACGGCCACAACTGGAGAAGTGTAGCCTTGCAACTCCGGGTATTTTTGCGGAGCCAGTGCCTGGACATTGGCATAGAGTCGATGATCGTAATAGCGTTGCACGACATAGGTTTCATAAAGGGCGGCCAAAGGCCCGTCGTAAGTCTTGGAGAGTTCCGCAATTCGGGGCCAATTCTTCAGCTTCGCCTCGGAGGCATACACTCCGCTGGCCGCAAAGTTGTCTTGTTTGGCCGCATATAAGGTCTCAAATTCCTGAGCGGCTTTAGTATAATCCCCGGTTTGAAAATAACACCAGGCCTCCACGATCTGCTCATCCCTGCTCAAAGTCCGATAGGTCTCCACCTCTGCAAAAAGCTGCAGGCTTTGGCGGTATTCCTTGCGCTTGTAGGCCGCCATTGCTCTCTGGGTTGCCAGGTCGCCCAGAACCTTGCGCATTGACGGATATTGGTCTAAGCGCCACCTGGCTACTTGTTCCGCCTTGTCGTATTCCCCTTGTCGCGTCAGGCAAAGGGCCAGTCCATAAGCGGCCTCATAATCATCTTCATTCCATTGAATCGCAGTCTGAAACCACTTGGCACCACGGGCATAACTGTGAGCGTTGTAATAGCCCCAGCCCAAAGCTCTGGCCAATCCACCATCTTGTTGGTCTGTAGCGATCGGTTCCACTTCCGCGAAACGCTTTTGCTTCAGCAAAGTTTGCACGTCTGAAGCTGTGTCGGCCTCCTCTACGGCAGGTGTCGGCCGCGGAATCACGCGGCGCGGTACCACCGGAACTGGCGTGGGTTGGGGCGTCGGTTTTGGGCTAGGCTCCGCGTCACCAAATAAAACTCCTGGTTTTCCTTGGTTCTGCACCACTGGGTTAACCACCACCGGTTCGGGCGTCGCCTCCGGTTGCGCCGGCTGAGTCGGGCCAGGCTGCAGGGCAGTTTGACTGGGTTGCGCCTCTCCGAAAACGACTTTGGCACTTGTCGCGGGCGTAGGGCTAGCATCCGGTTGATCTTCGGGCGGAGGACCTGCGACCGGTTCTGGCACCGGCAACTCCACCACGGTTTTCATAGTCCGAGGGCGGGGTCCTCCTTTGATGGGCGCGGCGAACGTGCTGTTCCCTGATTGCGGCAGCGGCAGAAACGACGGCCGCTGCGGACTCGGCCCATCCACCGGGAGCGGCGGAAGGTCGAGGTTAGATGTCTGGGCCAATCCACCAAAAGAACCTCCCATCAGGAGGATCCCCAAAGTGACAAAAATATGTCGGAAAGGCATTTGGGCAGACTTGTTATCGACTCATGTTTGGACTCTCCACGGCTGCGCAATTAGTCAGGAGCCCTAGAGAAACCGAATAGTATTTCTCTCCTTCGCTGGTACCGTCATAAGGAGCAGGTGGACTGGCCAGCGCGATGTCGCCGGTTCCGGCAATCAGCCGATAGATGGCGGCCATACCCTGCAAAGCCGGTTCAGCATCAAAGTTACCAGAGGGCAGGAAAACCTTTGCCGGAGGGCTTCCATCGTTCAATGAACTACCCACCTGGCGGAAACTGGCGTAATACTTCGCGGCCCTGATCCCGCCCCAAACCAGATAAAGCGGGATTCGCACCGCATTATAGCCGTACGCCGCCTCAAACCCTTTGGCCAGGTCGACCGAGCTTTTCCCAAGGAGCAACCAGTCGGGTGGCAGATTCAGAGGGCTAAACCGAGCGGCTTCGACCAGTTTCAATCCCGATTGCTCCAAGCGGGACCAATCCAACGAGGGATCAATCTTCGCCAACGCCCGAAACGCTGGGAAGACCCAATAAGAAAGATTAACGATTGTCCCTTCCGGTTTAATGAAACCTTGCCCTCCGGGTAGCAGAATCAGCCCGTAGCGCGACGGCTTAACCATGGTGCGCCGAACATCCTGAGCGATCTCCCGAGCAGAAGTCTGAAACTCAACATTGTTCCAGGCTGCCCCCGCCCGGGCCAGAGCCCAAGCGATTAACAAATCACCATCGGTCGCGTTATTTTTATCCTCGACGACTCCGGCGCCGTCCGAACCGGCCGGCGCCCATCTCCAGGCGAACAAATGATCGCCGCGTTTCCGAAGGTTGCTCTGGGTCCACTTCCAGATCCGTCCGAAAGCCTCGCGATCTTCGTTAATCTGGGCCAGGATGAGTCCGTACCCCTGCCCCTCAGAATGGGATACTCCCTGATTTCCGTCGTCAATAATACGCCCTTCCGGAGATAAGAAGCGCTCCTTATAAACCGACCAGTCAGCCTGCTGAGACCACGCCACAAAAGGACCGTTCAGGAAGATCAGGAGAATCCATAGGATTAAAGAGCGACCCGCCGACGCACTGGTTCTTTTTTTCTTCATTGTGGTCGTCGTTGCCGCCGGAGAAGGACCTGATCGAACTTTCCCAGCAGCCGCACGGTCACGGTGACAAAGAGCAGCAGCATGGCCGCCACTACCCCGACCCACACCCGGAAGTCGATTCTCTCGCCCAAGGGTAATTCCACCAGACTTGGCCCAGCTTTCACCCCGCCTTCACCCGGCACGCGCGCCTGGAATGAATCGGGAAGATCTTTCCAGCGATCGATATCTCCCTTCACCTGGCTCCAGAACGGCTCTTGAACCAGGCTCTGAACTCGGCGGAGGACATTCTGGCTGGTGAACGCTGTCACCACCAAGCTCCATCCCTCCGCCGACGAAGCCGGCGGAGCCGTCGCCAGGACCCCGAAATCGCGGTCCGCCAAACCAACCTGCGGAAGGTTCGCTGACCTTGCCATTTCGCTTAGCTCCTCTTCACGAACCCGTCTCTGATCGAGCGCACGCTCAATCAACTGTTTCAAGTTAGTGCCTGAGGAGAGACTATCCAGTTGAGCCAGAGGTATATTAACGTGCGCTTCGTCAAAAGCCCGCAAGTCGACGATCCCTCGGAAAACCGATGGCAAATGGTCATAGTTTCCAACCACCAGAACGTGCCTGCGCAAATCGTACTTACTGAAAGTAATTTGCGCCGCATAAAAAAGGGTGTTCGCCGACTGTGCCAAACGGGACAAAAGGGTCCAGGTGGAGTTAATCGTTTCCTGGTCCCGCTCCGTTAGTAGAACTGCCAAATCTGCGCCGTCCGGCTGTCCGATGAAAGGATAGAACGTCTGACGAACAACAGCGAGATCCGGAAGCTTGGTCCCGGTTTCCAGTTTTGGCATCGCCAACTCTGAATCTCCATACACCCGCAGCGAGTCGTTACTGCCATTGGCGGCGGGCGAATCATTAGTCGTCACTTCCAACAAATTGCGACCATGCTCAAACATCCGCACCGGGAAGGTCAACGCCCGTTCCGTCCCATTAACGGATGGGCGAGCCGCTGACTGCGTGCTCAATATTTCGTGCCCGTTGATTCGGACGACGATTGCTCCCGAGGAATGGAAAGTCCGCTCCTGCAGAAGATAATGTAAATTGATCGTCACTTGAGCGTCACTATCTGTCCGGAAGTACCCGGGAAAGAATAGCTCCAGAGAAAGGCCGCCCGTGGTTAACGGTTTAATACTGACGCCTATCTTCTGCAACTCGGCAAAGGTAACATCTTTATCGCTCTCGACTGGACTCTCGCGAATAAATGTCGGGACAGTCGGCAGAATAACTTCCCTGATGGTAGTCGCCGGTAAATCGGGGAATTGCACTTGAACAAAACCGATACTTAAGATAGCACTATCCACATCGTCGGCGCTGCGGCCGGTGACCAGCAAAGCAAACCCGTTTTTGTCCGAGTTCGGCAACCGTTTAATCGCTACATAGCCTTTGGTGATCTTTTTAGTTTCCTGCTCTGAAATAAAATTATGAAGTTGATCGAGGGTACCAATAATCACGTTCAATTGGTCGGGCACGATCTGAGGGCTATAGGACGTCAGTAACGGCCGATACCCGGCGTGAAGAGCCAGCGCCTCAGCCACCCCGGCGCCCTGAGCAACCTGGACATCGGTTAAGTCGGCGCTATCCGGGAAGCATAAATGCACAGGCAACGGTTTGTCGGAGTTCCCGCAGATGACGTCCAGATCGGACAACTCCGGCTCCCGATTGGCTAGCGGTACCAGAGGGCCCTTGCGTTCCACCACTGGCGTTGCCGTCGGAACTACTTTGGCCCGGGCTCGGGCCGGTGTGGGCGCCGCAGTACGGATCGGTGCTGCCGGCTGAAGAGAGTCGACCAAACCCGGCGTAGGGCTTACGAATTGCGCGTTAACCGCGCTTATCAGTAAAGCTAAATGAATCAGGCTAACCCCGAAAACCAAGGCCAAAATATGCTGACTGCCTGGTATCATGGCCCAAGCAACTCTTCAAAATTGAGTGTTTCGGTCGTGCGGGCTTTGCCACTGATGGAGTCTCCCGCGTGAGAGAAAAGATGCGAAAAGAGACCAAAGGAACCTTTGATTCCCAGGTAGGTAAAGCTCAAGAAACAGGCAAAAACTCCCATCTTTGATTCACGCTTTTTCTGGAACTCGATCCAGCGTTGCTTATTACCGGCCACTAAGCGGACTTTGGCTCGCGTCTCCTCCAGGCTTTCGTGGTGGAACTCTGCCCCTATCGTAATTTCCCCTGCCGCCTCATCGACTCGAATATTGCGGAACTGCAGATTTAAAAGTTGCTCGACTGCATCCACACCCACCTGGACCTTTAATTGGACTTGATCGTGTTTTTCCTTGGTGAAAAGCTGCTCTGCGACGTTCCGGAACAGCAGTTTGCAGCCGCCTAACGATAAATCCGGAATCCGGCATGGATATTCATTTCCATCCATCAACAGGACAGCGTTAACAGCGGACGGCATTCGCGCCGTAACCCGCCTCTGCTTGCGCTCCAGAAGGGCACCCAAGGCGGCCAGCAACATCACGGTATTCACTAAACTCCAAAAAAGCGTGATGATGATTGGGTACATATCATCCAGCAAATGGGTGTGCAGCAACCGCCAGAACCCGAAGAAAACCGTCGAGAAGTTAATCAAGGCTAGAAAATAAAACGGGGTCGCCAGCGGAGAAACGAAATCGCGGCTTAGCGTCTCCCCTTTGGGCGTGACGTTAAAGGTCGGAGCACGGGGATTGAGGATCGTCAACACGATGGCCGGAATGGTGTAAACTGATTGCAGCAATTCGTAGAGCTCGGAAACAAAGGCCCAACGGACTTTGCCATAAAGGTAATTGGAGACCCCGAACACGGTGATGAGGTATGGGATCACGTAGGCCGCAAAGGTCTGCCAGTTAGTGGCGAAAATTCTCAGACCGAAAAAGAGGAGTGCGGTAGGCGCCAGCAGGTAAACCAGCCGGGCGAACGGAAAGAACCAGAAAAAGCAGCTATTAAAATAGCAAAGTCTTTGCGGCAGCGTAAGGCCGCGGATCAACAACGGACATTTTAACAGAAAAATCTGCACCATGCCTTGGGACCAGCGAATGCGCTGTTTGATAAAGGCGCCCATCGTTTCCGGGGCAAAGCCAGAGAGCAGTGGGACCGAAATGTAGGCGCTGTTGTAGCCTTTGGCATGGAGGGTTAGAGCGGTTTCGGCGTCTTCGGTAATCGTTTGCCCAGACAGACCTCCGGTTATTTCCAGATGCCGCCTGCGCAGGACTGCTCCCGAGCCACAAAAGAAAGCCGCATTCCAATAATCCAGGCCCTTTTGAATGACTTGATAGAACATCTCGTTTTCACTAGGCATCTGATAAAACGTCCCCAAATTTTTTTCGATCGGATCCGGGTTGACGAAAAAATGCGGCGTCTGCACTAAAAACAACTTCGAGTCCAAAGGAAACAGACCCACTGTTTTCTCAAGAAAGTCCTCAGTCGGCATATGATCGGCATCAAAGATCGCGACTAATTCCCCCTCGGTCTGGTGAAAGGCTTCATTGAGATTTCCGGCCTTGGCGCCCTTATTCTTGGGCCGGGTCAGATAATGCGCCCCTAAGGTCTCGCACAGCCCGGTTAACATCCGCCGGCGTTCTCGAGCGGCCGCCATCGATTCCTCCGTGCCGGTCGTACACTTCTGATCTGTCCCGCCGTCGTCACACAGAAAAACCTTTACTTTCTCTGATGGATAACGCATCTGGAGCGTCGCTAGCAAAGTGGCCTCCAGCACGACCAGATTCTCGTTATAGGTCGGGACAAAGACGTCAACGGAGGGCAAATCTTCCGGAGGCGGCAGCCGTGCAGGTGATCGGGTGATCGGACAGACATTGACGAAATTACCGATCAGAAACACCACAATGCCGTAGAGTTCGGCCAGAAATAAGATAATCGCGCAGCTGAAGCTGACCCAATCCGTAAACTCGATGGTGTAAAGGACGCGCCAAAACAGGTAGCGCAGCACGATAAAGGTAGCGATGGCCAAAAAGAATATCCGCGCTCCCCTGCGTGCGGGATTGACGTATTTGAAGACAAAGAAAACCGCCAGCAACCCAATCGAAAAATAGCACTGCTGGTACGGATCCGCTTGGGCAGACGAAAGATACGCCAGCCCGGCGGCTATCACGAACCATAAAAAACAATGAACGGCGAAACCGGTCGGCTTCGGGGTTCGACTTTCGGTCCGCTCCACTTTCAGAGCCGAAGTCAACATCGCGTTGAATTCTCGACCGGAAGCTCGCGGATCCCCTCTCCAGCTTGCTGCCTCCCTGTCCTGCAAACTGGATCCGAGTGCGAAGCAACTCCCAACCGGGTACGTGTACTCAGATCCCATCCTTTAATCATCATAAATGCTACCATTAAATGATGTAAAGCACAATGGCTGTATTCACTAAAATGATGTGCCCGACGCTGAGCCGAATGGTGCGAAGATAAGGGCGGTTTGGGGAGGGTTCTTGCCCGGAAAGGGCCGTTGGGATTCAGCCCGGTTTCATCCCCGAACCCGAAACGGGCTGGAAGCCTATGCTACATTGCTCTCCGGAGTGTCGAGTGATTTGGCGAAATGCTCCTGAGGGGAGTTCCGCGCGCCCACCGCTACCACGCGACGGTGTTAGTGTAGCATAGGCTTCCAGCCTGTGTCGGGGTGGCAACGGGCAACACCTTGGAAATAATGGGAGTGGTTATCCGCCTCGCTTTTCCAATCTGTGGCCCGAAGTGGCCAAAATAGCATAGCCCAGGGTTTACCCTGGGTAATTTTCCCCACTCGAATTAGCCCTGAAGGGACCATGAAGATACGGCGATAATCGGCTCGGAACCTTTGAACCAGATCGCGTGCGCGTTTCTAGCCCCTTCAGGGCGAAACGTTTCTTTTCGACTAACCCAGGGTAAACCCTGGGCTAAGCTATTTTGGCCACTTCGGGCCACGGATTGGAAACGTCCAAACTCCAGACCCAGGGTAAACCTTGGGCTATGCTATTTTGGCCACTTCGGGCCACAGATTGGATATATCCAGACTCCAGGCCCTGCGCCAGCCCACGGCTTCACCCTTCGGAGTCAAGATCCACTCCCTCCGCTCGAGTTTATTATTGTATTTATGGAAACCTGCAGGTATAACCCTTAAATATTGAAAGTCCTCGTCATTGAAGACGATCCGGTGACTCGAAAGATGCTCTCAGCGCTCTTAACCAAGCGCGGCTATACCGTCACGGCTTGCCCAAGCGCCGAGACTGCGATCGAGGCTTACCATTTGGCTTTCTACCCGTTATTGTTCCTCGACCTTTTTTTACCAGGCTTGGATGGTTTTTCATTTTGTCAATGGATCCGCGGCCAGCCTGAAGGAAACAAACACCTGATTCTGGTGGGAACCTCCAGCGAGTCGAAAGCCGATCTGCAGAAAATACTTGCGGCTGGAGCCGACGACTATCTCACCAAGCCCTACCGTAGTGACACGCTAGACATCCGGCTGATCATCGCCGAACAGACGCTGAAAAACATCGAAGCACGCACAATCCTGGAAGCCAATCTTCTCCAAGAACGCGAGCTATTACGCTATCAATCAACCCATGACTCTTTAACCAATTTACTAAATCGTCCTGCGTTGATGGAAAGAATCGAAGACGCCGTCGAGGCCGCTCAGAAGGGAAGCAAAAGTGCCCTCCTCTATCTCGATCTCGATAACTTCAAATTAGTCAATGATGCTGGGCACGCAGCCGGCGACAAAGTGCTTTCCAATCTTGCCGCCTTCCTGCAAAGTTCTATTCGAGCCAACGATATAGCCTCCAGAATCAGTGGCGACGAGTTCGCCATTCTTCTGCAAGGAATGCCCCTCGGGGAAGCGAAGACCCTTGCGGAACAAGTCCTTTCGCAACTCGAACAATTCGCGTTTACCGATTCGAGCCGGGCATTTTACATCGGAACTTCAATCGGCATCGCCGTGATCGACGGCACAGTGAGCGCAGAGGCGTCCCTTGCTCTCGCGGATTCGGCCTGCGGAGCCGCCAAAATCCATGGCAAAAACCGCGTCGAAACTTACGATGACAAAGATGAATCGATGGCGGAATTGCGGCGCGAAGGTCCACGACTCGCGGAGATTAAAGAGGCCATCTTGAGCCAACGCTTCGAACTCGTCTTTCAGCCGATCGTCGATTTGCAGACTCTGCAGCCGATCTTTTTTGAAGTACTGATCCGAATGGAGAGCGGCGGCAAGTTACTATTTCCACGATCCTTTATACCCACCGCAGAAAGATTTCATCTCATTTCAGAGATCGACCGCCAAGTCATTCGTAAGACCATCCCCTATCTCGCCGCGCATAGTCATTTGTGTCTTGCAGTGAATTTATCCGGACAATCTTTCGCAGACCAAACACTCGTTCAATTCATCGAATCTTGCTATAAATCCGCCAATATAGATCCCGCCCGCTTAATATTCGAGGTTACCGAAACGGCTGTTATTTCTAATCTCGCGGCAGCGCGGACGATGATGCGCCGCCTCCGCGGTGCCGGTTACCGATTTTCGCTTGATGATTTCGGAGCTGGCTTTTCTTCGTTGAAATATCTCAAAGAGTTGGTCCCAGACTTTCTGAAAATTGACGGCTCCTTCATTCCATCCGTCAAGACCGATCAACAGCAATGGATCTTCGTCGAGATCATCAACGACATCGCTCATCGGCTCAAAATCGAAAGCATTTCTGAATGCGTCGAAGACGAATCGACGTTAACCAAACTACGCCAAATCGGCGTCGGCTTTGGCCAAGGCTATTTATTCGGCAAGCCCCAAGCCTCTCCGAACGCTTTGTGGGCCTTTGCCGAGCACGATCAGGAAATTCCCGCGTCTTAATCGTCCTCGCCGTCGTCGTCGTCCTCGTCTTCTCCACCGCTAGCAGGCCGAGGACGACGACGAGCACGAGCACGATCAGGAAACATCCGCGTCTTCCGACGACTACCACGAGCACGATTGAAAGATTAAAACATCGCGCTCAAACCGCCTTCCCCGCCGGTGTTGCCTTCGCATCCATCGGGGGTATGCTAGCCGCTTAAATTGATGACCCAGGGTACCGATGATTCAACAAGTGAGCGACTGGGCCCTGTCGACGGGATGAATCTCGATCCACTTGCCTATGCCGACGAGGTCGAGAGAGCCGCGCGCACGTCAGACTGGACAGTGCGCTATCTTTCGCCCATGGAGAGCGGTCCCCGGCCGTGGTTCCAGCGTGCCGTGCCGACCGGCGACAGCGCACCGCCTCGGCTCTATCTGTCCGCAGGTATTCACGGCGACGAGATTTCCGGCCCTTTGGCATTGCTGGAAATGATCCGGCATCCCGGTTTCTTCGCCGGGTTCGAGGTGACAATATTTCCGATCCTCAATCCAAACGGTCTGGCACGCGGCCTACGGACAAACCGGGACGAAATCGACCTCAACCGTGATTACCGGAATTCGAGATCACTTGAAATCAAGAGCCACATCGAGACCTTGCTGACCCTCGGCCGTTTCGACGCATCTATGATGCTGCACGAGGACTACGAGGGGATCGGCGCCTATCTCTACGAGCTGAACGATACGCTCGACCCCAGGCTCGGGGCAAAGATCATTGCGGCAATGGGACTTCATGTCCCGATCGACCTGCGCCCGGAAATCGAGGAGGCGCCGGCGCGTGGCGGGGTCATCTCGCGGCGCGATCTCATCAAAAAACTAGGCCGGCTTGAAGATCGTTCGGAGTGGGCTGAGGCGACTTATCTCATGCTTTATCACACCAATGTGAGCTACACCACCGAGACGCCAAAGCCTTTTCCGATCGAGGCACGCGTCAAGGCTCAAATCGCGGCGGTCGAGACGGTGATGAATGCGCTGAGAGACGGAGGGACGCAGGCGAAGGAGCAACACGGGCTCAGGGTAGCGTGAGACTCTCCCCTCGGCTTTGCAGGAAAGGCTCGCGATCTTTCTGAGGCCAGTTTTAGCTTCGGCGTAATGGAAGCGGAAGATCGTCAGCGCGAGGAACAGAAAAAGGAAGAGGTGCAGGCAGAGCAGCAGCGCAGGACTCGGGATCACCAAAGACATTTGCTGGCAGCAGCGTTGGCTCTGGTCCTGGTTGTTACTATTGGAGCGATCTGGTTCGCCACCCAAAGAGAGCGAATGGCA
>DATHPI010000257.1:0-1718 GCA_035484035.1 Chthoniobacterales bacterium
CTCGCCCTCGAATGGTCACAGGCCAACCGGGGAAGTGATAGCGGGACTCAAAGGTTACGTCTTCGGCGAAGGTATCAAAATAGTGTTTGCCGTCAACGATTCCGCGTAAGCCTTCCATGACAACTTCGAAAAAAGGATCAAGAGCTTCAAAAGGCTCGTAACCGGTTTCCGGCATCTTCACCTCCTAAACGTTTTCTACAGTGTAAGGCTCTCAACCGTCGTCTCCGCAGTCGGCATGACACTGCCTGCGACGGCGATGTGCGCTCGATAAGAGCGCCTGCTTCACAAGGCACACGCTCCTCGCCCAAGTAGTGCACCTGCTTTGCAACGTAGTGAGGTTTCGGGAAGTGTGCGTAAGGTGTGACGTCTGACACCGCGCTGCTTAAGGAGTCTCAGTGCCCGAACCCGATGGTGAGGCTCGCTCTCCCGGCCATTCAGTAAGGTCTATCTTGACGTTCGTATGACAGGACAAACGGGAAGTAACCGAGAAAGCAAGACGGCGTACCGAAGAAATGGCAAGGCGGTGATTTACGGTATCGCAGGAAGCTAGGTGTCAAAGATTCGCCGGGTGGGCTGATGACATTTTGTTACTGATCCCTTAGTTTTCTAAACGCGGAACGCATTTCCTCGACAAAAATGTCCGGCTGTTCGAACGCGGCGAAATGGCCGCCGTGTTCAGCCTCGTTCCAGTAGATGAGATTCGAATACGTCTGCTCAGCCCAGCTCTTTGGAGCACGATATATCTCTCGCGGGAAGACTGTTGCGGCCACAGGCAAGGTGAGCTTGCCTCCTGAAAATGAGCCGCCCTTATTCTCCCAGTAGATTCGTGCTGACGATGCCGCGGTGTTCGTGAACCAGTAGAGTGAAATGTCGTCCAGCATCTGGTCCCGCGATAGCGCGTCCTCGGGAGAGCCGTTGTTATCAGTCCAACTGCAAAACTTTTCGTAGATCCACATCGCCTGTCCCGATGGTGAATCCGACAGCGCGTATCCGATCGTCTGCGGCCGAGTCGCTTGTTGGCGCCAGTAACCGTTGCCGTCGCCAAGGAAGAGTTTGGCACCATCGACCGCTCGCTGCTCTTCAAAACTGAGATGATCTGGCATTTCGGTAGGAAACACGAATTGCCAATTGAGATGTATTCCAGCGAGTCCAGGGGGAGCAAGATGCCCGAGTGCGGTCGTTACACCCGCGCCCCAGTCTCCCCCTTGGGCGACCCACCGCCTGTAGCCAAGCCGCTGCATCAGCAGACTCCATGCGGAGGCGATGCGGGTGAGGTTCCATCCAGGTTGGGTTGGCTTGTCAGAAAATCCAAATCCCGGAAGAGACGGAACGACTACATGGAACGCATCCTGTGCACGACCACCATGCTCTGTCGGGTCCGTAAGGGGCCAAATGACGTTCATGAACTCCACGATCGATCCAGGCCAGCCATGGGTCAGAACGATTGGCAAAGCATCGAGATGCGGTGAGCGTACGTGGATGAAATGAATGCCCAGTCCATCGATGGATGTCCGAAAGTTTGGAAACGAGTTCAGCTCTGTCTCGAAGCGTCGCCAGTCATAACGAGATTCCCAGTACTCGATCAGCGATTTTGCATGAGCGAGGGGAACTCCCTGAGACCAGTCCTTGACTGGCTGTTGGTTGGGAAATCGGGTAGCTCGCAAGCGCGCCCGAAGATCGTCAATGGCTTCCTGCGGAACCGAAATATGAAATAGACG
>DATHPI010000258.1:0-11810 GCA_035484035.1 Chthoniobacterales bacterium
TCGATATGATTCGCCGCCTCGGTGAAGAGCTCGATGGAATTGCCATCATCTGCAAGAATGTCACACCGCTCGTCGTCGAACTGCAGCGCATTCGGAATACCGGTAAGCCAGTGCTCGCAGTTGTCTCCGATCTTGAACGTAATGCGCGTTCTGCCTATCTCGGCATCGATAACCGAGCGGCTGGCCAGATGGCTGCCTATCTGTTAGGGCGTCATCTGGAACACCGAGTGGACGCCAGCGTGGCTGTTGTCGTTGGGAATGTTTCGTACCGGTGTCACGAAGATCGCGAGATTGGATTCCGCTCGCTCCTGCGCCAGAAGTTTTCTGATATTGAGCTGTTGGAAGTGGTGGGCAATGACTCGAGTGAAACTGCATACGACGCGACGCGAAAGCTTTTTGCCACCAAGCCGAACCTCGCCGGACTGTACAACGTCGCAGGCGGCAATCGCGGATTAGCCCAGGCCTTGTCGGATATGAAGTTGACTTACCGCCCCCTCTACATAACTCACGAGTTGAACCAAGTCACAGAGCCACTCCTGCGGGAGGAAAGAATTGATTATCTGATCACCCAAGATCTGGACAAACTCCTACATCACACCAAGCGACTGCTGCAAGAAGCCGGCGACCAGAGTCGGGATTTGCAAGAAGTGAACCATCTTCCCATCCGCCTATTGACGCAGTTCCATCTCAATTCCGATAGATTGATGGAGGGAACCTGAAGCGTCACCTGACCCTTTAGGATCAAAAAACATTAAGACTCTCGCTGAAGACCTTGGACGTCCTGATCTGAAGAGACTTGGATCTGTTCTCCTCAGCCATGGAACGTTTTTCTCCCTATTTAAAGGCCCTGGAGGCCGATTAATTCCGAAGAAAGCAGTACATTTCGGCCCCGAATGCAAATAGACGTGTTAATGTACCGCAGAACACTTGTCATCAGTCAGGGTACTTTTCATTAATTAGAGTTACTGCAATACGCCGTGGGGGTCATGAGCAAGATCAGGCACAAGAAGCGAGCAGCCACAAGGCAATCTGTGATGACGATGGATGAGCGTCACAAACGCATTCTCGATCTGTTAGAAGCTGAGGGCGAAATAAAGGTCGAGGACTTGGCAGACAGACTGAACGTCAGCCAAGTCACCATGCGGAAGGACCTGGACATCTTGGAAACGCAAGGACTGGTCGAGCGAATCCATGGTAGCGCAATCTTCTCCCAGCGCAACCGTTTCAACGTGGCATTTCTAGAAGAATTGCAGACGCAGGCGACCGCAAAAAAGCTGATCGCCCAAGCTGCAGTCGATTACATCAAGGAAGGCGATTCAATCATCTTGGACGCTGGGACCACTACCTTCTGGCTGGCTCAGGCATTGGCCGGAAAATTCAAGTCTCTTTTAGTGATCACGAATTCGCTACCGGCGGCCTTTGAATTGTCAAAGGCAGGATACAAAATTTTGTTAATTGGGGGGGAAGTGCTTAATCATAGTTTGGCTTTAACCGGTCCCATCACTGTCAACAACCTGGAGAGCTACCATGTCGACCGAGCTTTTTTGGGTACCTCCGGAATAAGTTTGTCCCATGGGTACAGCACCGCCGATTCGAATGATGCTGACGTTAAGGAACAAATGATCCGTGCGGCTGAAAAGACATATATTTTGAGTGATTCATCTAAATTCGAACGGAACTGCCTCGTAAGTTTCGCCGATTTTTCAGATATTTATTTAACAATTACGGATTCTGGAATTTCTTCGAAAGTTTTCAAGGAGTTCCAAAAACGCGGAATCGAGCTGCGTGTCGTAGGTTCCAGGGTGAATGGAACACCAGTGCCTCACGTGGGCAATTGAGAGAAGAGTTCATGTATAAGCACCTGAACACCTAGGGACACTCAGAGCGCGAAAGCCACGTTGGCAGTTATTGGTTGTCGTGCTGTCCTTGTATTCCACGCGTCGATCTTTTCAGGTTTTTCAGGTGCAATTTTTGGGGTCTATTCGTTTGCGGATACGATCCACTCGTGGGCTGGGTCGTTGTGGAAGTGCCAAACGCGTTTAGGACCTGCCATGACGTTGAAATATTGGCGACCTTCTCGGAAGTGGCGCCTAGTAAGGCCGCATTGGCGGCAAAGTCAATCTTGGGTGCGCCCTCACCAAACTGCAGGCTATCTACCAACATATTGTTAAATGGTGCGCCCCCGCACCCTTGTTGGAGACGGTTGATGCATCCGTAGCCACGATTGTCGAGCAACACGATAATCAACTTCTTGTCGAGCATGATCGAAGTGGTGATCTCGTTGTTAAGCATCAGGTAGCTCCCGTCACCTACCATGACCACCACTTCGCGATCTGGTCGTGCCATCTTGACCCCCAATCCACCTGCGATCTCGTAGCCCATGCACGAATAGCCGTACTCCATGCGGTAAACCCTGGGCTAAGTTATCGTGACCCTTCGGGCCGTCCAATCATCGCTATTTATCCAACTAGCTTTTGGATGCGCTCGCTCAACCGAGGCGCCGACATTTGAAATAGATCCAGCAGGTAATCGTTCGGCGCCGACTCTCCCCACCGGTCATCGATCCCAAAACGGAGGACCCGCCGCGGCGAGGCTTCCGATAGAACTTCCGCCACCAAACCGCCCAGCCCTCCATAAATGGTGTGCTCTTCTACGGTGATCACAACCTTGGCCTTCCCGGCTGCACTCACGATTTCTTCTTTGTTGACCGGCTTGATCGATGGCACGTGCAAAACCCCGGCAGAAATTCCCTGGCCCTGGAGCAACTCAGCTGCCTGAAGACAGCGGACGCTTTGCGGACCGGTAGAAATCAGCAACACATCGCTGCCTTCTTTCAGCGAAATCGTCTTGCCGGGCACAAAGCGATACTGCTCATCAAAAACGTTAGGAGAGGGATCTCGTGCCAGACGCACATACACCGGCCCCTCGTATTGGGTGGCCCAGCGAATGATGGCCTCGCCTTCGATGGCGTCGGCAGGGGCCACGACTGTCATGTCGGGCATCGCACGCATAATTGCCAGATCCTGGACATCGTGGTGCGTCTTACCCGTAAGTCCCGTTAGTACTCCCGCATAGGCCGCACCGATCTTCACATTCGCGTGGGTCTGGGCAACTAACATCCGAATCGGGTCAAGCGCCCGATGGGTGAAGAAAACGGTGAAAGTGGATAGCCACGGCACATATCCCAGCGAGGCTAGCCCGACCGCGACCCCGACAAAGTTTTGTTCCGCGATCCCCATTTGCAGAAATCTGCCCGGATACATCTTGGCGAACTTATCGGCCTTGGTCGAATTCGCTAAATCTGCGTCTAAGACGACGACGTTCGGATCGCTCGAACCCAAAGAAACCAGCGTATCGCCAAACACATCTCGTAATGCCTTCATACTCCTGCCTCCACAATGCCAAGTTCCGCCGCGACAATTTTCAGTTCCTCTTTGGTCGCGACCTTCGAATGCCATTCATGTTTGCCTTCCGTGAAGTGCACGCCCTTGCCTTTAATCGTGTGGGCAATGATCATCGTTGGCTGATCCGAATCCCCTGACGCCTTGGCGTTTTCCAAGGCTGGGACGATCTGCGAGAAGTCGTGCCCGTTAATCTCGAGGCAACGCCAGCCAAGTTTCTCGAATATGCCGCGCAAATCTATCCCAGACCACGGGTCACGGCGGTCGCCCCGATGCTGTTCATTGATAGCCAGGACCCAACCGAACTGCTGCAGCCCATTCCAGTCCAGAATAGCGGTCAGATTTCCGAGCTTGTATCTCGGCGCGATGTGCAAAGCCTCCCAAACCATCCCCTCCTGCAATTCGCCATCCCCGAGCATGACAAAGGTATGAAACTTCTGACCTCGCATCCGGCCACCCAAGGCGAAGCCCAAGCCGACCGACAGCCCCTGCCCAAGAGACCCCGTCGAAGTATCCAGGCCTGGAAGCCTCGTGACATCCGGATGACCCTGCAGCCGAGAGCCACCCTTATCAAAGGTTTTGAGCTCTTCAAGGGGGAGAAATCCGCGAAGCGCCATCACGGCGTATTGCCCGATGGAGGAATGTCCTTTGGAAAGAATAAACCGGTCCCGCTCGGCCCATCGCGGTTCTTCCGGCCGGATATTCATGACGCGGAAGTAGAGCGCGATCAGGATGTCCATCGCCGAGAACGGCCCTCCGACGTGGCCGGCGCCGCTTCCCGCCACGGTGCTGATCGCCAACCAGCGTCCTCTCTGAGCCAGTGCTTCCAGTTCGTGATAATCTAACTTGTTACTCATAGTTCTTCTTAGGGTTAACTATTCAGCCCGGAAATTCCGAGAGCACCTTGGCTCGCGAGACGTCGAAGCTATCTTTCTCTAAATAGCCTTCAACCAGCTTCTGCTTTGTCAGCAGTCCCCCCCGGAAGTTGGTTCGAAGTAGCTCAATAAGCGGTGTTAATAGACCGCTCACAGTGTCTGTGCTTGGGGCTAGAACACATTGCATAAAGGGCTTAAGGATTGGTCGATACCCACGTCCCGGAGCGAACAGACTGGTCTATGGCCTCAAGGATTTCTTGATTCCTGGCGCCAAAGGCAAAATCGGGAAAGCAGCGCTCGTTTCGGCCGATGCCTTGGACCAGGTCGTGCACTTCGAATACCTTGATGTCAAAATACCCAAGGCCGCCGCCGGCAAAATCAAAGCCAAAGAAAGCCGAGTACTGCGGAACTTGTGAACCGCAATAGATGGTGGTAAAGCCCCGGTCGCGCTTTTCATCTCTCATCCGAAAAACCTGAAGCTCATTAAATCTTTCTCCGTTATTGACGATGGTGCCCTCCGTTCCGGAGATCTCCCAGAACACCCCAAATACCCGGCCGGCACAAATCCGGGAGGCTTCAATCACTCCGGCGGCTCCGGAAGAAAATTTCACCATGGATTGGATCTGGTCCTCATTTTCCACGGTGCGTTTTTTCGCGTCGGCCGTCACTTTACTGCCATAGCCGGCATCGAAATCTGGCACCGGACGTTCCTTAAATATCGTCTGAGCTTGGGCCGAGACCGCAGTAATGTCGCCCATCAGGAACTGAGCTACCGAAACCGTATGTGCGCCGAGGTCTCCTAGCGCTCCGGTCCCCGCAAGGTCTCTCGAACAGCGCCAGGACCACGGCAACAACGGATCGTTGAAAAAGCCTTGGTCGAATCTCCCGCGGAAGCGCACTGGTTCGCCGATTTCGCCCCGATCGATGATCTGCTTGGCCACTAGCGCGGCCGGTGTTTTCACATTGTTGAAAGCTACGAGCGTGTTAACCCCCGCTTTTTTGGCTGCCGCGGCCATTCGCTGGGCATCTTGAACCTTCACGGCCATCGGTTTTTCGCAGTAAACATGTTTGCCCGCTTCGAGCGCAGCTAAGGCCACATCTACGTGCAAATGGTTTGGTGTCGTGATGTCGACCACATGCACGTCGGGGTCTTCAATTAAGCGCCGCCAATCGCCGTAAGCCTTGCCAAACCCCAGTTTCCGTCGGGCTTCTTCTGCAAGTGAGTCGTTTTGATCCGCAATAGCGTACAAGACTGGGATGCAGGGGAGATTGCGATACAACATTCCGGCCCGCCGGTAAGCGTCCGTATGGGCTTGCCCCATGAAGCCCGAGCCAACCAATCCAATGTTTAAAGATTTTGTCATTTTTTACCTTTCGGGGAGTTTGATCAGAAGAGGAGATTCTTAACGTACTGGTAGGCTTTCTCCGTATAGATCCGCGGTGCGGCTTTAGCTGGGTCTTGTTCCGCCTCTACTACCACCCACCCTCTATATCCGGAGGACCGAACAAATTTGCCGATTTCCGCAAAGTCGACAATGCCGTCGCCCGGGACGGTAAAGAGCCCTTCCCTGACTGCAGTATTGAAAGTCACGTCATTCTTGCGTGCCCAATCCAGGACATCGGGACGGACGTCCTTCAGATGAATGTGCACCACTCGATCCCCAAAGTGCCGGAGAATTTCTCCGTAATCCGCGCCGGCAGCGTAAGCATGGCCAGTGTCCAGAAGAAGTCCAACCTCCGGGGGCGTGGCCTGACAAAAAGCGGTAACCTCTTCCGCCGTCTCCACAAGCATCTTTAAATGGTAGTGGTACGCTAGCTTGATGCCTCGTCTATTCAGCCCGACAGAGAATTCTGTCAGCCTCTCCGCGTACGCTGCCAAGTCGATCGATTTGAGTTTAGGCCCTCGACTCAGGGGCTCGTCCCACGGAGAATCGCCTTCCAACAGTCCGCACTCACCATAGACAAGAACCTGACAACCACAGCTCTCCAACAACTGAACATGGTCTGCGGCCGCTTTCCATTCGGCTTCTACCGACCGCTCGGTGAGATACCCTGAGTACCACCCGGTGGCCAATCGAAGCCCATAGCCAGACAATTTCGACAATAGTTCGTGGACTTCCCTCGGAAATTTCCTTCCCAGTTCCACCCCCTCATAGCCATTGTCGGCCGCATCCTGCAAACAGACTTCCAATGGAATATCCCCACCCAGTTCTGCCAGTACGTCGTTTGTCCAACTCAGTGGACTGACTCCCAGATTGACCTGTGATCCCGAAACTTTTGGAATTGTCATTTTCGTAATTTGACTAACAATTTCTATCAGATGGCCTCAACAGCAGTCCAGACGCCTCCAGACGCGAAAGAGCGCATGGCCGACTCCACGAACGCTACCCCGCGTGCTCCGTCGGATGCATCCGGGAAACCGAGCTCATCTTTCACGTAGGATCTGCCTTCGGATTTTGCCAGAATGGCTTCGGCCACCTCAGTGTAGATGTTGGCAAAAGACTCAAAAAACCCCTCAGGATGACCTAGTCCTGCCCGGGTCCAGCGCTTGGCCTCAGCCGAAAGCCCATCAGCTCCTTGCGCCAAGATTTGCTGTGGGCCATCGAGCGGACAATAACGCAAATGACAAGGATCTTCGTGATGCCAGGCCAAACTGCCTCGATCTCCATAGACTCGAATCCGGAGACCGTGTTCGTTGCCAATCGCTGCCATCGACGCCCAGAGTGTCCCTCGTGCCCCGTTGGAAAATCGAAGCAATAAATTCGCATTGTCCTTGATTGCTCTCCCTTGGACAATCTGGCTCATCTCCGCCGCTACCTCAGTGACTTCAAGCCCGGTCACGAATCGTGCAAGTTGGTGAGCGTGCGTTCCCAAGTCGAAAAGAACGCTCGAATCGCCCGAAAGAACCGGGTCGGTTCTCCAGGCTGCTTGTGGGTGCCCCTGTTTTTCCAGCAACGTAGCCGCCCATCCTGAAGCGTGTTCAGCCTGCACCACACATACCTTGCCAAGATCACCGTTTCGAACCATTCGCGCCGCATGACGAACCATCGCGTAACCGGAGTAATTGTGCGTCAGGCAAAGAATCAGTTCTTTCTCTTCGGCCAGGCGTTTGAGCTCCTTGGCTTCTGTCAAAGAAAGGCAAAGCGGCTTATCACAAATCACCTGGATTCCGGATTGCAGAAACTTTCTCGCGATCTCAAAGTGGCTGTCGGTTCGGGTGACAATAACCGCGACATCGATCCTGTCGCTTTCCCGCTTGGATTCAACTTCCGCCATGACGCTGTAATCGGGATAGACACGGTCCAAGTCGATTCGAAGTTGCCTTGCCGCTCTGCGCGACTTCTCACTATCCCGCGAAAAGACGCCAGCAATCAGAACGCATTTGTCATCAAGACGCATCGCCGTTCGATGGGTTTCGGCGATCCCCGCGCCCGGTCCACCCCCAACCATTCCGACCCTGATTCTTCTTATTTCTTCTGTCACCATAAGTCTTGCTGATTCTCGCTAAGTTAATCCCACTACCCCAGCCAGCAGTTCTTCAAGTTGTGACAGCTGGGTTAGAGTCACGACGGGCCTAGGTTCTTAGGCACGTTTTGGCAGATCGATGGAGCAAAAATACATTCTCCTCGATGCCATTCTTCCGAGAACGGATTGGGAGTTTTTCAATTGGGGGTTACTCCGTTTGCTTATAACACTCGGGTCAATCTCAAAAGCCTCTTCGCAACTCTCAGCCTATCAAATAACTTTCATCCTGAAATTTACGATTGCTTTTTTCATGGAGAAACTCTACGCAAGATCGATTGCTTCTCTCCTCCGTTCGTAATCCATTCGTAAACATATCGTCAAGAAAAATAATTATTTTTTAGATTTGCTCAGAGCCGATAAAAATATTCCGACGGTTTTGTTACTTTCACTTGAAAGTGCATATGTTAAAATGAATTCTTGGAGATTTGATACCCATGACTAGCTTTTCTTTACAGGATCCGGATCTATTTCGCCGCCAGGCCTACGTCGGTGGGCATTGGTGTGATGCCGACAACGGCGCAACTTTGGACGTCAACAATCCCGCCACTGGGGAAATATTGGGGACCGTACCCCTAATGGGAACCGCCGAAACTCGGCGCGCCATCGAATCGGCCAAGAGCGCCTGGGGCGATTGGCGCCGCAAGCCGGCCAAGGATCGAAGTGCTCTTTTACGTAAGTGGTACGAGTTGATGCTGGCTAACCTCGAGGATCTGGGGAAGCTGATGACCGCGGAACAAGGTAAACCGTTGGCTGAAGCAAAAGGTGAAGTCGCCTACGCCGCTTCCTTTATTGAGTGGTTTGCCGAGGAAGCCAAACGTGTCTACGGAGACACGATTCCTTCACCCTGGAATGATCGCCGACTGGTGGTCATCAAAGAGCCGATCGGAGTCTGTGCCGCCCTTACTCCTTGGAATTTTCCGGCTGCCATGATCACCCGCAAAGCCGGGCCAGCTTTGGCGGCGGGTTGTACCATGGTGGCAAAGCCCGCAAGCTCTACCCCGTTTTCGGCCTTGGCACTTGCGGTATTGGCAGAACGGGCTGGAATCCCGCCCGGCGTTTTCAGCGTCTTGACAGGCAGCTCGAAAGAGATCGGTGGAGAAATGACCTCGAATCCGGATGTCCGTAAGGTGACATTTACTGGGTCGACCGAGGTGGGTTGCCTTCTCATGAAACAGAGCGCCAGCACGATCAAGAAGCTGTCGCTTGAGCTAGGCGGAAATGCCCCATTCATCGTCTTCGACGATGCAAACCTGGATGCGGCTGTCGAAGGTGCCATCATTTCCAAATACCGCAATGCCGGTCAGACCTGTGTTTGCGCCAATCGTCTCTATGTCCAAACGGGCGTTTATGATGCTTTTGCCGAGAAACTCGTCGCTGCAGTCAAGAAACTTAAAGTCGGCAACGGCTTTGAGCCAGGGGTTCTCCAGGGTCCTTTGATCGACCAGGCTGCAGTGGAGAAAGTCGAGGAACATATTCAAGACGCCATTTCGCAAGGCGCCCGTCTTCTCCTGGGCGGTCATCGGCATACACTAGGCCAAACCTTTTTTGAACCGACCGTCCTGGCTGGTGTGACTCCTCAAATGAAGGTGGCTAAGGAAGAGACCTTCGGTCCCTTAGCCCCCTTGTTCAGTTTTGACACCGATGAGCAAGCGATTCAAATGGCCAACGACACCGAATTCGGACTCGCCAGTTACTTCTATAGTCGGGATATCGGCCGAATTTGGAGAGCAGCCGAGGGATTAGAATCTGGCATGGTTGGTATTAACACGGGACTCATCTCAAACGAGGTCGCACCGTTTGGCGGTGTCAAACAATCTGGGCTCGGCCGGGAAGGTTCCCACTACGGCATCGAGGAATTCGTGGAAGTCAAATATCTTTGCTTTGGCGGGCTTAACAACTGAATGAAGCATTGGACCAATGTTCGAATTACCTTTAGGAAATAAATGAATACGCTTGCTTGTTCTCTCCTTTTTTGATTATCTTTAGCTGGCTACAAACATCCCCCCAAAGTCCAAGGTTACGCCTTCGAATCCGAAGAGCAGATCCCCTGAGTTGGAGGTAATTATCCAATGGTTAGTAAATCACGTTTTAGACAAAACTCGCCGCGGGCAGCGTCAAAATGGGTTGCCGATTGGTAATCCGAAATCACCGCTAAGGAGGGCCTCGCTAACTTTGAGTATGCAAATCGACACCCGCTTTCCCACTAAGCTCGATACTGTCTCCGACGCGCCTGAACCACTTCGGAGTGAGCTGGAAAAAAGCTTATCTTCAAAAGAACCAGTCCGTTTACTTGTGTATGCTCCGGCTTTTCCAACCGGGGAGGAAAAATCGCCGGCGACCTTGCTGGCAGTTACGAACAATGGTTGGCTCGTAGCCTCAGAGACCGAAGACGGTGGCGCCGCTCTGGTAAAGTCCGACTTCAGCAGCACCTTGTTTTTTGAACTGACGTCCATTCTTCTCTTGGGTCAGCTAATCATTTCCTTTTCCGAGGGAGGCAAGGCGTACTCCGTAACGATCAATTTTGAAAGAGTCGAGGACGAGTTTTATCACCAAGCAATTGATCTGATGCTCGCGGGCATCGATCCGGCGCACGCCGCCGTAGCCGGGAAGGATCGAGACGAGACTTCGATGTTCGAGGCGTGGCCGATGAAATTCCAGAACGAGGCACAGCGTTATTGGCCCAGGGGGCAGCGGTTGCTGGCTGCTATACAATGGCCGGCTGACCAGGGACAACTTGCTTCCGCCGGCGCACTGTTGATCACCGAGCGCGAGCTGGTTCTGATTTCGGAGGGGAAGAAATCTTCGACCGATCTCTCTCCGGAAGCTTCTTCCGCAGAGGAACCGAAGGAAACACTTTCTACGCTTGTGCCAGCTAAGGCAGTTAATCCCACTGAGACACCATCGGTTCCGGGAAACGTTTACGAGTTTGCGGAAGTTATTACCTTTGTCCCTCGTGTTCGGCTGACAGACTTTCAGGTGAGCCATCAGGAAAGCGGCGTTCTCACTCTCCAGCTACGGACATCACAAGGCGAAGAGAAACTGCAGATCACCTTTCCCTCCGATCACGAAGACGCTGTACGGAGAGGGATGGAGCAGGTGTTGCCTCCCCGGGATTCCGCGAACCAAACTACAAAGAAACGTTAGTACTAAGCTGCACTGCCAACTCCGCAATGAACCGAGTGAGGATACATGATGTCGAGAACTGACTTGCTTTGCTTGAACCGGGTAATCAAGCCTCAGATACCGCTGGAGGAATTCCTTAAATTCACGGCCGGTCTGGGCATCCAATACGTCGAGGTCCGGAACGACTTCACCAGCAAGGGTATCCTGGACGGGTTATCAGACGCCGCTTTGCAGATGTCCTTCAAGGAGACTGGAGTTAAGGCTTTGACGATCAACGCCCTGTATCCCTTTGAAGACGTCAAGGTCCTGAAGGAGAATGTTGAGAAACTCAAGGATCTGATTGCCGAAGCCAAGCGGATCAATTGTCCACAGATCGTACTGTGTCCGTTGAATGATGCCAACGACAAGCGCAGCACCGCCCAACGGGCTGATGAACTTGTGACCGCCTTAAACGCTTATGGTCCATTGTTTGCTGAAGCTAAGATGATCGGCTTAGTCGAGCCTCTGGGTTTTGCGATCTGCTCCTTGCGGACCAAGAAGACTGCCCTTGAAGGGATTGCCCGGTGCCACTATCCGGAATCCTATCAATTGCTTCATGACACCTTCCATCATTACTTGAGTGGCGAAACCGAGTTTTTCCCGAAGCAGACCGCCATCGTCCACGTTTCAGGCGTTCTGGCGGGCAAGGCCAAGGCAGCGATCACCGACGACGACCGGATCCTGGTGACCGAGGACGATATTATGGATAACCGTGGCCAGGTGGCAACGCTGCTGGAAGGCGACTGCAAAGCGCCTATTTCCTACGAGCCATTTTCGTCGCAGGTGCGGGATCTACCGCTGGCTGAGCTCAAAACGCAGCTCCAAAAAAGCATCGATTACTTGTTTG
>DATHPI010000259.1:0-6213 GCA_035484035.1 Chthoniobacterales bacterium
GCTCTCCTAGGCCCTGGCCTGAAGAATGCTCACCCTTCGCGTCGTTAGTACGTTCTATCTACCGCCCCTTCAACTTCAGGGCGCATTGCTCTGGGGCGTACAAAGGGCAATCCGTGGCCCGAAGTGGCCAAGATAGCTAAGTCCAGGGTTAGGGACAACCCCGATCGTAGCCTGGCACGAAGTGCTTGGGAAGCGTGCCCCGAAAGATCCGTCCCGTAGGGTACGGTATGATCGGGCGCAGCTAATCCGGACGTCTTCTCTCGTCGAAAGCGCGTCCCGTAGGACAACACCGATCGTAGCGGCACGAAATGCCCGATGATGTTCGAACTGCTGTTCGATGTGATGGATCGTTTCCTGAACACATAATTTCTTCTATTTTCACGGCCGAAACTTCGTTGCTCCAATAACTTCAATCACTGAACGAAATGCACACACCTGCAAGAATCATACCGTACCCTACGGGCGGCTCTCTTGGGGTGGCGATGTCCCAGGCACTTCGTGCCAGGCTACGATCGCACGGTCCCTCCGGGACAAAAACCATTCGCCCGCCGGGGCCTCGCATTAAGTTAGCGCCCATGGGGTAAACCGTGGGCTACGCTCTTTAGGTCACTTCGGGCCACGGATTGGCCGTCCGGAGTCGCAGGGTATTCACGGGTGTCGTGGGCTCATCCGGTGGTGGTGGTATCTCCGGCCGTGGCTGGGTCGGCGGTGTTGCGGGTGGTGACGGTGTTCCCGGTTCTGGCGATGCATTGGTTTTCATTAGGGCTACCGCGCTCTCCTGAGTGACGCGGCTCACTCCGCTTCAAAAAAGCCATGTCGACTCGACTGGAGAAGGACTCGCCCAGACTTTGGGACTCGCCCAGACTTTGCGCAACAGATACTCTCTTCAGTCCAACAGTCAACAGCTCTTCATGGCGGACTGACGTTCTTGATCTTGTCGATGTCGGTCGTCCACTTTGTCCAGAATGCGCTACAAAATAAGTTACAAATTAGTTTCGGTCTGCTCGTTTTTCGACATCTGGCGCATTTCGACCACGCCACAACGATCTGATTAGTGTGTTAAGAGAAAGTCTCACTCCTACTTCACGCCCTCACAGCTTCGTGTGGCACAGGGCGTGCTCTTAGAGCGAAGTTGTAAAATTCGCTAAATAACCCAACCCAAAACTGCAGAATGTCTGAGCCGCCCGAGCTTCTACAGCCCGTTTGTTCTCTTAACCAAATGACCCACTTCTCGACGATCGCGGAAGCACAACCCGGGCTGCGGGGCGGGGCGGATCGGCAAAGGCAGCCGAAAGCGTCAAGCGAGCGTGCTTAACACCAACGGAATAGAAATGACTGATAACCACCATGGCAAAATATAAACTGGAATACATCTGGCTCGACGGCTACCAACCGATCCCCAATATCCGCGGCAAAACGTTAGTTAAAGATTTCGACAGCCTTCCGACTCTGGAACAAGTCCCAAACTGGGGATTCGATGGCAGCTCGACCAGGCAAGCCGAGGGACACAGCTCCGACTGCGTACTGAAGCCGGTGGGCGTTTATCCGGACATCACCAAACAGAATGCTGCCATCGTGATGAGCGAGGTTCTGCATGCCGATGGCACTCCTCACTCCACCAATGCCCGGGCAACGATTCTAGATGATCCGGATACCTGGTTCGGCTTCGAGCAGGAGTATTTCTTGTGGAAAAATGGCCGTCCTCTCGGTTTCCCGGCCGATGGGTTTCCCGATCCTCAGGGTGAATACTACACGGGTGTCGGCTACAGAAACGTGGGAAATATCGCCCGCGAAATCGTTGACACCCACCTCGACCTTTGTATCGCGGCCGGAGTCAACCACGAAGGCATCAACGCCGAAGTGGCGAAAGGCCAATGGGAATTCCAGATTTTCGGCAAAGGCTCGAAGACGGCCGCAGATCAAGTATGGGTGGCCCGTTTTCTTTTGGCGCGTCTCTGTGAAAAGTATGAAGTTGACGTCCAGTTGCATTGCAAACCTGTCCTGGGCGACTGGAACGGTTCCGGGTTCCATTGCAACTTCTCAACCAAATATATGCGCGAAGTAGGCGGCAAAGAATATTTCGAAGCGCTGATGGCAGCATTCGACAAGTTCAAGAACGAACATATCGCGGTCTATGGACCAGACAATCATCTGCGTCTGACCGGCCTGCACGAGACTCAGTCGATTGACAAATTCAATTACGGCTTGTCCAATCGCGGGGCTTCCGTCCGTTTGCCTGTCAATTTCATCAAAAACGGCTACAAAGGTTACCTTGAAGATCGGCGCCCGAACTCGGCCGGCGATCCCTACAAGATCGCCAGCCGCATCCTTCAGACGATCGCAACGGTACCTAAGCCGTAAGACGCACCGAAGCGCAGACTGAGCCACGACGGGCCATGCCTTACCTCGGCATGGCCTGTCCGCTTGGTAATCGTCCCCGCAATTCCAGAGGAAGGGTCCCGTCACTTGTGCTCTGGACCAGAGCAGCCCATGTTGCCCGGTCTCTATGGAACAAGTAAAAGACACTTTACGGGCCACGGTCCGCGTCAGTTACGATGGTCGGGTCTATAAAACTTTTCGCGGCCCTGATGCCCAAAAGCGTTTTGCTAACGAAGTGAAAGTTCTTCGTCATCTCGAGAAGAAAAAATGTAACTTCGTACCGAAGTTACTGGAAGCGAATGCCGAGCAGCTCCGGATTGTCACGACCAACTGCGGCGTCCGGGTCGATCATCTGGATAAGCAACGCGCCGCTGAGATTTTTGCGGAATTGGAGCCCTATGGTGTGCGCCATGAGGACGCCGAAATACGTAACATTACCTATCGCCAGACGGATGGGCGCTTTTGTGTCATCGATTTTGAATTCTCCACGATTCTTCCGGGCCATGAAGAACCTGCAGATGCATCCTCCAGATAACGAATCCCTCTTGCATCGTCTGCAATGGTGGGGAGCAACGGATCGTGGAAAGATTCGCCCGAACAACGAGGACTCCTTTCTGGGTTTGCAGCTTGATGCCAAAGAGGTTCACCATTTGGGAAGGCACGGCGAAGGATCAACCGAAACCACTGATTTTGCCTTCGCGGTCAGCGACGGAATGGGCGGAGCGACCGGCGGAGAATTTGCCAGCCGGATCACCGTGGATCGCCTCACCCATCTCTTGCAACGATCGTTTAAACAGTCCGCGCTCGGAATAGAAAATTATTTTGCCGACATCTTCACCACTCTTTTCGACCAGATTCATCGATCGTTGATGTTAATTGGAGGGAGTTATGCGGAATGCTCCGGCATGGGAGCAACCCTGACCGTATGTTGGTTCACTCGAAGCTGGATGTATTTCGGACATATCGGCGACAGCCGCCTTTACTATTTGCCCGCTCACGAAGGGGGAATAAAGCAGATCAGCGACGATGATACGCACGTTGGTTGGCTTCAGCGAAATGGCAAACTCAACGAACGCGAAGCGCGGAGTCATCCGCGTCGGAGTGTGCTCCAGAAAGCTCTGGGCGCCGGCAACCAATTTGTTAATCCCCAGGTAGGCGCCGTCGGCTACGAGAGTGGCGATCTTTTTCTGCTCTGCTCCGATGGTTTGGTGGACGGACTTTACAACCACCAGATTTTAGAAATCCTACGTTCTCCCAAAGCTCCGGATCCTGACCATAACTTCGCGCAACGCCTGGTGCAAGCTTCATTGGAGACCGCCGGCCGCGACAACACCACCGCGCTGGTGATCCGGGTATCTTGATCCAGAAGTCGGATGATTGCTGCCGTTTATGTCGGTTCCGACCGTTCCGACGATACGTAAGAGTGCTCGACTTTAGCCGGAATTTTCTGTTTATGAAATCGAGAGGGCGGCCATGTCGATTCGGAAGATGACCCGGTTCTGACGTCGCGACGGATTCCCACACTGTCTCGAAGGGCGTTGCGCACACCGCGCTGGTCTTCGTGGCAAACGGCTGCCGCAAAAATCTAAAACACAACGAGGTGATCTCATGGCTTGCGATCCAGAAGTGCTGAAGCAGGTACCGCTCTTTGCCCTGCTCGATGAAGAAGAACTGGCGGTTTTGGCCGGACAGATCGGGCTAACAAAGTTCGTGGGACGTCAACGCATTTACAAACGGGGCGAAGCGGCCACCCGTGCCTACGTG
This sequence comes from Chthoniobacterales bacterium, assembly GCA_035484035.1. Taxonomy (GTDB): domain Bacteria; phylum Verrucomicrobiota; class Verrucomicrobiia; order Chthoniobacterales; family JAFAMB01; genus JAFAMB01. The sequence goes on from DATHPI010000259.1 coordinate 4,144, forward strand.
GTCCTTTCTGGGGCCGTCCGGATCAGCACCGTGGACGAAGATCAACAGGAAGTCATTGTGGATCAACCCGGCACCGGAGAGTTTTTCGGCTTTGCGTCGATGATCGACCAGACACCCCGTCAGACGAGTGCCGTTGCCCTCGAAGAGACTGTCTGCGTGGAGGTGGAACGCAACGACATCATGGTTTTGCTGCAGCGCAAACCGCTTGCGGGCATGGACCTGTTAGCTGCCTTGGGTCGCCAAATCCATGCCGCCCAGCAACTGGTGCGCAGCCGTTCAGCTCGCAACCCGAATGACGTCATTGAGGAGCAAGCTAGCTTCGGAAATCGTATCGCCGATGCGGTCGCACGCTTTGGTGGATCGTGGTCGTTCATCCTTTCCTGCCTTGCGATCCTGACGGTGTACGTGTGCATCAACGTAAGTTTGGCGCAATCTGCGTGGGACCCTTATCCCTTCATCCTGCTCAACCTGTTTCTCTCCATGCTGGCCGCAATTCAAGCACCGATCATCATGATGAGTCAAAATCGGCAAGATGCAAAGGACCGCGTCCGCAGCGAGTTGGATTACGAAGTGAACCGCCGCGCGGCGGCCGATATTCAAGGGCTGGCGCGAAAGCTCAACTTGCTGGGTGAGCAGATCAGCGATTTAGAGGACCTGATCCGCGACTAGTGGCCGGCACACTTCCGATCTCTCAAGGCCATCTCGGGAGTTATTGCTGTGCGCCCGGCGTGACACGCTACGGCGTTAATTGCCTATCAGAGCGCTCCTACTAACCGCTCGTTTCAAACCCCGGATAAAGCGACATCCCCCCATCCACAAAGATACTGGCTCCAGTCATATAGTCGGCATAGTCTGAAGCTAGAAAAGCAGCCAGGCGCCCGATTTCCTCCGGTTCTCCGACTCGCTTGTAAGGAATAAGGGTCATCAGGTCTTCGTAAGCATCGCGATCCTCCCAAGCCGACTGGTTCATTGGAGTACGGATTGCTCCCGGACAAAGGCTGTTAACCCTGATTTTAAGCGCGGCCACTTCCTGGGCGATACTCTTCATCAGGAGCATGACGCCTCCTTTGGACGCTGCATAGTTGATATGTCCCGCCCAGGGAATGACTTCGTGTACCGAACTAATACAGATGATCTTCCCGGCAGATGCGGAAACTGCGCTGACAATACCACGACGTTTGAACTCACGAATTGCTTCTCGCGCACAAAGGAATTGACCGGTTAGATTGGTGCCTATCACTGTATTCCATTGCTCGATGGTCATTTTGTCTATCGGCGCATTGTTCTGAATACCCGCGTTATTGACCAGAATATCGATGGTTCCAAGTTCCTCAATCGCTTCCTTAAACATTGTTTGTACCTGACCTTCTTGCGAAATATCGGCGGGAATTGGAATTGCTTTGACTCCTATCTTTCGAATAGCCGATACAACTTCATTTGCGGCATCCGAAGGGCCGATAAAGTTTAAGACGACGTCAGCGCCTGCCTCTGCAAGCGCTAAGGCTATGGCTCGGCCTATACCGGAACTTGCCCCTGTCACTAGCGCCTTCTGGCCACCCAACGATCCGCGAAAAGGAAACTGGAGCATTCGGTTTCCTTTCAAACGACGAACTGCTTCAGAAATTGATGGGATTGGCGGAGTGCTTTTTGCCTGCCCTCGATTGAGTATTCATACGCTCGATCTTCGACTTCGACACAGACCGGTCCGCGATACTCAATGTCAGTCAGCGCTGAAAAAAACTGGTTCCATTGGACGTCACCGAATCCGGGAAGTTTAGGGATATGCCATCCGAGACCCAAAATCCCTCGATCGTACAAACGATCTGCGAGAGTCTTGTCATCCTTGGCATGGACGTGAACGATTCTGTCCTTGAACTCATAGAGCGCGCGAACATAGTCGATCTTCTGCCAAACCAGATGCGAAGGGTCAAAGTTGAGACCAAAGTTCCGGCTCGGAATAGAATCGAACATCCGCCGCCAGATTTGTGGCGAGATTGCCAGGTTTTTGCCGCCCGGCCACTCATCATCGCTAAAAAGCATCGGACAATTTTCTATGCCCACCTTAACGTC
>DATHPI010000260.1:0-3618 GCA_035484035.1 Chthoniobacterales bacterium
CAGGCAAAGACTGAAAGAAGCCGCCTACGAGATTGCCGATGCCTTCGGCGAGACACTGCCGATTATAATCGAGTGATTGGCGTGTGTGGGTCGCGATCGACTTGGCGACGGCGAGTGCTTCGAGTAAGCCAAGAAAGGAAATTGCCAAGGCACTGCCCGCGAGCCTGGTCACCCATTCGAAGTTAATTTCCGGGATGTGGAATGACGGCAAGGCGGCCGGGACAGTGCCGACGACCGAGATTATCGACTTGCCATCCGGTTTGGGGGTCGACCAACCGAAATAAGTCGCCACGGCGGAGGCGATGATCAGCGCCACTAACATGTCCATTTGCGGGAGCTTATACCTGTTAATCACTCTGCGCAGGAGGAGCGCTGCCAGAAGGGTGCCGAGGCCAAGACCGATGGCGTATGGACTGAAGGCGCCGGTTTGCGTGACCGTTTCCCAAAAGTGGATCAGCACAGAATGCCCGCTGCCTCCCGTCTTGGCGACACCGAGAAAATTGCCTACTTGACCAATGGCCACCAGCAGACCCGCGCCCGCCATGAAGCCGAGCACCACCGATTCCGAAATATACCGCGTTAAATCGCCCAACTTAAAGACCGCAATCAGGATCTGGATGACCCCCACAAAAATCCCCAGGAGAAACATCGCCTGGTATGCGTCAAAGCGCGCATCGAAGCTGAGGAGGGAACTGAAGACGACCAGTGAGATGGCATTTGTCGGCCCGTTGATCAGATGGGAGGATGAACCGAAGATGGAAGCGATCAAAGTGACAACGATGGCCGAATAAAGTCCGAACTTAGGATCAACTCCAGCAATGAGCGCGTAGGCCATGGCCTGTGGAATCGCAATGGCGGCCACCGTCGCGCCGGCCACCAGGTCGCGACGCGCCGTGTCCGCACTATAGCTAAAACCTAGATGGAAGGGTAAGCTCATTTGGTTTGGGCAGAGTGAATAATCTCATAGACCCCGTTTTCGCCGAAGAATTTTGCCTGGGCCTCGCTCCAATCTTTAGCCACCAGCGTTACCGGAAAGAGGTCGATGAACGGTAATTGTTCTTGATACTTTTTTGCGATGGCCGCGTTCACTGGCCGGTAGCCGTACTTGGCAAAGATCTCTTGAGCCGAGTCGGTAAAGAGGTAGGCCAGGTAAGCCTTCGCCGCCGATTCGGATTTATGTTTCGCTACATTTACGTCCACCCAAGTGACGCTCGGCTCAGCCAGGATACTGAGCGGCGGGTAGACCACTTCTAGCTCGCCCTTGGATTCCCCGACTTCCCGCAAGGCCTCGTTCTCCCAGGTCAAATGGACATCGCCTTCTTTAGCCAACGCGAACGTGGTCGTAGAATCTCGGGCCCCTTGACCCAGGGTGGGCACGTGCTGATAAAGTTTTGTCAGGAAGTCGCGGGCCTGATCTTCGCTCCCGCCGCGACGAATCACCGACCCCCAGGCCGCCAGAAAACTCAGTTTGCCGTTGCCAGAAGTCTTGGGATCCGGAGTGATGACGGTGACGTCGGGCTCCACCAGGTCCGGCCAATCTTTGATGTGTTTCGGATTGGTCTTCCGCACCACAAAAACAATGGTCGAGTTGTAAGGCTGTGAATGGTGGTCAAACCGATTTCTCCAATCACCTGCAATAAGCCCGCGTTTGGACAAATCTTCGATATCGGATGGAAGGGCGAGGGTCACCACATCGGCCGCCAACCCATCGGCCACCGCTCGGGCCTGTCGCGACGAACCGCCGTGGGATTGCTCGATGCTTAGACGGGAGCCGGTTTGCGCTTCATACTTGGCGACAAATTTTCCGTTTATCTCTCGATAGACCTCGCGTGTTGGATCATAGGAAACATTCAGTAGCTGGCCGTCTTTATTTCCTCCGTAATTCTTGAACGCCACCAAACCGACGGCCACGGCGGCCAGGCCGAGAGCAAAAATGTTGAGCCATTTCGCGGTTTTCATGGGAGGCGCCTTTCCCGGGAAACAGCCGTCGCGGAGAACCGGTGAGTTCTCTGGCCTGGTGCAAGCTGCAGAACGCTCACCGGGAGGTGGATAAAAGGAGGATTAAATGATGCGGTCACCACGTTTCGAGAAAGCAAGGATATCTCTACGCAATCGGTAGGAGATGGCGAATCATTTTTCGTGTTCAGCGAAGATAATTCCGTAGGTCCTGGCGATGCGTCACGGAAGAGGAATCGCGGATAAATATTCCTGGGCCTCCACTTTGCGTTTCAGGCCGGCAAGCGTTTTTCCCGCAATATCGTGAATCAAGAAGCGTCCCGCGGCCCAACCCGCTAGCGCCGATCCGATCTGCAACCACTTCAGGTCGAGATGGTGGTGGATGCTGACGTGGATGAAGCCGCCGAAGAGCTCTTCGAAATCCCAGACCACTTCCATGCCGCGTGTCGCGTTCAGCGTCGATTGACGGTGGTGAAAGTGCAATTGCCGATGCTCGGTGTCTATTCGGTACTCGGAAATCCACCTGACCTTTATCCGAGAGCTGACGCACGACATCCGGACGAGCCCGCCTGACGGTGTTTGCGCAATAAACCGGTTATAGCGGTAGTGAGGAAGGAACTCAGGCCAACGCGGCAGATTGGAGGCTACCCCAAAAACCTTAGTCAGCGGCGCCCGGATGGTGATCTCATCGGTCAAGTTCATTTTGATTCTCGATTTTGAAGCTGCAGACTGAGGCTAGAAATCAAGAAATCAAGAAGTCAAGAAGTTCGCATATGCAGCATTCAGAAGTCAGAATGCAGCGTTCAGCAATTGGCTTCTCGGCTTCTCGGCTTCTTGGTTCGGGGCTTCTTGGTCCGGCGCTGGCAGGTAGAGCGTTCTGTCCTTCTCCGACTGGGCCTCCGCGACTTTGCGGAGCGGCAGAAGACCATTGAGGAGAGCGAAAACGGCGCCAATTTGATTGAAGACCATGGAATGCATCACGCCAAAGCCAGCCAGAAACGCTCCACCGACGCAAATGATATTGGGGACGATAATCAAACCCCAACTTCGGTCGACGTTCCGCTGGAGATCCTGGGAGATATCGCGCAGGCGCAGGAGCTTGGTCAGGCTCTCTTCCATAAAGACTACCTGAGCGGTATCCGTGGCGATGGTCGAAGCGCCGCGCAGCGAAATGGAGACATTGGCCTTTTTCAGCGCGATCGAGTCGTTGATACCGTCACCGACGAAGCACACGGTCCTACCTTCCTTTTGCAAAAGCTCGACGTATTTGGCCTTATCCTGAGGCAGAACTTCGGCAAAATAGCGGTCCATGCCCAGTTTGTCGGCCAGGTTGCGGGTGGGTCGATCGTGATCGCCTGAGATGATGGCCAGATGCTTGGCGCCGCGTTCTCGCAGGCCGTTGATGACCTCCAGTGCTTCAGGCCGATTGGCGGCGCACATTTCGATCGCCCCGCCCAACGTATCATCGACGGCCACCAGGATGAGCGAATTTCCATCGCCGTGAACGTTTTCCATTTCCTGATCCAGGGTAGTCGGGAGCGAGATGTCTTCGTGCTTCATGAATCGCGCGCTGCCGACTCGGACGGTATGGCCCTCCACGTGGACGCTGATCCCGTAGCCGACGTGATATTTCGATTCGTCCGTTTTGGCCATCGGGATCCC
>DATHPI010000261.1:0-17259 GCA_035484035.1 Chthoniobacterales bacterium
ACCAAGGTTGCCAGGCGATGCGGTGATCGTCTGCCAACGTTTTGGAGAACGGCAACCACACCAAAGCAAAGAGCATCGGCAGAAGTCCGCGACTCATAATATTTTTTATCTCTTAAGAGAAGAGATGCCGGTCTTAGTACGACCAGAGGCAGAAGGAGTTTTCCGCTCAATTACTCGTTTCAATAACGCATCGACCGAGAACAAACCGGGACCGAACGCGAGCACGATCAAAGCGGTCAGCAGAAAGGGAAACGGAGCGGCTTGGACAAACTTATCGGGATCAGAAAACATGTTCGTTAAGGCTTCATGATCGGCTGTCCAATAAGCGACAAACATTGAAGCCGCGACCATCAACGCGATCGGTCGGGATGCTAGACCGATAATCAACAGGAGTCCGCCAAAGCACTCTAGACTGCTGACAAAATAGGCGTTTAAGGTTGGAGCCGGGATGCCGAGGCTTTTGAAAAAGTCGATAATTTTTCCGATATTCGACAACTTACCTTGCCCAGTCTGGAAGAGTTGCCAGAAAAAGTAGACCCGCAGCGCCAATAACAACGGCGACTGTAGAAGATTGGCAACGCCAACAAATCGTTCGTAGGCGCGTCGGATGAAATGCAAAATATGACTCATGATTTCCGGCAAAACCAGCCTAGCGCAGACCAGGCGTCGAACCACTCCTTAATTTGAACCGACCAGTCGACATTCGTTCTCTCGCTTGCGGTGACCGCTTCGACGCACGCATCTTCGACTGTGATACCCCGGCGAAGCGCATGCAGGATCGCAAAAGCTTCGGGATCCAAGCGCTTATAGTAAAGCATGTTGTCGTGTCGATGAACCGCCAAAAAGACTTTCTCCTGCTTTGGGAATCGGACACGTTTACGGCGGACTGCTGCTTTGGGCGCGCCATTCATCGCGTTACTTGCCTCCCCACGCAAGACATCCGATTCTCCCTTTTTGACGGCGATCAAAAAATCATCCACGGCGAAATTCAATTCCAAGAGGGAAAGATAAGGCTGCAGGTTGAGCACCAATTTTGAAGGTGGCGTGTCAAGGATATCATCAGGCGTCACCGGAGAATTGGCTGGACCGTCAAAGGCTACCACTTGCGCCCATTCAAACCGAACCATGTCGACCGCCAATGCCTCCCGTGGTGAGCACCAGCGAGGTTCCTCCTGTAAGAATTTCTCGAGACGATTTCCCAAATCGCGAAGAGTGTATGAGTCCGATTGGTATTGTGAAAGGTAGGCTTTGGCCAGCTTCATGAATTTCCGTTCTCCGACAACGGCACGAAGGCCGGGATAGTCGTCATAGAGGCAATCGAGTACCCGGAACCAATACTGGCGATTGTAAATCTCCAACCGCTCAAACGAACTCAGCCGATCATTCGGTTTGATAAATCCCGAGGTCAGCGCTTTCATGGGTGCGCCATCGGTCCAACGTTTCTGCATTCCCCACTGCGAGTTCAGAGGGCGAAAGAGTGCGGCGGTCATCACGCGTTGCAACTGGCGCAGTTTAGCGCGTGAATCGATCTTATCCGGCGGTCGGAGCGAGTTGTTGATCTCGGAATTTGTTGGCTTTGAGCGCTTCATTGTGAACTTCATCGAAGGAGGGAATGCGGTCATCCCATTCCAGTAGGGTCGCGGTGCTGCCCACTTGCTTAACTGCGTGCGCGTACATCGCCCATACAGGGTCAAGCACTGGATGATCGTGGGTATCGAGCAGGTATTTTTCGAACTTCGAATGGCCCGCGATATGGATTTGCCCCACGCGATGGTGCGGGACGTTGTTTAGATAATCATATGGGTCAAAGTTATGGTTCTTGGACGAGACATAAATGTTGTTTACGTCCAGAAGAATGCCACAATCTGCTTGCTCGACGACTTCACTCAAGAACTCCCATTCTGTCATTTCGGAGGCGTGATATTCGGCATAACTGCTAACGTTTTCGACGCAGATCGGCACCTCCAGATAGTCGCGCGCAGCCTTGATTTTCTCGGCGGTGTGCCGTGCCACGGCAAAAGTGTAAGGCATCGGAAGCAGGTCATGGGTGTAGCGCCCATCGACGCTTCCCCAACAGAGATGATCGGAGAGCCAGGGTGTATTGGTGTATTTAACGAGCCTTTTAAGACGTTTGAGATGCTCCCGGTTAAATTTGTCGGCAGAGCCGAAATAAATCGCCACTCCGTGCTGAACGACCCGGTACTGTTCGAGAATTAAATCCAGGACTTCCAAAGGGCGTCCACCGTCGACCATGAAGTTTTCCGAGATTATTTCAAACCAGTCGACGACAGGTTTTTTTGCGAGAATGTGCCGGTAATGCGGAACGCGGAGGCCGATCCCAATACCATATTCCGTAAATCCGTTGAAAGCGTTTGCGGGCATAACCTTTAGGAAATTAGAACTAAATACGGACGGGTTGCTGAGGAGGGACGGATTCTATTCCGCTGCGCGTTGCTGGGCGCCGAGATAGAAGCCGTCCCTCCTCCAAGTTCGCACCGACTGTCCGGCAAACCAAGCAGCTCAGGGTTTAGCTGGACAAGCCTGAATTACGTTTTGCTAGCGCAGCCTCCCTTGCCTTTGCAGGAGTTCTTTCCCTTGCAGCCATTGTCACCCGTCTTACAGCCACCCTGCCCTTTACAGGAGTTCTGGCCTTTGCACCCGTGCTTGCCCTTATCGGCATCTGCCATGGTTTGCAACGAGACACCGGCTTTCGGGCTGGTGGCGCTCGCGGCGTAGGCGCGAACCGCGAAGGAACCTGTTAAAAGGCCGGCGACTGCCGCACCTGCGATCACTGCTTTGGATGGTCTAATCATCTGTCAATTCTTTCTATCTTTTTTGTAGTTGGGTGTCTGGTCGCCTCCGCTACAGCACTGCTGTTCAAAGAAGACCGCAAACATCCCGTCTCCTAGTTGTGCGCGCGTCGGCATATTGATAGATGCAGGTCCTCCGTTGTTATTCCCCATAATTCGTTCTAATCGCAAAGAGAAGAGCGTGTGGGCGTGGGGGGAAACGTATCGGCGTAGGGGCGTGTCGGCGTAGGCAGAAACGTATCGGCGTATTGGCGTAGGTGCTTAGATCGAGGGTCGTGGGGAGAGCTTCTCGGCCAAGGCCTTGGCACCCCCCGTGTGTTGCCTTACCCGTGCAAGCACGCCGACACGCCCCTACGCCGACCCGCCGACACGTTTCCCCCACGACCCGCCGTTACGTTTCCCCTTGCCTCTCCTCGCCAACCAGAAGCGGCCAGATGGTTTTCAGGGCGCGCAGATTCACTAGCCCTCGTTCCTTCTCAGTCACGGAGCGTTGACGGGGATGATCGAACCGGCCGGCCAGCGATTGGAACCGTGAGCCATACCGCGTCGGAGAAAAAGCACCGCATAAGTCTCCTCCCACAAACCGCACTTTTTGTCGCAGGAGGGTGATCGCCCAAACAAGGTCGGACAACGCAAACCGGCCGTTTTCCCAGTTGGTGACGGCATCACTTTCTCCGAGGCAATCAAGATCCACAGTGACATAGATCGTTAAACCAAGAATCGATTCCACATATTGCGCAAAAGAGAGGCGCCAATCTGCAGGCGAAATCGGATGGAGCCATGAAGGAAAGCTTTTGCCTTCTGATTGCCAGGGGGCCACCCGAAGCCGACCAGAAAAGCAGGCAGGCCGATTTCCGAGCAAGCGCCAGGGGAAACCACACTCAAAACTGCCGCAGCCCCAAACCGCGACTTGTTGCACCAAGGGATTTTCCAGCGCGCGATTGACCCAGGCGCCACAAGACCAGTGAGGAGGACGAATGTCCCAGTCAGGGTGATTATCAAAAGAGAGAATCACAAAGGGTTCTTTGATCTGGCGGGTAAAGACCGCTGTCAAATGATGGAAATCCCCCGACCCTGAAAGAATGAAGGGCCGAAAATGTTCAGCGAACTCCGCGTAAAAAGACTCCACCGTTCTCTTCGCCGTAATAAAACGCAATGAGGGCCCAGCGGCCAAGGCGTTCACGCGTGAAGGCATTTTGAACGATGAAGGATGCTCAAAACTCCATGCATCGTCGACCGCCAGCCAGACCGTTTCACGCGTCTCTCGATTTGAATTCAGACCCCTACCATAGTTCATTCGCGTTCGAGAATTTTCGAATGACAGGGTCGTACCTGGTTGGCTCCAGCAATGGCAGAACTCGTTTAAAAATGAGATTCAACCAGGCGTTCGGCGCTCTCACGTAAAGATCCAGCGGCTCGAGCTCCATTCGAAAATGATACTTGGGATCGTAGTTTAACGGCGCACTGTGATAGGTGTGAATCCCGTTTTTGAGCGCCCAGATGATCGTATCTCTCCAGGTTACAAAATAGAGGTGATATTCCAAGGCCACCGAATAATCGAGGCCGATATAGTTGTCCCGGAGCACCCCGTCGTAAACGATGGTTGAAGCAAAGGCGATGATCCGACCGTCCAGGCGCCAGAGGAGAAATCGCGCCCGGTCATTCATCCGCCGGCCAAGCTCGCGCAGATACGATGGGGTCAGTTCTTCAAATTTGAGTTCCGATCTTCCCAACGTTTGCAGATAGAGTGGAAAAACTTCGTCGACATAAGGTGCGATGTCGGTCACGACTTCGCATTCGATCGGGCGGTTCTCCGTCTTGCGAAACTTCCGTCGCAGATTTTTGCGCATCGTGTAGCCGATACGAGTTTTCAAGTAAGACTCAAAATCCGGGAAATTGAGGTCCAGTTTCGTGGCCGGCATGCTAGGCACGCGCGTAAATCCGAATTTCCCCAGTCGATCGAGAGACGGCCGGTAAATTCTCGGGAAATCCTTGAAGACGATCAGCATTGCCTTCAGGCGCCGAGCCACCGGCGTCAGGCTATTTTTTAGCGCGTCTACGGTCCAGGTGATGTCGCGGCTCTCCTTCTCCAAAACAATATCCCCTTCGCCGGCGGAGCAGCCGACCATTAACATTCGCAGCTTCAAGAATCCCGGAAAACGGCTCCTGATTCGCGCCAGTATTTTTCGAATAGCCGGAGGAGTCCCGGTCGCAAGGTCTTGACTTACAATCAGGAACGGCTGTACTGCCCGGGTCACGCCGGCAGCATCCTTGAGCAACAGGTAATAATGAGCAAATTGATCTCTGAGCGATTCGTGAACAATCTCGTAATATCGGTGATCAACAGGGTACTTTTCGAAACCGGCAACCCAGACCTCGTGATCTTCGGATGGCACGGCATCGACCACTGCGGCTGAACCAAAGGGAGTGTCGATACTGAAATGATGATGTCCAGGGCCGGAAGACAGATGATCGGGTCGGTATTGCGTTCGTGACTCCTGAGCGAAAGAACCTGAAGGATTCATGACGAAGGAGTTCAGGAGTTGCAGGAGTTCAGGAGTCGCAGAATAAGAGACCAACTGAGTTGGGAAAAAATTTCAAAGGGAACCTTGATTGGGGAGCTGTTTTTTGCAGGCGCAAATTGCCTGGCTCCTGACTCTAGGATCGCTGAACCTCCTGCGCCGGTAACGGTCTACTCTTTTCGGGGAGAGAAGGATCAAGGAACGCCAGTGCATGCGGCGGCTTGATGACTCGCGTCCCTTCCCGTCGCTGTTGTTCCGCAATCTGTCGATGCAGTTGCTCCATTTTCGTCCAGTGCAATTTGGGACGGAAATGGTGTTCCGCGTGGTAACCGTTGTTGAACCAGAGCGAATTGTAAATCTTCTCGTACGAACTCACGCCCCAGGCGATTGGTTTATCCGGATTCCCACCAAAATGCAGGTAATATCCATTCAAGTAAGAGAGGCAATGCCCGAGGTAGTAGAAGGGTAGGAAGAATAGGATAAACTTCCAATTCAGGACGCCCATCAGAATAAAGAAACTGATAAACGCGGCAATCTCGAAGACCCCCCAATATGCATCCGAGCGGCTTTTTCGTCTGATTTCGCCGTAGATCGCTTTAGGATCGTCGCGCAAGTAGCTGAGAAAGATGTAGCTCCAGACGTTTTCAGCCTCGCCATCGTGGCCGTGCCGATAGATCGACAACCAATCCACGGTGTCCCCTTCTTCATCGGGCTTGTCACTGTTCCCCATATGATGCCGGTGATGGACGTACTTGTAGAACGTCTGAGAAAAACCCAGCGTCATGGATTCCATCACCGCAAACATCCGATTGAGCGGACGCCAGTTGAAATAGGCGTTGTGGATGAAGTTGTGCGAAATCCCGTTGATGTTCCAGGAGACGCTAATCGAGTAGATGATTCCCAGGCAAAGCAATACCCACCACGGGGCGATTGGGAAGAGCGCAAACAGCGTCAGCACGTAAGCAAAATGCAACATACCGCACAGGACCGGCAACGCGTCCCATTTCGAATAGGCCAAGATCTTCATACGCCCTGAACTGATAGAATAGTTCGGTCGAATTCGCTACCCAAATCAGGAGTCGAATCAGGAGTCAGGAGTCAGGAGTTGCAGGAGTTCAGGAGTTCAGGAGTTCAGGAGTTCAGGAGTTCAGGAGTTCAGGAGTTCAGGCAATGGGCAACGGCAAAGTCGGCTCCGCAAGTCAAGGTTCTTTAGGATTCTTCTCCCAAAGCGGATCGCTCTCCTATTCTGCAACTCCTGAACTCCTGCAACTCCTGACTCCTGTCTTCTGACTCCTGTCTCCGTCATGCCCGAATATCCCGATCCTTGGTTTCCGGCACAAACAACATCCCGATGACAAAAGTTATCAGGGCGACGATGATGGGATACCAGAGACCCGCATAGATATTCCCGGTCGCTACGCTGACAGACGCCGCAATTAACGGTAGCAACCCTCCAAAAATACCGTTGCCGATATGGTACGGGAACGACATTGACGTGTAACGAATCTGGGTCGGAAACAACTCGACAAGAAAGGCGGCGATCGGTCCGTAAACCATCGTGACGTAAATGAGCATGACGACCAGGACAACAATTGCTCCCGAAAAGTTGATTTTTGCCGGGTCCGCCACCTTTGGATACCCGGCTTCGGCCAAAGCAGCTCCAAGCGCTTTGGCGTCATAACCCTGTAGTTGTTTGCTACCGATACTGACCGTGAGGGGGGCACCTCCTTCGGGTGGCTTAACGGAGAAAGAATATCCGCGCGTATTGAGATCTATCTTGACCTTCTCAAGGTCGGGGCCGTCCTGACCTGAGACCACGATCGGCGCGCTTTTCATAGCCTCGGCGAGCGCGGGGTTCACACAAATGGTCAGCTGATGGAAAAGCGGAAAATAAGTAAGGGCTGCCAACAGACACCCGGCCATGATAATGCCCTTGCGCCCGATGCGGTCCGAAAGCCAGCCGAAAAAGACAAAGAACGGAGTGCCAATCAAAAGTGCGACTCCCACGAGTGCGTACAACGTCGTGAAGTCTTTGAGGCTAAGTGCATTCTGAAGGAAAAACAGGGCATAGAACTGACCAGTATACCAGACGACACCCTGACCGGCTGTCGCGCCGAAGAGCGCGAGCCAGACATACTTTGCGTTCGGCATCCTCAGAAAACTGTCGCGGAGTGGCGCTACGGATCCCTTGCCCTGTGCCTTCATTTCCAGGAAGAGAGGCGATTCCTGGAGTTTTAGTCGAATGTAAATGGAGATTCCTAAGAGAACCACAGAAAGCAAAAACGGGATTCGCCAACCCCAACTTTTGAAGGCATCAGCGGACAACAAAATCCGGCAAGTCCATATAACGGCCAATGAGAGAAAGAGACCCAAGGTGGCAGTTGTTTGTATCCAGCTGGTAAAGAGGCCGCGTTTGCCCTGAGGGGAATGTTCAGCAACATAGGTTGCCGCGCCTCCATATTCGCCGCCCAGCGCCAGGCCTTGCGTGGTCCGTAGCAAAACCAGGATAATTGGTGCCACCCAACCAATCGAGGAAAAAGTTGGCAATATTCCGACCAGCGCCGTCGAAAGCCCCATCACGGTGATCGTAATCAAAAAGGTATATTTCCGGCCGACGAGATCTCCAATTCTTCCAAAGAAGAGCGCCCCGAACGGTCGAACAACGAATCCTACCCCGAGCGTTACGAAACTGCTCAGCATTGCTGCCACTGGATTCCCGGGGGGATAAAACAGGCCGGCAAAAAAGACCGCCAGGGAAGCGTATAAATAAAAGTCGTACCATTCGAAGATCGTGCCCAAGGATGAGGCGATGATCACCAGGCGTTGCTTGGCTTGCAGTTCGCTCTTGGTTAATTCCGAAGCGGAGAATACGGGAGTAGGCATATGGTTCTTAGGGGGGAAGAGACGGCGCTTGCAGACTCAACGAGCCCTTCGACGCGATAAACGTCAGCTCCCGGAACCTGCTTAAATGTCACCAGGGAAAGCACCGCATCTCGAATATGGGAATTGCAAGCTCAGGTCAAGATAAAACGTTCAGCGTTCAGGGTTCAGCGTTCTGCGTGCGCCCGGCAAACGCTGAATGTCTCACCCACTGTGTGAGAGAATTTTAGACAAGAACTGCTGGGATCGGTCGGTGCCAGGTGACTCAAAAAAGTCCAGCTTGGGCCTGTCTTCCACGATTTCGCCGTGGTCCATGAAGATGACCCGATTGGCAACCTCTCGCGCGAAGCCCATTTCGTGGGTCACCACCATCATTGTCATACCCTCTTGCGCCAGTTTCACCATCACGTCGAGCACCTCTTTGATCATCTCAGGATCAAGTGCTGAAGTGGGCTCGTCGAATAACATCGCGATGGGATCCATTGCCAGGGCTCGTGCGATGGCCACCCGCTGCTGTTGACCTCCCGACAATTGCGCAGGAAACTTTTGAGCGTGCTCGGACAGATCCACCATCTCCAAAAGTTTGGCCGCTTTCTCTAAGGCCTCCTGCTTTCCACGCCCCAATACCTTGCACTGGGCGATCGTAAGATTCTGGATGACTCGAAGATGTGGAAAAAGTTCAAAATGTTGAAACACCATTCCCACTCGCGAGCAAAGCTTGGACAGATTGGTATGGCGAGCCCCCACTGACACGTCGTCGACCAGGATTTCCCCCTCTTCAAAAACCTCCAGGCCGTTGACGCATTTGATCAAAGTGGATTTCCCTGAACCCGAAGGCCCACAGACGACGACGACTTCACCTCTGCTGACTTCGGTGCTGCATTGCTTGAGCACTTGGAATGCGCCGTACCATTTGGAGACTTTTTTGATCGAAATCATGAGGTAAGTTTGGCTTGAAGTGTGCGGACGAGCAGCGACGCACTGAAAGAGATCACGAAGTAAACGGCTCCCGCAAAGAGAAGCATTTCAACCAGCGTTCCGTCCCGATTTCCCGTGTTATAGGCATAACCGAAAAATTCCCTTAAACCGATCACGTAAACGAGCGACGTATCCTGGAATAGAATGATCGCCTGGGTTAGGAGCAAAGGTAGCATACGCCGAAAAGCCTGTGGCAAAACGATCAAACGCATCGTTTGACGACGCGTCATACCAAGGGCCAACCCGGCCGATATTTGCCCTCCGGACACGCTTTGAATGCCAGCCCGAATGATTTCGGCATAGTAGGATGCTTCAAAAAGCGCAAAAGCCACAAAGGCCGAAAGAAGCCTGATATCCATGGAAGGATGGCCGATTAACATGCTTATAAAACTGGGAACCAATAGGTAAAACCAGAGCAGAACCATGACCAGTGGAATTGAGCGAAACCCGTTAACATAAAATGCCGCCAGGGTCGAGATCACCTGGTTCTTGGACAAACGCATCATGGCAATCAATGTGCCCAGAAGGATGCCGACGACGATAGCCACAAAGGTGATTTGCAGAGTCTGCATCATCCCCTGCCATAAAAAGGGAAGCGCTCCCGGAATTGAACTCCAGTCAAATTCGTACATTTGAAAAGAAGGAGTTCAAAAAGAAGGAGTTCAGGAGTTGCAGGAGTTCAGGAGTTACAGAATGGATCTGCGAAATTCTCGCTCCTCGATGGTTGGAATTTCTTAACATTGGTACCCGTTCAGCCGTGAGAATCTTTGTTAGGCACCGCAGGGATTTGATTCTGCAACTCCTGAACTCCTGCAACTCCTGAACTCCTGTTCTCAGGCAACTCCTGAACTCCTGAACTTCTGGCTCCTGGTTTCAACTTTTCCCCCCACATAACCGGGCAATCGGATTGCTCGCTCGAGAAAACGAGAGGCAATCATCACCGATAGATTGATGATGCCATAAAGCAGCGTCACCGCGATGAAGGCTTCGTACCAATGGGCCGTGAACTCACCGAGCTGCTGACTTTGGCGCGACAATTCCGCTAATCCGATTGTTGATGCGACAGCCGAATTTTTGATGGTATTCAAAAACTCCGAGGTCAAGGTCGGCACGATGATCCGATAGGCGACTGGCAATAAGATGAGTCGATAGACTTGCAGCAAATTAAGACCGAGCGCCAGCCCAGCTGCTCGCTGCCCGCTTCCGAGAGCATTGATCCCAGAGCGCACCTGTTCCGCGACGCGAGCCGCCGTAAAGAGGCCGAGACATAACACTCCGGTGATCAATTGCTGGAGTAACGGGCTCAGACCTTGTTTAAACCATGTTCCAAGGCCCGGAATGATCTCTGGAAACACAAAATACCAGAGAAAAAGCTGCACCAGCAGCGGAACATTCCGAAAGATCTCGACGTAAACCGCACCGAGGGTAGGAAGGAATTTTCCCGGGAAAGTCCGAAGTACACCGATGATCGATCCCACCACCAAGGCCAGAATCCAAGCAAGAACCGACAGCAGAACAGTCCATTCGAAACCAACCAGCAGGAAACGAAAATAGGTACCGCTACCGTCAAAAGCCGGCTTAAGAAAGATGCTCCAATCCAGTCCGGCAGCGAGTGTGACCATCGAATCCCGACTCTAATCTCTACTGGAAGGCTTTGTCGTTCGGGCTCTTGAACAGCGCTTTCATCTCATCGCTGAGAGGAAGTTCAAGATTCAAGTTTTTTGGTGGAATGGGTGATTGAAACCATTTCTGAAACAGCTTTGCCGCATCTCCCGAAGTCTCGGCTTTCGCGATGGTTTCATCGACCAGTGCCTTGAATTGGGCATCTCCTTTTCCCATCATCATCCCGTAGGCCTCCTTGGATTGTGGGGTTCCAACAATCACCCAATCTGCCGGCTTCCTCGCTTTCGCACGCTCCCCGGCCAAGAGGGCGTCATCCAGCATGAAGGCCACCGCACGGCCACTCTGCAAAGTAAGGAAAGATTCACCGTGATCTTTGGCACTAATAATATTCATTTTCATCCCCTCCTTCTCGTTCAGTGCCCGAATTAAGCGCTCCGAAGTCGTCCCGGCGGTAACGACAACGTTTTTGCCCTTCAGATCCGGAAAATCCTGAATTCCCGAGTCCTTTTTTACCAGTAATCGCGTGCCGACGATAAACATGCTGTCGGAGAAAGCGACTTGCTGCTGGCGCTCAAGATTATTGGTGGTCGATCCGGATTCGATGTCGATGGTCCCGTTTTGTACCAGCGGAATACGGTTTTGTGAAGTGACCGGGATCAGTTTGACCTGCAAATTCGGCAGATTCAGCTTCTTCTTAACGGCATCAACCACCAGCATCACAAGGTCTTGAGAGTAACCGACCACGGCGTTCTGGTCGTCATAATAGGAAAACGGTATCGACGATTCACGGTGGCCGACGGAAATAGTTCCTGCGTCCCTAATTTTCTTGAGCGTCCCGGTTAAATCGTCCGCCGCCCCCGAATTCCCAGCCAAGAGACAGAAACCCACGACGACCAAAAGATAGTTCTTGAGAGCCAAAGCATTTCGCATGTCGAGGGGAACTATACTTTCCCGGACTGGACTTTGTCTCGCAAAAAGCACATGAGTGATCCACCGATAGTTACAGCGCAGCGAGCGTATGAAAGCCTACTGGTCCCCGTCCCTGGTCCTGTTATTCTTTAATATCGGGGTCTTTTGCTCGATCGGGCAGAGTATCCGGATTGAGTCAGCTTACTACGGTCCGCCGAACAAAACCGGCGTCGATGTGACCCGCAGGGTTCAACGATTCGCCGATTACGGGGAACCTTTCCGTGTAGGTAGCGACACCCTGAGGATCGATCCATCCCCGAACCATCCAAAGTCGCTCGTGGTGATCTACGAGGTCTACGGTCAGCGGATCTCCGACTGCGTGCGGGAGGGCGACGTATTTTATTTTAGAAACGGGTCGGAATCCGAAAGCGACCGCGACTATGGCAGTCCGGGCATTCAAATCATCAGGGCGGTTTACGGCGCGCAAAGCCGGTACGTGGATGTCACGAGCGTCGTTCGCCAATTGGCTCGAGACCGCCGATCTTTCACGGTGTCGAACGAAACATTTGGTTTCGATCCTTATCAAGGCCGGCAGAAATGGCTGAAGATCTCCTATTTGCGCGGCGAATCGCGCCGCGATCAAGAGTATAAGGAAGGAACTGAGATCCGACTCCAGTAGAGCCAGGGTATCCAACCGTGTGGAAGGCGGCGCCTATTCTCTCTTGGCGAAAGCCTCTTCGTGCTTACGGCGTTCAATGACGAAGGTGTTGTTGTCACCGTACAAGGCCCATGGACCAGATGGGACTTCCTGAAAATCGACAAAGCGCCAATCGGTCAGATCGTTGCTCCCTAACATCAAATAATCCCGTACCGCCGGCGAGACGTCGAGACCAGCTCCACGATTCAGGTTCGGGCTTGGCCTGGCATTGCCGAAGACATATTCCCAGTGATCGCTGCGAAATGGGCCGACATCTTCCCATTGGGCGTAGCACATCTGATTCCCTCTTCGCAACGCAACCCACCGCCCTTTGAGAACGCTTTGCCCAGATTTTTGAAATGCTTCCTGAAACCACGGGATGACCTTGTAAGACTCAGCTTTCGTGCGACCCCCGCTGACATCATTAAACGGCAAAGCCAGGTAGAAGGGATTTTGACGGGGAACGAACCTTGCCGGGATGAACCCCTTTCTGCCGCCCGGTTCGGGGCTATCGGATCCCCCAAAGTTTCTGGCCCAGTTCGGGTCCCAAGCGCTGCTGCGATTCGGAACTGGATTGTTCCCGGACGGGCTCTCGCCGATCCAAAAAACGGTGGTCACGATCTGCGTGTGCCACGGGTACTTCTCTCCCGTACCCTTGAACGGACTTGAGTCGAGATCTTTGGATTCAGGTTTGAATAAGATGCTCCCCTGAAGCTTCGTCCCGTTCTCGGTGAACCGGGCAGTACTGTCGTAGGTTTGCGCGAAAAGCCCAGAAGCCCCAGTCGAAAGCAAGCCACACACAAAAGTCAAGAGCAAACCATTTTCTAGCATAAAAAAGCCCCGAATCTTAGAAGCGCCTGAGATCGAAGTCAACGGCTGAATTGCCTTAAATTTGACAAAGATTACCCGTCACCGTCACAAACAGGTCCGATAATCGCAGAATTCTGCCCCTGGCTGCATAAAACTGCACTAAGATGCAAACGGAGGCAGAAACGTATCGTCGGGTCGGCGGCGGGGGAAACGTATCGGCGTATGGGCGTATTGGGTGTCGGCGCGTGGGGAGACGTATTGGCGTATGGCGCGTCGGCGTAACTGTTGATCCCCAAACCGTACTTGTGCTCGTTCTCGTTCTCGACCGCTTGCCGTTCTTTGACCGAGCGACACGCAGAGGCGGATATGTTTTTCCCCACACGCCGACACGCCGATACGCTGATACGCCGACTCGTTCCCCTACGAGTCGAGTTCCAGGTAAGTCCGGGAGACCACCTTACCGGTCTGTGGATCCAGACGCTCAATACGGATCTGTTTGAAGATTGTCTTGCCTTCGATCTGTTGACCAGAAATCACCTCAAAGCGCTTGATCGTTTTGCCTTGAGAGTTAAAGGCTTCAGCCTTGATCAGCGCCCCGCGATCCTTTGCGATCCAAAGTCGGACCGAGGCGTAGTCGGTATTGCGAACAGAAGGTTGCACGAGAACAACGGAGCAAGTGATCGTCCGCACACGTTGTTCACCTTCGTACTTGGCATTCTTCCAATAGATAAAGCGTAGCGAGAGATCTTCGTACGTAATATCCGTACCGCGCACGGGCTCGCCCAATCGCGAACCCGTCAAAACCTGTTGGCCGCCGGCCCGTTCGTCCGTCATCAGGGAACCATTCTCATTCAACTGCAACCGGATGGTTTCCGGCGGATTGGTGAAATTGTAGTCGAACTCTCCGCCTTTCAATTGAAGGCGAAAAGGAATCGATTCCCCATCTTCCGGTCGCAGCCTGCCGGAAAGTGGTCTGCTGATCTGTGCCTGCGCTGAGCGGATCTGGTCGAGAATTGCGTTGGCATCATCTTGAGCTGAGCTGAGTTGAGGCAGGAGGAAGCAGACCAAGAGCGCACTGCAAATTAATTTCTTTGCTTGTTTCATCTATCAGGTGTTCTTAGCTTACGCGGGCCCTGCGGCTCTGGCATGGACAAAACTCTGCTGCTCATCATTAATCGGGAATGGACGAACCCCTTCATGGACAGGCTGATGGCGACCTTTACCAGTGCCGATGTGTGGCTGCCGCTTTTAATTCTGGGGGGACTAATTCTATTGTGGCGCGGGAATTTTCAGGTTCGAAGCTTTCTCCTGGTGACCCTCTTGACCATCGGTTTTACAGACGGGGTTTTTACCCAGTTCATGAAACCACTGATCAATCGACCTCGCCCTAGTCAGGCGCTGGCCGAGGTGCGCGAAGTGAATTTGGAGAAAACCAAGCCGGCACTTCTCGGCGTTTGGCGACCGGTTCAAGTGTCACTCTCCGAACCACCCGAGGGTGCGGTAAACGGGCGATCGTTTCCTTCGGGGCACGCCATGAACAACACCGTCATAGCCACGATGGCTATTCTGTTTTTTGGGAGGCTCGGAGCCCTCTACATTATTCCCGCGGGAATAGTGTCCTACTCCAGGATTTATTGCGGCTCGCATTGGCCTAGCGACGTTATTGTTTCAATTGTCTTGGGGATCGGCTTCAGCCTGATCCTTGCCAGTATCGCCAACCTGATTTACCAGCGGCTCACTTCAAAGTGGTTTCCCAAGTTTTATCGCCTGCACCCTTCGTTGTTCGGCACAATTCGGTAATGAACCGGCGCCTTTTTCACCTCGTTGGGTTTTTACTCCTTTTGACCGGTATCCGCTGGTGGTTCGCGGCCAATTTAGAGCTCTCAGCGGATGAAAGTTATCATCACCTGTGGGCACAACATCTCGATATTTCGTACTACAGCAACGGCCCGGGAATTGCCCTGGCGATCCTGGCCGGGACTTCCATGTTCGGCCCGACAGAATTCGGCGTGCGATTTTTAAGCCCTCTGCTGGGGTTCTGCACTTCGATTCTCGTCTACCTGGTGGGCCGCAAGCTCGGTCGGGAAAAAGTTGCGTTCTGGTCGGTCCTTGGGCTGAACTTATGGCCTCTCTTTAACATTGAATCTGTGCTCATCACGGTTGATTCATTGTCCATCTTCTTTTGGGTGTCGGCTCTCTACACCTTTTGGCTCGCGATAGAGCGCAGCCCAAGGTTCTCGGTCTACTGGCCTCTCACTGGAGTAGTGACTGGTCTGGGTTTCCTCTGCAAATACGAGAATGCAATGGGACTCCTTTCGATCCTCTTGTTTTTGTTGGTTGTGCCGAAATACCGGAGCGAATTCAGGCGACCCAATATTTACATTTTGCTCCTCTGCTTCGTGCCATTCCTGGCGCCACCCATTCTTTGGAATCTTCAGCACGATTGGCTAGGGGTCGATCAATTCACCAATCAGGCACTTCTAAGTGCGCTGTTCACCATCCGGCTTTCGCATTTGGCAGAATCCTTCGCAGGGCAATTCGCGCTTTATTCGCCGATGCTTTTGATCTGTTTACTAGTCGCTTTCTGCAGTTCGGTCAGGAAAGCCTTTAAGAATAGTAAAATCTGTCTTCTTCTAACCTTCATCTGGCCGATCCTTCTGGTTTACGGGCTGATCACTTTGCACCAAGTTGGTGATCCGGTTTGGACCGCTCCTGCTTTCGTTGGGCTCGGGATATTGGGCACGCATTACTGGCTGCAGGCCACCAACCAGAGAGCATTGATGAGTGGTCTTTATGTCGCCGCGCTGATTCTAAGTGGACTGCAAGCGTCCCTGGCCATGAACACCAATTGGCTGCATGCGATCGGCATTTCCCTGCCAAGTGATCTGGACCCTAACGTCAGACTGCATGGATGGAAAACGATCGCGGAAAGCATCGAAAACTTTCGGACCGAATTCGAAAAAAAGCTCGGAGCAAAAGTATTCCTGATCGGCAACGAATATCAGACCTCCTCGATGCTATCCTTTTATCTGAAAGACAAAGGCAGCGAAGGACCAGGGCATCCTCCCGTCTATATTCCTGAATCTCAAGACATCCAGAACCAGTTCTCCTTCTGGCCGCGATATGATGCGTTTGTCGAGGCCGACCCCTCTGCACAACGGGACACCACTTTTACTGAGGAGGCAGGAGTTAATCCATTTATTGACCGTACGGCCCTCTACGTGACCGATCGACCCGAAGCCAGCCCACCCCAAAATCTTCAGAGCGCATTCACCCGATGGGAGCTGCTCGCCGTCTTCAAGTTGGAGCGACACGATCTACCCTTTCGAGAAATTCGGGTCTTTGCGCTATATCAATATCAGACTCTGCCGTTGTGATGACGCCCCAAGTCTCGGTCATTATCCCGGTCTACAACGAGGAAGGCAATGTCGCTCAGTTGCAGTCCGAACTTGCCTGGGCGCTGAAAGAGATATCGCACGAACTCCTTTTTGTGAATGACGGCTCACGAGACCGGACGATCGAGCAGATCAAACCCGCCCCAAGTGTGCGGATCCTTGAATTCGAGAAAAATACCGGGCAAAGCGCAGCAATCTATGCGGGCCTGGCCGCCGCGAGAGGTAAGATTCTGGTCTTGATGGATGGCGATCTGCAAAACGACCCCAGCGATATTCCCCGGCTTTTGGCGGAGATCGATCGTGGCGCCGACCTGGTTTGCGGCTATCGATTGAAACGTCAAGACAGTTGGTTTAAGCGCGTCCAAAGTCGGATCGCCAACCGAGTGCGAAGCCGGTTGACCAGGGATGGCGTGCGCGATACTGGGTGCACGTTGAAAGCCATGCGGCAAGAGTGCCGCGAAGCATTGATCCCGTTCCATGGCATGCACCGCTTCATCCCTGCTCTGATCAAAGGCTTGGGCTACAAGATTACTGAAATCCCCGTCAACCATCGACCGCGCCGGCACGGCTCCAGTAAATACAATTTCGGCAATCGCGCCCTGCGCGCCACCATCGACATGTTTGGCGTTTGCTGG
>DATHPI010000262.1:0-15528 GCA_035484035.1 Chthoniobacterales bacterium
GCTCAGCAAACGGCGCTGATGCCCTTCTATGCTCTTCAAATCCTCTACAACCTGAAGAACAATCCGGTTCCGATCTCAAACGATAACGCCAGCGCGCATGTGACCGGTGTTCCGGCGGTTGTCGATACCGGCGTCATTATCATCGACCAGAGCAACTTTCAGTCTTTTGTCCGCAAATAAAAGTTGCAATGTCCGGCGAGCACATCCTCGAACTTCGGGGAATCACTAAAGATTTCCCCGGAGTCAGAGCGGTCAATAAGGTCGACCTCGATCTGAGGCGCGGAGAGGTGCACGCAGTTGTCGGTGAAAATGGAGCCGGCAAGAGCACGTTGATGAATATCCTTGGAGGTGTGCTCCAGCCGGATTCGGGTGGTCTTTTTCTCGACAGCCGGCCGGTTCGATTTGTGGATGTGGCAGACGCCGCCGGCAACGGCATCGCGGTCGTCTTCCAGGAGTTGAGTCTTGTCCCCTCGCTGAGCGTGGCAGAGAACATCTACTTCAATAGGCAGCCGACCAACCGAATCGGGTTCGTCGCATCGGGGAAACTGTACAAGGCGACGCGGCAACTGCTTAGCTTGTTCAAACTGCAAGTCAGTCCGGCCAGAGCCGTTGCCGAACTGTCGATGGCGCAACGTCAAATCGTTGAGGTGCTGAAGGCGATCTCACTTCGGCCTAGAATCCTGATTCTGGACGAGCCAACCTCGTCTCTAAGCGCGACTGAAATCGACAGGCTCTTCGATAACATCTTTCGGCTGAAATCGGAAGGCGTCTCATTCATCTACATTTCTCACCATCTGTCAGAAATATTCCGAATCGCCGATCGGGTGACGGTGCTGCGTGACGGTAGAATTGCCGGCACGTTCGGCATCAGAGAGGTGGACGAAGAATCGCTGGTGAAGCGAATGGTTGGTCGCGAGTTGACTAACATGTACGGGAAGCGCGTCAGCCAGATCGGTGAGACCTACTTTCAGGTTGAAAGATCAGATGGCGAAACGAAAACGGCCTCCAACCTTCGCCTGACACTCCGCAATGGCGAGATCCTCGGCATCGCCGGCTTAATCGGTTCCGGGCGGTCTGAACTAGCCATGGAAACCGTCGGCATCACGCCGAATCGTCAATGCATCGTTCTCCTGAACAACGAACAGTTTCGATTCCGGTACCCGGCGGAATCAATCAAACAAGGAGTTGTTTACCTGACTGAAAATCGGAAGGAACTCGGCCTCTACCTTTCCATGTCGGTTCAGGACAACTGTGTTGCTCCCACTTTACGCAGTTACACGAACCGTCTCGGCTTCATTTCCGATCGACAGATCGGCTCGGCTGCGCTTGATGCTCGTCACCGGTTCAATATCGCGACACCGAGCGTTCGAAAACTTGTGGGACAGTTATCAGGCGGCAACCAACAGAAGGTGCTCCTGGCCATGTGGACGGGCGCTCGTCCTAAAGTCTTGATCGTCGATGAGCCGACGCGAGGGGTCGATGTGGGGGCCAAGTCAGAGATCTACCGGCTGCTGCGTGAACTAGCAGCCTCGGGAATAGGGATCATCATGATTTCCTCAGAACTTCAGGAAATTCTCGGCATGAGCGATCGCATCCTCGTGATGCGCAACCATCGGTTCGTCGCCGAATTTGATCGGGAAGAGGCGACGGAGGAGAAAGTGATCCTGGCAGCGACCGGTCTCGCGGAGAGAGCAATTGGAGGTGGTGGCTGAAACTGCTGGCGGCGACACCTTAGCCTGCGGGCGAGAACGAACGCCGAAAAAGAAAAGCATCGCACAGAGGTCACAGAGGTCACGGAGGGGGATGGAGGTTGTGGCTGAAACTGGTGGCGGTGACACCTTGGCCTGCGGGGGAGAACAAACGTTAAAAAGAAAAGCATCGCACAGAGTGATGGAGTTATGAAAACGGACGTCGAACCGGTTCTGCAGAGCCAGCAACCTTCTCACTCGATGTTCGAATACCTGAGACGGCTAACCAGCTTCAGAGAATTCATGATCATGGCAATCGTGATTTCCGGCTGTCTGGTGATGTGGATCACCACGCCAATTTTCATGACATTCGGCAACTGGTCTGCCCTGCTGCTCCAGGTGTCCATCGAATGTATCGTCGCCATCGGCATGACCATCTTGCTTGTCGGCGGCGGGTTCGATCTGTCCGTCGGGTCCACCTTCGCGTTCGCCGGGGCGATGACCGCCATGACAATGTCCTTGGGACTCCCGCCATGGGCAGCCTTGCTGGTTGGGCTTGCCGCCGGAGCAGTCATCGGGTTCTGCAACGGTTTTATCATAGCGAAGATTGGGATCAATCCGTTTGTCACAACGCTAGCAATGATGAGCATGGTCCGCGGAGCGTTGCTGGTGATCACCCGGGGCCGAAACATTTCCGGACTTCCTGAATCGTTTCGGTTGATCGGTCAGGGCAACGTCCATGGAGTTCAAAATCCGATCTGGATCGCACTCTTGATGGTATTGATCGGTGATATTCTCCTCAGGAAATCTCGATTCTTTCGGCAGAACTATTACCTGGGCGGCAATGAACGAGCGGCCATGCTGTCCGGAATCAGGATTGATCGACTTAAAATCTTCAACTATTCACTCACAGGTTTGTTAGCTGCGTTCGCCGGTATCGTCATGACTGCTCGACTTGGGGCAGCTTCCGTAACCGCCGGGACAGGTCTGGAGCTCAAAGTAATTTCGGCCGTGATTATTGGAGGCGCCAGTCTGAAAGGAGGCGAGGGAACTATTCTGGGCTCGTTTCTCGGGTCTTTATTGATGGGAATTCTGGTTGGCGCTCTGACAATTCTCGGCGTGGACGTCTACTGGAACACGTTGGTGATTGGCGCGACGCTCCTGCTGGCCGTGCTCATTGATACGTTCGGGCGATCGCGCCGCAAACTGCCATAGCCCGTAAACAATGATCGTGTCCCGTCCCCGCTTTTTGCTATGAACAGACTCAAAGACAAGGTTGCAATCGTCACTGGTGCCGGTGACGGCATCGGTCGCGGGATCGCTTTGGCATTCGCGAACGAAGGAGCAAAGGTTGCCGTGTGCGATTTGAACAACACGGCTGTCATGGATACCGCGACGATCGTGCGCCAGAGCGGCGCAGAGGTCATCGCGGAATCGATCGATGTCCGAAACTCTGCAGAAATCCAGTCATTCGTAGCCGCGGTCAAGCATCGCTTCGATCGAATTGATTGTCTGGTTAACAATGCCGCCGTGATGCCGATTGCCCCGGCAGACTCGATTGAGTCGGATACAATCGACCTGATTCTGCAGGTCAACTTGCGAGCGCCTATCCTTTTTTCTCGCTATGTTATTCCTTCGATGCGTGGGGTCGGAGGCGGTTCGATTATTCACATGGCAAGTGTCACCGGCCACAACGGCCATCCGGGCGTCACAGTTTATGGAGCTACCAAAGGGGCTCTCATTGCTTTGGCGCGGGGCCAGGCGATCGAACTCGCGAAAGACAACATCCGGGTTAATACAGTCTCCCCTGGCACTGTCGATTCACCAATGCTCCATCGATTTCTGGCAGAAAATGCTTCGGACGTGAAAAAGGCCAGAATGGCATTCGATCGCATCCATCCACGGGGGAAAGTCGGTTCGATCGAGGAGATCGCTGCGGTATTTGTCTTCCTGGCCAGCGATGAAGCGGCCAACATCACCGCCACCGATATCCGTTGCGATGGCGGCTATGCCGTTCAAGGCCAGCAACCTACCGGCTAATGAAATTATGAGACAATTATTTGATGATGTATTTCTTCTGGAAGGACAGGTCGGAATGCGTCCGATCTACCTTCCGGTCTTACGCGGTAAAGAAGGGGTTTTGCTTTTGGATACTGGATGTGCGGAACACGTTGATAACCTGATCCTGCCCGGATTTGCCACACTGGACATCCATCCGCAGGATCTCCGTTTCGTGGTTAGCACTCATCCCGACTCGGATCACGTCGGTGGTAATGCCGGCATAAAGAGCTGGTCGCCTCGCGCTTTGCTCTGTTGCGGCGATGCGGATCGGAAGATGATCGATGATCCGTCCGAATTATTTCGATATCGGTACGACGCCTATCGACAGTACGGAGTCTTCTACCCGGACGAGACAGCGATAAACATTCGGCGCGACCTTGGCGAAGCTCAACCGGTCGACCTTACCCTGCGCGGTGGAGAGCACATTCGATTAAGTGCCGATTGGGAGGTCGAAGTACTTCATTTGCCGGGTCACAGCAAAGG
Organism: Chthoniobacterales bacterium; assembly: GCA_035484035.1. Taxonomy (GTDB): domain Bacteria; phylum Verrucomicrobiota; class Verrucomicrobiia; order Chthoniobacterales; family JAFAMB01; genus JAFAMB01. The sequence goes on from DATHPI010000262.1 coordinate 4,233, forward strand.
GCACGTGGGAATTCTCGATACTCGGAACCGAGTGCTGTTCGGTGGTGACGCCATTCAAGGGAGCGTTTACCTGGACGTCAAAGGGAAACCTGCCCTCTGCCCAACCTACCTCTATCCGGATTCCTATCTGCAGACCTGTCAATTGATTGAGCATCTGGATATCGATTACTATGTGAGTTGTCATTGGCCGATTAAGAAGGACCAGGCGATTGCGGAGTTTTGCGATGAAACGCGTGCCTTCGTTGAGCGGGCAAAGTTGTTGCTGAAAGCGGAAGGAACGACTGAACTGCGAGACGCTTGTCTGAGGCTCGGTCCGCGTCTGGGCAACTGGCCGGAATCGATTCATCTCGAACTAGCCTACGCCATGGCTGGGCACCTCGGCCTTCAATAACGGTATGAAAATCACCAGACTGAAGACCGTTGTCGTGAATGCTGAAATGCGGAACTGGGTATTCTGCAAAGTCGAGACGGACCAGCCAGGGCTCTTCGGTTGGGGAGAGGGATCGCTAGAGTGGAAAACGCGATCCGTGGTGGGTGCAATCGAAGACTTTGCGGCGGTAGTTGTGGGAGAAGATCCGCGCCGAATCGAGCACCTCTATCAAAAGATGTATCGACAATCGTTTTGGCGCCTTGGGGTCATCGGCATGAGCGCGATTTCTGCGATCGAACAGGCACTTTGGGACATTAAAGGAAAAATTCTGGAGGTCCCCGTCTATGAGCTGCTCGGTGGCAGGGTACGCGACCGGGTGCGCATGTACACGCATCTCGGGGGTGGTATCATGAAATCGGTCTATGAGACTTTCGAAGTGGAGCCGCTGATCGAGCTTGCTTTGAAAGTGATCAACAGCGGCTACACGGCTGTGAAGGTCGTCTTCGTGCCTTACTCCGAGCCACTGGAGGGGATTAGAAAGGTGAAACAATTCGCGCGGCTTATGGAAAAGCTTCGCGGAGCTGTCGGCGATGGAATAGACATCATGATCGATTTCCACGGGCGAACTTATCCGGCGATGGCGATCGAGTACATCAACGCCGTCAGCGAATTTCGACCCTACTTCTGCGAGGAACCAGTGCCACCCGAAAATACAGAGGCGCTTCGAGAAGTGCGGGAAAAAGTGAGTGTTCCAATTGCGACCGGCGAGCGGCTGGTCGGGAGGCATCAGTTCCGACCGATCTTTGAACAACGGGCGTGCCACGTGATCCAACCTGACCTGTGTCATTGCGGTGGCCTGTTTGAGGCAAAAAAAATTGCTGCGATGGCGGAAACATACCAGATGGGGGTCGCTCCTCACAATCCGCTCGGACCGGTTGCCAACGCCGTGGCTCTTCAATTCGCATTGTCTACCCCCAATTTTCTTATCCAGGAAGATATGCTGGCCGATGTTCCGTGGCGGTGGGAAGTAGTCAAAAGTTCGCTTGTCACCGAGGAAGGTTACTGGCTGCCAAGCAATGAACCGGGACTCGGCATCGAAGTGGACGAAGAGCGCGCCAAAGATCATCCGTTCCAGCAGGAAGTAATGCATTCACTCTCAATCCGGGCGCCCGACAACGCGATTCTGGACTGGTGACAACGATCAAACAACTTACCGCTCATCTTCAGGCTGCCGGGAACGATGTCGGGGTGGCAAGGGGCAACACCTTGGAAATAATGGGAGTGGTTGCCCGCCTCGCACTCACTTAACCCCGGCCGATGTGTGTAATGGTCAGGGTTGAAACGCTGAGCTGAATCCTAGCCCACTTCGGGGGGCAATAAACCTTTAGGCACGATCGACGCGGCAAGCGTAACAACCCGGGCCAGCATAGTGCACGTGAAGATACGCCGCTCGGCGATCCGCAAAAAGCTCTTGGATTGATTGATCAATCTCCGCAGTTCCAATCACGGCGGCTCCAGCCAACATATCGTTATTGTCATACGCACGCACCGATAGTATTCGGCCGGGAGCCCGTAGCACTTCTGGAATTTCGTCGACTCTCGCGTAGGTTTCGCGAGCCGACTCGCGAATAAAGATAGGCCCAACGCTCCGGTAAGGGCTGGAAGACATTAGGTGCCCGAAGTTAAGCAGCAAAAGAGATTCGCCGATTTCAGCATCCACGAGGCTGACTCGGCATGGATAGCCCGGTTTTTGGTCGGCGATATAGCGGAAGACCTTACGTTGCTGCAATTCATCGTCTGAAAGTTGCCGGAATTCGTCGAGTACTTCAGCCGAAATCCCAGAAACGCGGAACGAACAACCGGTTTTTTGATGGATCTCTTCACCTCTGAGGCTCGAGACAGGAAAAGAATTAGTATTCATTTTCGTTGGAATAGTCTCACTTGGCGTCACTGTCTGGCCGTTTCCGGACGGGGAATTTTTCGATGTTCGTCATCTCTTGACCGGTATGACGACGATGCGACTTCATAGAACCGTGCCACTAGAATCCCACTAGATGATCAGCGACACTCAGTGCGGGTGTTGCCGACGTATCGTCGCCCCCGCCGACCCGCCGAAACGCCAAAACGCCGACCCGCCTTCGCCCCGGTCGATAGAGATTTTCTTGGCTCATTATTATTGCTCTGCCGATACACTGCGCTGGTTTTGTAAGATGGGCCGGAGCGCGAGAATGAGAGGAATAGTGGCGGCGGCGGTCAGCGCCGCGGCCACGATACCAACGGTGCGATTGGAATGATCGGCGATCACGCCGTAGGCGATCGGCGCAAGGCCGCCGGCGCCGATGACGCCCATGTAGAACAGCGCGAATCCACGGCCGATGTCGCCGTTTGGTGCAAGGTCCGGGACGGTTCCATACAACACCGACGAGGTACCGTTGAGGACGATGCCGAGAAATGGAAGGACCGCGAGCATCGGCGCGAGAGGGAGCACCAGGGTCGCTATCATCAGCAGTGTGGTTGCCGCCTCCGTGGCGATCACGCTCCAGGCAATACCGAGATGCTGGCCAAGCCAGCCACACGCCGCCTTCCCGAGCGCCCCTCCGATGAAGACCAGAGCGAGGCCCAGACCGACGACCGCTCCCGCTCCACCGCGGGAGTGCAAGAGAAACGGCAGGAACAGCAGATAGCCCATCCGCGTGGCCGTATCGAGTGCGCCGATGGTAAAGAGTAGACCGAAGCCCTTGCCGTCTCGCTTTTTCTCGACGGATTTGTCCTCGGCTAGCGTGGTGAAAGGTTGCCGCGGCACGAGAGCTAACAAGAGGAGGGCCACTGCCAGCCCAACGAAGGACATCATTGCGACAACCGGTCGCCATGCGAAGACCGGCAGTAGCAGGGCTACCGCCGCGGGGAAAATCGCCTTCCCAAGATCGCCGGCGAAATTATAGATGCCGAGCGGTCCGCGTGAGGCTTTCCCGTAAGTATTCGTGACCAGGAGTGAAGCACGTGGGTGCTGGACGCTCGATCCGACGCCGGCGATGACCAGGCCAATGCAGAGGCTCGCAAATCCCCATGGAAGGGCCATCACCAGATATCCCGCTGCCGCGACGAAAGTCGCCAGCGTCAGCGCCATGCGTGGACCGAGCCTGGCGATCAGCCTGTCCCCCGGAACCTGCAAGCCGCCCATGGAGCCATAATAGAGCGCTCGGACCACGGCGAGACCGGCGTAAGAAAGTCCGAATTCCGACTGCCAAACAGGCAGCAGGGCATAAAGCTGATCCGTGTAGCCGTCGTGCAGAACATGCGCGATACAAGCTGCTAATAAGGCCTTTCTCCGGGTGTTGTTGTTCCGTGTGGTTTCTGTAATAGCGGATTGCATAGGAAGAGGACATTTCGGTTCAAAAGAGCCATGATGAGAGAAATCCTCCCAACGGATTACTCTTTAGGGTTGCCATTTAAACGAAAATAGGCAATTTCTGGAGACCCTCACCTGAGATATTTTCTCCTTAACAGAGAGAAAAAGTCACCTATAAATTTTGGACCCGCTTCCACCACTTAATGCGATTCGCGCTTTTGAAGCCGCAGCCAGGTTGGGAAGCTTTGCCAAGGCGGCTGCGGAGCTCCACGTTACACACTGGGCGATCGGAAAGCAGGTAAGATTGCTGGAAGAATGGATCGGGGTACCTCTGTTCTGGCGGCGATCTCGCAGGATCGACCTGACAGAAGAAGGTGCTGAATTGGCCAAAGACGCCAGCTCAGTGTTCTCTAATCTTTTGGCTGCGACAAAAAAACTACGGCATCCGGACGGTACGCATCGCCTGTCAGGGATTGTCCGAATTAACGTGCCTACGAGCTTTGCTCTTCGTTGGCTTATTCCCCGATTGTCCGAATTTCAGCAACAATTCCCAAATATAACGGTTCGGATTTCGACGACATCACGCAAATTCAGGTACATAGGAAGTGCGTTTGATTTAGGTATTCGATTGATTCCAGACCCTGCATTGAGATCGGAAAAGCTGATGACCGATAGGAGACTGCCAGCCTGTTCACCAGAGCTCTTGCGCGCAAAGCCCATCGCGTCGGTAGATGATCTTCGACGACACACGCTGCTACATTCTGCGACAACCTCCTCGGCTTGGTCTGAATGGCTAATCCTTGCTGGGGCTTCTCAACTCAGGCCGCTTCAACATATGGAGTTCGAGCATGTGCACCTTCAGCTCGAAGCGGCCGTAAACGGGTTGGGAATTGCTCTTGCTTCGCTGCCGCTGATTAAAAAAGACATCGAAAGTGGCCGTCTCGTCTGTCCGATTCGAGAGCCTGAATGGTGTTCTCAGGATTATGTACTGATTAGCGGGAATTGCGAAGAGGACGCCGCGGTGAAGGCTTTTCGTACTTGGATCACCAAGAACAAGCCTCTCCATACCTTCTGACTCGCCTGCCTCGTCGCAGAAGTCGGGATCCAGATTGGATCATCACGCTAGGGCATCGTCTCATTCTGCCGACGCTCGGAGAATATTGATTGCAGCCTGCATGCCGCCAAGCTAATTCCATCCAGAAAAAATGATTACAAAAACAGAAAATGCTCCGGAGACTAATGCTTTTTCCGCCTTGGGAGACACTCTGAAATCTGCCGCTGGGAAATTCGAAGAGGGTTCCGCTGTTGCTCGCCAATCAGCGGCGCAGGCTGCAAAAGTAACGCGGAACCTATTTGTCGACGGTGTCTACAAAGCAGCCTACTGGACTTCTTACGGGTTTGTTTTCAGTGGAGTCTACCTGATCGAATTATTCCCTCAAACCAGTTCCTTTCGACGAGGCCTGGAAGAAGGGGCCACGGATGCTCAAACCAAGGTCCATGAGGGAAAAACGAGAGAATCGAAATCCCCTGTTCCCTCCGCGCAGTCGGGAAAAACTCCGAGAGTCAGAAAGCGACGAGCGGCAAAGTAGACGGATGTCGCTCCCCAGGGTTGAAACTCAGTTCTTCAATCGTGCTCGTTATCGTGCTCGTGCTCGTCCTCGCTTTTCTGGCCCCTTTTCGCCTGGCGCTTTCAAGGATCGAGGACGAGCACGATAGGGAGGGATCCCCCTCCCTGGGCTCAACCCTGTCTGAGTCCTTATGCCACTTCTTCGAGGCAGGGGGTGTCCCCCAGAAACGTGAGGATGCGCTGAGCAAGTTCACCGGGACATTCTTCAGGCAAGTAATGCCATAGATCAATGAAGTTAGGTTTCTCATCGACTTTTTCAGGAGGTTTGTCAGACATGGGAGGAGAATAACATGAATTACCGTAGCTTGGGTCGTAGCGGGCTGAAGGTCTCACCACTTTGTTTAGGGGCCATGATGTTTGGCGGTCAAACCGATGAACCCACTGCTGGACGGATCATCGCAGGAGCACGAGAAGCGGGAATCAACTTTATCGATAGTGCCGATGCCTATAATGACGGTCGTTCTGAGGAAGTCGTGGGACGCGCCATCGCGGCAGAGCGGTCTTGGTGGATTTTGGCGACGAAATTGGCTAACCCAACGGGCGAGAGTCCGAATGACCGTGGATTGTCACGCCGCCGTGCCTTCCAGGCCACCGAAGCCAGTCTGAGCCGGCTTGGCACCGACGTCATCGACATCCTCTATCTCCACAAAGAGGACCATACAACGCCGCTCGATGAAACAGTGCATGCACTGGCTGATCTGGTCCGGCAGGGTAAAATCCGGTATTTCGGCGTCTCTAATTTCCGTGCATGGCGGGTGGCTGAGATCTCGCGGCTCTGCGATGGGGCTGGCATCGACCGCCCAGTGGTCAGTCAACCCTGCTACAACCTGTTGAACCGAATGCCCGAAGTCGAGCATCTGCCTGCCTGCGCCTACTACGGACTTGGGGTAGCGCCTTATAGTCCTCTCGCTCGAGGAGTTTTGACTGGCAAATACGCGGTGGACCACGCACCCGCTGGCGATACGCGAGCTGGCCGGCAAGACAAGCGCATCATGGAGACTGAGTGGCGACGTGAGAGTTTGGAAATAGCTAGCGAACTAGCAAAACATGCAAAAACGCTTGGGATTACGCCGGGGCAGTTTGCACTTGCCTGGGTGCTCAATAACGGGATCATCACGGCGCCGATTGTCGGCCCCCGGACGGAGGAGCAATGGCATGACTATCTCGCCGCGCTTGACTATGTTTTCACCGAGGAAGACGAGGCTCTTGTGGACCGGCTCGTAGTACCCGGTCACGCCTCGACACCCGGGTATAATGATCCCCAGTATCCGATCGAAGGACGTATCGTGGGTACGAGACCTCGGTCTGCTTTGGCGATGACGGTCTAATAGTCGCTGCTCGCTGATTTGTATCGGGATCCGAGCAATCCAATCCAGGGCCTACCGTCATCGTACAGGGTGCTCTACGACGCGTTTCTGTCTGCGGCGTTCCCGCGCTTGCTGAAGTTTTTCATCACCGGCTTAGAGGATAGCCTTTCACGACCAAGCAGTTTATCCTGCGGAGTCAGGCAACCGGTCGCGGAGACGTCTGCGAACGGATACGTCTGCAAGGAAATAACCCAAACTTCCAGCTATGCGAACGTTGCTCCTCTTAGAGCTGGGATCAAGAAAGGATCGGGCTAATTTCCGATCAGATGGCCCCGCCAAAGCGTCTGAGTCCTCCCTTGCTGGGACCATTTTGGCAGGTCGCTATAAAGTTTTGGAAACGATCGACGTTGACAGTTATAAGGGACATGACCTCGCGCTGGATCAAACCGTATTTGTCAGGAAGACGTTGCCGGCATCTCCGGGCGAGAATGATATTTGGCGCCAGAAAGTTCGGCAGCTCGCATTGGCGCAAAATGCCAATTTTTTGAACGTTATCGATCTGGTTTCCGAGAAGTCGAGCGACTTTGTCATCACGGAGTCACCCCGGGGTCGGTCGATCGCAGATCTGTTGAAAGAGCGATCACGCTTTGATCCGGAAGATATTCTGGACTTGATAGCTCCTTTAGCAGGTGCTCTTGATCTTGCCGCCTCTTTAGCATGCTGCGCAAATTCCATCTCTGCTCGGTGGCTGTTCGCCGAAACGAGGCGCTCGTTTGCACTTAATTCCGAGGAGCGTTCGCTTTCCGGATTGCCGCCATTTTTCGTCAAGATGGACGTCTGGGAACTCGTGAGGCCCAGGAAGAATGTTGAATGGCCATTTCCGATCTCGAAAGCGAAGAGTGGCAGTTCAAGAGAATTGGCCGTCAGGCAAGCGGCGCTCCTCTCTTACGAACTGCTCGGCGGCGACAAGAAAACCGGGGAGGGTAAGCTCAAGCGCTGGTTTAAACAGGTAAACGGGCTGGGCGACGCCGGTAATGCTCTTCTCTACCGTGGCCTTAAAGGTTCGTCGCTTTTCGAGAGTAGCGGCAGCTTCTTTCAAAGGTTGAGGTTAGCAATTTCGTCAGCCAAGGGGCGGGGGAGAACACTAGATGCCTCCATGTCTCAAAGCCGAGAGCATCCCGTGGTTTCGGCCCGATTCGATCGCGATACGACATGGCTTGTAACGGGGGTTTTGGGCGTCCTGGTTTTCGCGACTCTTTTGGCCGCAATTTGTCTCTTTATTTCTGCCTCAGTTTTGGCCTCGTTTTGATCAGTGACTTGGTGTCAATTAGGGCCCCGAAAGGCATTTTCTGAAATGACCGAGAGCGGTCGAAGCTTCCGAAGCCGAAGGGTCAATGGTTCAGGCCAAGTTCTTGACAAGGTATTCTCGAAGCAAGCCGATTGTTTGAGTGTGGATTTGGCAAATCCGAGACTCGCTGACTCGGAAGCAGGCCGCAATTTCGGAGAGGCGCATGTTCTCGTAATAGTACATGGCCAAGACCTTCTTTGGCGTGTCCGGAAGTTCTGCCATGCGTTGGGCCAGCAGCGCGAGAACTTCTTTGCGATCCAAAACGTCCACGGCCGGGATACAGGAATCATCCGGTATGATTTCGTGCATTGAGTGGTCTTCGAGGTCAGACTGTCCTTGAGTGCCGTCGATGGAGACAAATGTCACCCGCCGGACTTCTTCCATTAGATCGGTTAATTCGTCTTCAGTCATTTGCATTTCGGCGCAGAGAGATTCCTGGCTGATGCTCCCACCTTGTTCCTGTTCCAACTTGGAGATGGCTGAACTGAGACGCTTGGCTTTCGATCGGTTGGCGCGGCTCATCCAGTCTGTCCTACGAAGCTCGTCCAGGATCGCTCCGCTGATTCTAATCGCAGCATAGGCTGCAAAAGCGCGCTCCTGAGAGCGACGATAGTTCCGAGCGGCGGCGACAAGGCCAGTCACTCCGATACTGTAGAGGTCCTCGGTTTCGAGGTTGCTCGGCAGTTTACGCTTCATCCGTTCGACGATCGATCGAACCAGTGGGAGATGAAGTTCAAGAAGATTCTGAAATGCATTGTCCTCCTCAGGACCTAAAGAGAATTTGGTCGTCGGATTGATCATCGGATCAGGTGTAAAAAAAATTGGTTTAGCTGGAACTCCAGATGGAGTGCGTTGGATGTTATCCGGTTCCACGCGTTCTATTATCTTTCTGATTAAAATTCTCGTTTGGGAAACCGTTCATCACAACGTTTTCGTCTCGAAGATTGGCTCTCAGAGCCGATCTTGCGGATTTTCCGGTCGCGAGCAGAGGCTTGTGGCGCGATTGGAATGGCTCCGCAGGAATTTAAAATTCCCGCTGGGGAACTTTGAGGTATCGAGGCGAAACAGGCGTCCGCACGCTAGTTTTTTCTAAATTGATTCCAGCAGTAGAAGCCAACCCGGAGGGCAGAGGGCGCTTTTGCCGATTTTCTGCGTTGCTCGCGCCTTGAATATCGGCAAAATCGCCGACGGCGGTATGCCTCCTACTATGAGACGATGCACTAGGTTGACACAAAGAATCGACGCATATCAGAGCAGTAGTTCTACGAGAACGGTCATTCTCTCGGTTCCGATGCTAATGCTGACGCTGGCGTTTTGTTTCCCAGCGCTTCTGAAAGCAGAACCCAATAGCGGGTCACCAGATTCTCTCGTTATCGACAGCGCGCAGGTCGACTTTTTAGCCAAAACGATAGCCATCTCCGGGAGGAACTTTGGTGATCTCCTGCCTGTGGTCAATCTTGGGGCAACCGTGTTGGGGGTCACCTCGTCCAGTCCAACGACGATCATGGCAAATCTACCGCAAGATCTGTCCTCCGGCTCTTACCGTCTGGTTGTTTTCGCTGGCGGCGTATCCTCACGCTTTGGTTCTCTGGATGTAACGGTTGGTGATACCGGTCCGCAAGGCCCGGTTGGTCCGCCGGGATCGCCAGGACCCCAAGGTCCGCCGGGGCCGCAAGGCGTGCCGGCGCCTGCTGGCTGGGCAGGGTCGCCGATCAATCGCTTGCAGGTGGGCCTGCTCAAATGGGCTCCCTATTCCGGCTTGTCATTCCGCGTGGAAGGCCGGCCGTTTGGTGTAGCCTTTGACGGAGCCAATATCTGGGTAACCAATGCCGGGGCCAACTTCGTGACCAAGCTGCGTGCCAGCGATGGGGCTAATCTTGGCAATTTCGATGCAGGCGGCACCTCGCTCGGCCTGGCCTTTGACGGGGCTAATATCTGGGTGGCAAATCAGGGCAACAACACCGTGACCAAGCTGCGTGCCAGCGATGGGGTCAATCTCGGCAACTTCAGCGTGGGGAACGCCCCGTTTGGCGTGGCCTTTGATGGAGCCAATATCTGGGTGCCGAATCAGGGGAGCAATACCGTGACCAAGCTGCGTGCCAGTGACGGAGCGAACCTCGGCAATTTCACAGCGGGAGGCATCCCGTCTGGCGTGGCCTTTGACGGCGCCAACGTCTGGGTGGCAAATCAAGGCAGCAATACCGTGACCAAGTTACGTGCCAGTGACGGAGCGAACCTCGGCAACTTCGGTGTGGGGGGCCAGCCATTTGGCATTGCCTTTGACGGAGCCAATATCTGGGTAACAAGTACAGGGGCCAACTTCGTGACCAAGCTGCGTGCCAGCGACGGAACGAACCTCGGCAACTTCGGCGTGGGCAGCGCCTCGTTCGGCGTGGCCTTTGACGGCGCCAACATCTGGGTGGCAAATCAGGGCAGCGATACCGTAACCAAGCTGCGTGCCAGCGACGGAGCGAACCTCGGCAACTTCAGCGTCGGGAACCAACCGACCGGCGTGGCCTTTGACGGCGCCAACATCTGGGTGGCAAACCAAGGCAGCAACACTTTAAGTAAGCTGTAGCGTCCTAGTGCACCAAGTCAGTGACTGGTGTACTAGGGGTATCCGGTCACCGTCGGAGCCGAATCTGTAACGTTGTTAGCGGCATCCTCCACTGTCCCAAAGGTAACGTTAACGCCGGTTGCGGGGAATCCAGATAACTGCAGCAATTGGGCTGTGGTGGTCGGTATCGCCCCGTTCACTCTGATATATGGAGCAATAAAGGCAAACTGGGTATCGCCGGTGCTTGTGTTGAAATTCGTTATATTCTGCTCTGTCGTTGCAGGATCGGCAACGAAGAGAGACTTGGCTGTTGACAGAGTGTTGACCAAAGCCAGGCTTTTTGTCGTCTTGGCGTCGTTCACGACTTTGTTGTAAGCGCCGACCGCAATCGCCGCCAGAAAACCGATGACCGTTATGACAACGATTAACTCAACAATCGTAAAGCCCCTGTTGGCCCGCGATCTAAGATTCCTTTTCATATAATTGGTTCCGCTGCTTGGAAATCTATCGTAGAAGTCCAGCCCCTTCGTTAAGACCTCCTGTTGCCTTTCATTTGGAGAGCCCGTTTAAATTCCCTGGTTAAATTTTTACCGCGTTAGTCTTATTGCCAAGCTTTTGGCGCTTAGATGAGGCTATTAGCCAGGCTGTTAAGCCCTCCGGCGATTAAAACAACGTGCCTGTAACGGGCTTTTGCACCCGCAGAGGAAATTTAAATGCGCCAGGGGAAATCGTTCGCCG
>DATHPI010000263.1:0-5577 GCA_035484035.1 Chthoniobacterales bacterium
ACGGCGGTCGCCACCGGGGATCTATCCAAGAAGATCACGGTCGATGTCAAAGGGGAGATCCTCGAATTAAAGAATACGATCAACACCATGGTGGACCAGTTGAACTCGTTTGCTTCCGAAGTCACCCGAGTCGCGCGGGAGGTGGGAACCGAGGGCAAACTTGGAGGGCAGGCCAAGGTGGAAGGCGTTTCGGGAACCTGGCGAGACTTGACCGACAGCGTGAACTTCATGGCCAGCAACTTGACGAATCAGGTTCGTGGCATTGCCAAAGTGGTCACGGCGGTTGCCCAGGGCGATCTCAAGCGCAAGCTCCTTGTTGAAGCCAAAGGCGAAATCGCTGAACTCGCCGATACGATTAACAACATGATCGATACCTTGGCGACGTTTGCCGAACAGGTGACGACTGTGGCACGCGAAGTTGGCACTGAAGGCAAGCTTGGGGGCCAATCCCATGTGCCAGGAGCCGCCGGGACCTGGCGCGATCTCAACAGTAACGTCAACCAACTCGCCGCCACTTTGACGACACAACTGCGGGCGATCTCGGATGTCGCCACCGCCGTCACCAAAGGAGATTTGACCCGTTCGATCACGGTCGAGGCTCAAGGCGAAGTCGCCCAGCTGAAAGACACAATCAACGAAATGATCCGCAATCTGCGGGACACCACGCTAAAAAACAGCGAGCAAGACTGGCTCAAGACCAATCTCGCGAATTTCACGCGCATGCTCCAGGGCCAACGCGACCTCATGGCAGTAGGAAGGATGATTCTTTCAGAACTCGCTTCTGTGGTGGGCGCTCAGCAAGGCGTTTTCTACCTCGTCCAACATAGCGCCGCCGGCGGAAATTCCGAGGGTGACGTGAAAATAAAACTCCTCGCCGGCTACGCCCATCGGGAGCGCGCCAACGGGGATACCAAGCTACGGCTGGGCGAAGATTTAGTCGGGCAAGCAGTCCTCGAAAAACGGCGAATCCTTTTAGCCGATATCCCCGGCCAATATGTCACCATCTCCTCCGGACTGGCCGAGGTCCCTCCGGCCAACATTATTATCCTGCCGGTTGTTTTTGAAGACCAGGTCAAGGCCGTCATCGAGTTGGCCAGCTTTCAGCGCTTCAATTCCACGCATCAGACCTTTTTAAATCAGCTCACCGAAAGCATTGGCATCGTATTGAACACCATCGAGGCAAATTCCCTAACGGAAGATTTGCTCAAGCAATCCCAGTCACTGACCAACGAATTGCAAAGTCGTCAGCTCGAACTGCAGAAAACCAATCTTGAACTCGAAGAAAAAGCGACTCAACTCGTTGAACAGAACGCGGAAGTCGAACGGAAGAATAGCGAAGTTGAACAGGCGCGACAAGCCCTTGAAGAAAAAGCAGAACAGCTTGCCGCGACCAGTCGGTTCAAGAGCGAATTTCTGGCCAATATGAGCCACGAACTGCGAACGCCACTCAACAGTCTGCTGATTTTAGCGGATCAATTGGCGGTCAACCCCGACGGCAACCTTACCCCGCGCCAAGTCGAGTTTGCCAAAACGATTCATGGTTCCGGCAAGGAATTGCTCCGACTGATTAACGATATTCTGGATCTTTCCAAGATCGAATCAGGCACCGTCACTCTGGATGTCGGGCCAGTGATGCTGCGTGAAGTCTGCAGTTCCGTGGAGCGCACTTTCCGTCCAGTCGCGCAGAGTAAAAGCCTCACTTTTACGATCGACCTTCATCCGGGCCTGCCTGTCGCTTTCCAGACCGATGCTCAGCGGCTCGAGCAAGTGCTCAAGAACCTGCTCTCCAATGCCTGCAAATTTACAGATCGTGGATCAGTCGTCTTGAAGATCGCGCCCACTACGGCCGGGTGGAGCCTGAACCATCCAACCCTCAGTCACGCATCCAATGTGGTGGCCTTTAGCGTGACCGATACGGGGATCGGGATCCCGCCTGAGAAACATGCCATCGTGTTTGAGGCTTTTCAGCAGGCCGACGGATCGACCAGCCGCCGGTACGGAGGCACGGGACTCGGTCTGGCCATTAGCCGCGAAATTGCCCGGCTCTTGGGAGGTGAAATCACCCTCAAGAGCGAGCAGGGTCGGGGTAGCACTTTTACTCTTCATTTACCCGTCGATTCGCACGGAGCCGGCGCCATCCAAGCCGCCGCAGCCGAGACAGCCATCAGCAACGCGCGCCCGACCTTCACGCCGCCCTACACTCCCGGCATACTGATGACCAAAGAGCTTCCCGCTGCGCAGGCCATCATGGGCAAAACCGCGGACGATCGCTACCATATTCAGCCTGACGACCGAGCCCTGTTGATTGCCGAAGATGATCTGGATTTCGGCGCCTTCGTCTGTGAAGTCGCGCGCCAACACGGATTCAAATGCTTGTGGGCGCAGGATGGGCATAGTGCCCTGGCGTTGGTGGTCGAGTTTCAACCCGATGCCGTCCTCCTGGATATTGGCTTGCCGCATCTGGATGGTTGGCGGCTCTTAGACCGTCTGAAATCCGATCTGGGCACCCGGCATATTCCGGTCGCCATCGTCTCTGCCAATGACGAGTCGCAGCGCGGGCTAAGGATGGGCTCTCTCCGTTATTGTACGAAGCCGATTTCGCGCGAGGAAATTGATCAGATCGTCGCAGACTTGCATGGGTATGTTGAGCGTTCGATGAGAGAAGTTCTGGTCCTCGAAGATGATCCGGCTCAGCAGATGAGTATCGCAGAACTGATTGGCAATCCTAAAGTGCAAGTCACGGCGGCCGGAGATGCGGAAAACGCTCTGGCGTTGCTCGCCCAGCGGCCATTCGATTGCCTGATTCTCGATCTTCGCCTGCCGGGACGCATCTCCGGCAATCAGCTTTTGGAAGAGATCCAGCGACAGCCGGTTTATCGGAATCTTGCCACCGTAGTCTTTACCGGCAAGGTCTTGACCGCAGAGGAGGAGAGCCGGCTGAACCAATTGGCCCGGTCCATTGTGCTGAAGGATGTTCGGTCACCCGAACGACTGCTCGATCAAGCGACTCTTCGTTTACACACGCACGTCGCTGATCTCTCTGAACATCAACTCGAACTGCTGAAAGCTCTGCACAGCGACCAAGGTTTACTGACAGATCGAAACGTTCTGCTGGTTGACGATGATATGCGCAATGTCTTCGCCATGACCAGCGTCCTGGAACGTTACGGCATGACCGTGCTCCCCGCCGAAAGCGGGCCAGAAGCATTGGCAAAGCTCCAGGCTCATCCGGAAGTTGAGATCGTGCTGATGGACATCATGTTGCCCGAGATGGACGGCTATAAAGTCACCCATGCCATTCGTCAGCAAGAACGATTCAAAAGTTTGCCGATTATTGCCTTAACGGCCAAAGCGATGAAAGGTGATCGCGAAAAATGTTTGGAAGCCGGCTGTTCAGACTACCTTTCAAAGCCGGTCGATATTGAACAGTTGCTTTCAGTGTTACGCCTCTGGTTACATCGTTGATGGGCTTTATCATGGTCGAATCGGAAGAACCAGGATTGGCTGACGAACGCGTCAATATCCTTCTGGTCGACGATCGCCCGGATAAGCTCCTGGCGCTGGAAACCGTCCTCGCCACTCTGGGGCAACATCTGGTCTTGGCACACTCAGGAACGGAAGCTTTGCGGCATCTTCTGAAGCAGGAATTTGCCTTGATCGTCCTCGACGTCAGCATGCCTGGAATGGACGGCTTTGAGACTGCATCGCTCATTCGTCAGCGAAGCAGCTCCGAGCTGACACCTATTATCTTTATCAGCGCTATCAACTACTCTGAAGTCGATTTGTCGCGCGGCTATGCGCTGGGGGCAGTCGATTATATTTCCGCGCCGATCGTGCCCGAAACTCTGCGGGCGAAAGTTTCTTTCTTTATTGAGCTACACAGAAAAACGGAGCAGCTCAAACGGCAGGCCGAAATGCAACTCCAGTTGATCCGGGAACAAGCCGCTCGAGCGGAGGCTGAATCGGCCAATAAGGCGAAAGATCGCTTTATTGCCATGCTCAGCCATGAGTTGCGCACCCCTTTGACACCCATCCTTTTTGCTTCATCGATCTTGAGCAACGATCCCACGGTGCCGGATCGCATCCGCGAGGAGCTCAAAATCATTACCCGGAATGTCGAATTGGAGGCTCGGTTGATCGACGATCTGCTCGATGTTACCCGAATCAGCCAGGGGAAGTTGAGTTTGGAATTCGCAACCGCCGACGCGCGTGAGCTGATCCAGTCCGCCCTTCGAATCTGTTCCAGCGAAATCGCGGCAAAAAACCTGACGGTACGCCTTGAACTTGAAGCAATCGAGCACCGCATCTTAGCGGACGGTGCCCGTCTCCAGCAAATCTTTTGGAATCTCATTCAGAATGCCGTGAAATTCACGCCGCCCGATGGTCAAATCACGCTTCGATCGGAAAATCCGCGAAGCAGTTGGTTTCGCTTGGAGGTCATCGATAGCGGGATTGGCATCACTTCGGACGCTCTCGCGAAAATATTCGACCCGTTTGAGCAAGCCGGCGGCACCGGCTTCGGAGGGCTTGGATTGGGATTAACGATTTCCAAAGCGATCGCTGAACTGCACGGAGGCAAAATCTTTGCCTCCAGCGCAGGAGCCGATCACGGCGCGATGTTTGCCATTGAACTTCCGAATGTGGTTTCAACTGCCCTCAAACAAACTTCATTCCCCCAAGACATAACCTCCGCGCCCAGCGTGAAGCAAAACTCCAATCCCCGCCCGCGAATTCTCCTAGTGGACGACCATGTGGACAGTGTTCGACCTATGCAGTTGTTTCTCGAGACTATCGGTTACCAGGTGACGACCGCTCACAGCGTTGCCGCTGCGCTCCGGGCCTCCTGCGAGAAGAAATTTGATTTGTTAGTCAGCGACATCGGATTGCCCGATGGCAGCGGAGACGATCTTATGCGGCAACTACAAGACAAGGGTCAAAAATTGCTCAGTATCGCTCTCAGTGGGTACGGAACCGAGCAAGACATCGCCAAAAGCCGTGCGGCAGGATTCCAGCTCCATCTGACCAAACCAGTCTCTCCTCAACACCTTCAGACGACTATTGACAGTTTACTAGCCGGCACGGTGAGCACAGCCCCGACGTGACTTTCCCGTCCAGACGCCCTTCTTGTGACCTCCGCCAGGAAGCGCAATGGGGAAAGCATCGCACAGAGGTCACAGAGGGGATGGAGGTCTCAATGGTGGGGGCTCCTTCCATGAACACCGAGGCTTCTGGGCGAAAAATAAGCCGACACTCTCTTTTACCGGCGTTTTACCGATAGAATTTCTGCGGTCATCAACCAAATCCCCTCCGTGACCTCTGTGCAATGCTTTCCCCCAATTCGCGCGTTTCCCGCCAGAAGCCACCCTGTCCACCCAAGCCTTTCGCGTCCACGACGCCGATTCCCCCTCTGCGACCTCCGTGACCTCTGTGCGATGCATTCACCAATGCGCGCGTTTCCCACCCAGAAGCCACCCTGTCCACCCAAAGCCTTTCGCGTCCACGACGCCGATTCCCCCTCTGCGACCTCCGTGACCTCTGTGCGATGCATTCACCAATGCGCGCGTTTCCCACCCAGAA
>DATHPI010000264.1:0-3227 GCA_035484035.1 Chthoniobacterales bacterium
AAGTAGAGCAGCTTATTCAGACCGTGAAAATTCTCGGGCACAAAATCCCCAAGTAGGGTAAGGGCCAGTTTGGCAGGTGACGTTGTTGGGCGAGGCCAGCTCTGGAGTTTGGACGTTTCCAATCCGTGGCCCGAAGTGGCCGAAATAGCTTAGCCCAGGGTTTACCCGGGTTTACCCTGGGTTAATCAAAAATAAACGCTTCGCCCTGAAGGGGCTAGAAACGTTCCGGCTCAAAGGTTCCGAGCCGATTGTCGCCGTGTCTCATGGCCCCTTCAGGGCTAATTCGGGTGGGGAGAACTACCCAGGGTAAACCCTGGGCTACGCTCTTTAGGCCACTTCGGGCCACGGATTGGCCGTATGACCGACAGGGCATAAATCATCCCGAGTGCCCCTCTCCAAATGTCCAAACTGCAGACCAGGCACTTTCGTGCCTGGCCACAATCAGCCTGTCTCTCCGGGACAAAGCCATTCTCCTAACCCGACATCTTGACAAAGAGGTGCCCTTTGTCACTGATCGTCGGGAGGATCGGCAAATTTCGAGTCGCAGGTCCCTGGGTGACCTTTCCTCCCGGGTCAAATGTCGAGCCGTGGCATTCGCAGTAAAAAGTATGATCGCGTTCAGCGGTCAGCTTGCATTTCCGGTGTGTGCAATAAGAAGAGAGGGCAATTAGCTTGTCACCGTTGCGGACCACAAAGAACCCTAGATCGTGGAAACCTGCATATAATCCGTCGGCCGAGTATTTGCTAAGGGGTCCGGCGTCGATCAATTTTTCCGGGCCACGGGCACTGGCCTGCTCGGGGTTTGCCATTGCGGCACAAGCGGCAGCCAGGATCAGGAACTGGCGTCGGTTCATGCCTTCGATATTCGGCTCTTGGTCCTCAGTGTTCATCTGACCGATTTAGTACTCAAACACCAGACTCGTTACCACACCCCAATGTACGTCGTCACGCGCACCTCTGTCGACGGGGAACACGAAAGCAACACCGAGTCTTGGCTGAATGCTACCGATCGGCTTGGTGTTGACTCGGACGCCCAAATCGCCAATGAGGCTATTGCTGCCGTGTTCGGCATGATTCAACGCCGTCTCACCGTTCAATTCAAGCATTGGAATCAATTGCAGCACTCCTGGGATCGGCAGCTCGCTGTGCGGAATCGTCCAGCCAAAGACAAAACCATATTCAAAAGTGTCTAATCCGCCGTCCTCGCCCGGACCATAGAGCATCGAGTAGCCAAAAACTGATTGGAGGGTGAAATGCGAGCCAAGCCTCAAGTCATTGAAAACTTTGGGTACCAGCTCCGCATTCTTGCTCACCGTCGAATTAGTTGGAATTCCCACTTCGATCCCGACACCAAAAGTCGAGTCTAGAAAACCGTTGCTGGAAACATATTGATAAATCGGGACGCGCGCGCCGAGGTCGATATTGGCGAAGCCGTTCTCGACGTCGTTTCCGTTGTAATTATGTTCGAATGGGACCTCCACTTCCAACGTCAGTAACCCGAATCCTTTCTCCACTTCCCCGGTGATCAAGTTGTTGTGCTGAGAGTTTCGCTGGGTGGTCTCCCAATCGAGACGGGCTTCGTTCACTTCCAAGTCCGAATCATCGACCAGGAACGGTTCAGGAAAGACGCCTTGCCCATAGTCGCTGCGATGATCAAGCAAATCGAAAAGACCGTACCGCGTGCTCTGCGGTTTGTCTGATTCGGTGATTGAAGAGGAAGCCGCAGAGGCCGCCACCTGGTCGCTCGAGAGCGGTCCGGCGCGGAGGGAAGCGGTCGCAGCGAGGGCGATCCAAAGAAAAACCCACAGTATTCCATCGACCCGAGCGAAACCGACATTTTTCTTCGATCCCGCGCTGGGCGGACCAACCTCCAGGAGCCTCTTTACTTTCATTGGCGGCGATATTAGCGGACCGCGAAAAATTCAGCTTTCGTTAGATTGCGAATTATTAATGGGAAATTGCGTTTCAGGAGTTCAGGAGTTGCAGGAGTTCAGGAGTTACAGAATCTCGGAAACCATCCGGTTCCGGAGGGAGCGCATTTGCTACGAGACAAACTTGACTTCTCGAGGATTTTCTTTCGGCGTGGATCGCCTGAACTCCTGAACTCCTGAACTCCTGAACTCCTGAACTCCTGAACTCCTGACTTTCTCCCTTGCTCTCGGATTGCGAATCGGCACATTGTCGACGTGCCGAGGTCTTCCGAGCGACCAATCGAAGTCAACAGCGAGATCCGCCAGTTGCCGGCGTTCACCGAACGGCCGGTTTGGCATGCGATCGGGAACGGCTGGTGCCATTTGCATGGCAGCGTGAGCGGCGCTGGGTTGAGCTTCGAGTGGCATAACTTTACGGTGGCTGAGGAGTTCAATTGGGGTAAAAGCTTTCATCCCGGAAGTATCGAAGTCTGCTTGAATCGCGAAGGCAACGGCCGGGTTGGCCCCCATAAACGAGAGGCTACCTTCACGCCTTGGACCATCGGCTTTTATCGGCGCGGCGATGAAGCGTTGCCTGCGACGCGTGAGGCGAAGCAGCAACATCAATTTATGACGGTCGAAATGTCGTTCGATTTTTTGCGACGCCATTTGGGTGAGTTCGTCACCTCACTCCATCCTATCGTGCGCGACGTGGTGTCCGGTCAGTCCGAGAAATCCGCGGTCGCACCCACCATGCGATTGACGGCCCGCCAATCGCAGTTGGTCGCAAGCTTGCGGAAAGCGCCGGTCCTGGCAATGGCCCAATCGGTTTGGTATCAAGCCAAGGCGCTGGAACTGGCAGCGGAACTGTTTTTTATCGCGCATAATGATCAGGAATTATTTTGTCACCGGCAGCAGCGGCTTTCAGTCGAGCGGGTAGAAAAAGTGATGGCGTTGCTCCGGGAGAGATTAGCGAATCCGCCGAGCCTTGAGGAGATCGGTCAGGCGGCAGGGTGCAGTCCATTTTATCTGAGCCGAACCTTTTCTGCTGCCACAGGAATGACGATTCCACAATACGTGCGGCAACTCCGAATGGAACGCGCCGCTTCATTGCTGCGCTCCGGAAGATTCAACGTCACTGAAGCGGCCGTGGAAGTGGGATATTCGAGCCTGAGCCATTTCAGCCAGGCTTTTCACGACACCTTCGGATGCTGCCCAGGGCTTTATCCGATACGAACGCCAACCCAGAAATCTTCGCTGAAGCGGAAGCGATAGCTGGTAGGAGGGTCACTGCCCCGAAGGATTGGAGGGCTCGGC
>DATHPI010000265.1:0-19191 GCA_035484035.1 Chthoniobacterales bacterium
GGCCGTGGCCTCCCCCCTCTGGAGACGAGTGGCCGCAACTCGCGACTTACCCACAATCGCCTTTTTCCGGGCCGGAGGCGCTGCTGCGACGTAGCGTACCTGTCCCAGGCATTCTCGCAGCACACCGGCCCGGGGCGATTACGGATAAGTCTGGACACCATTTTGTTGCCCGATCCCTTAGCAGAGATGGACAGAACCAAACAATGAACTAAAAGGTAACAGTGTTACCGATGTCCTGACCCATAAGTGTTACCGATGTCCTGACTGCGCCAACGTCCGCCGGAACGCCGAACGCCGAACGCCGAACGCTTCCTACGATGGGGGGATGACTGCGATCTTGATTCCTTTTCGCGCCCAGGCGTGTTCCAGTACTTTTGCCCAATCCTCCAGCGCGAATTCGTCAGTGACGATTTCGTTCACTTTGATCTTACCGCTCTCAAGGTAGGCTAAGGCACGGGGAAACGCGTCGATTTGTGCGAAGGAGCCTTTGATTGTTATTTCTCGGCGAAACAGATCAAATGGGTTAAATCGGACGGTTTCTGATTCCGGGTAAACGCCGTAAACCAAGAGGGTTCCTCCGCGGCGGACGAACTGAAGAGCGTCTTCACACACGAAGGCGGATCCGGTAGCCTCGACGATGTAGTCAAACCCGGTCGGATTCAGTTCGCGCAGTCGGTTACGGTGTTTGTCTGGATTCTTTCGATCCATCGGAACGATTTCATCGGCAGCAAGACGGCCGGCCAGCTCCAGTTTCGGCCCAGGTGGTGCAGCAACCACCAGTCGTCCTGCTCCATTCAGTTTGAGCAATTGCGCCAGCACCTGACCGGTAGGACCGGCGCCAAACAAGAGAACGTCGCTGCCTGGTTTCATGGCCAGAACTTCCATCCCATGGACCGCGCAAGCGCTTGGCTCTACCATGACCGCTTCCCTGGAGGTCAAATTGCCAATTGGAAATATTCGATCCGCTTTGATCCGAAGATATTGTGCAAATCCTCCATCCTGCGTCACGCCGTAGGCCTGCAGATTGAGGCAGAGGAGAAAATCGCCTCGCATGCAATAGAAGCATTTTCCGCAGGATTCGTTGCTGTTGCCGACGACCCGCTGCTTTTGACTCAGCCCTTTCACAGATCCTCCAAGAGCGACAATTTCGCCGGTGAACTCGTGGCCTGGGATTAACGGAAAATTTGGAGCGAATTCCCCTTCATGAATATGTAGATCGGTTCCGCAGAGCCCGCAGGCATCGATGCGAACCAGAACGTCATCGGATTGAATCTCAGGTTCGGGCACTTCCTTATACTTGAATTGCCTTGGCGCGTCGTAGACGATTGCTTTCATGTTGAGAAAAGATCTCGGGTCATTCCTACTCGCTCATAATCCATGAGGAATCAACGTTTGCTCATATTTCGGAGTTAGTCCGGTACCGTCAGGCCGCCCGTGGCCTCCAGCCAATTCGCAATTTGCGTCACGATCCTGTCCACCCGGTTATCTGTGACATCGACCACCAATTTAGGAAGAATCGAAGCGTCCACGAATTCCTGCACGACTTCCTGTTCTCGAATGAAAATGTTAAAATCTTCATATTGCGAGGGATTGCTTGAGATCTTCAACCGGCGGTCGCGCGCCTCTTCGAATGACTCCGGCTTTCGATAGCAAAACACCAGTCGAAAGCCGAGTCTGACAAGACGCTTTTCCAGCCAGTTGAAATCATATCGTTTGTTGGCGTAAACCAACCTTGAAGCTTGAGTCGAGATGTGAAACCGATCGATGATCCAGGAGTAATATTTGTAGAGTTCAAACAGTCTTGCCCAGGTCTCGTAGGTCTCCAGGACGATCGGCTCATCTTGAGGCTCGAAATTGATCAGGCTGGCTCCCCACGGGGCCTTGGTAAAGCCGCTCCACTCGGCTGAGACGATGGGCGAATGATAACGGTATTTTCGAGTCCCGACTATACGTGGGTGCTCGTTTAAGGTGAGTGCGATATCGGTTTTACCGGTCAGTCGGGTGCCTTCCAGTATGATCTTAGGACATAGTTTGGTCACCATGGTGGTTGCGGTCGGACGATCCGAAGACGGGGATGGTTCCTGCAACGGCATATGAGATGGATCTATCAAGTCAAGACATCTTCTTCAATCGAACGGTAATTCGAAAACTCCGGCGTCTGCGCCGGGGCAAGCTGTTCAGACTTGGTGAAAAAAAACAAAACAGGCTTTATTATGACATATCTTATCGTGAAAGACGCAGGATTCAGGGGTAGCAATTTTGTCGGGGTCTATGACTAATACTTCACTTTGGCTTTCACTCAGGAACCCGGTCTACCGCAGAATTTGGATCGCCACAGTGATATCGGGTGTTTGCGTGTCGGCGCACGACACCGCGGCAACTTGGATGATGAATACGCTGACGTCATCGAAATTTCTAATTTCCGTAATGTCGACCGTGGCCGCACTTCCTCTGTTCTTCTTCACTCTGCCCGCAGGCTCCCTGGCCGACCTGGTCGACCGAAAGAAGTTGTTGTGTACGATGAATCTTTGGCTGGCCTTTTCCGCCGCATCGCTCGCGGTGCTCGGAGCGCTCGGCTTTCTGAACCCGTTCGTGATCCTGGCCTCCGTTTTTCTGATCGGAATCGGATTCGCATTTAGCGCCCCCGCCTGGAGTGCGCTCGTCCCGGAAGTGGTGACGGACGAGGAATTGCCCTCGGCGGTGACTCTCGGAGGTTTGCAGTTCAACCTCTGTGGTATTGTCGGTCCCGCAATCGCTGCAGTTATTCTAACTCATTTCGGCGCAAATTGGATCTTCGCCGCCAATGCGATGTGTTTCCTTTTTGTGATTGGCGCTATTGCTCGGACAAAGCGGAAAGAAAAGCAGCCCCGTTTGCCCCTGGAGAATTTCTTTGAGTCAATCGTCGGAGCGATCCGCTATGTCCGTTATGCTCCTGGGATCCAAGTGGTGCTTGCCCGAAACGTCCTTTTTTCCCTCTTCATCTCGGTGATCCCGGCGTTATTACCGGTTATCGGGCTCAAGGAAGTGCTGATGAGCTCGGCGGACCTCGGGCTGTTGTTCACCAGCATGGGGATCGGGTCGGTCTTTGGCGCGATTGTGGTGATTCCCAGGGCCCGGGCTCGATTTACTCCGAATACCCTGACGATTTTTGCCAGTGTCTTACTGGCTGTTGTTTTTTTGTTAATGGCCATTGTGCGCTCGGCTCCGCTCTTTATGGCGGTAGCGGGTCTGGCCGGCATTTCCTGGACGACGGCCGCGTCCGAACTATGGGTGGCTGGCCAACGGGCGATGCCGCCATGGGCACGCGGACGCATGAACGCGACCCATATCATGCTTACCCAAGGAGGTATGGCCTTGGGGGGGCTCGTTTGGGGTGGATCGGCCGCTTCCCTCGGCGTGAGTTTCACCCTCTTGGCAGCTGCGGCCTTGCTGCTCTCGAGCCTGGCGCTCGCATTCCCTCTCTCAATCGACTTTACCGGGAAGCTGAACTTCGATCCGGCCGTGACCGCGACTTACTACCATAACATGCTTCACGCACCGCAGCCCGAGGATGGCCCCGTGGCGATCACAATCGATTTTCAAATCGCTCCCGTGAATCGCGCCCGATTTCTGGAGCTGATGCGGGCGGTCCGGTTGATGCATCTGCGAAACGGCGCCTTTAGCTGGCGCCTTGATGAGGACCTCTCCGAGTGCCACTTTTTCAGGTTGGAAATGTTGGTCGCATCGTGGTCCGAGCATCTCCTGCAGCACGAGCGGATAACCAAGGAGGAGCATGTCAGTCTCGAGAAGGCCTGGAGTCTCGATATTAGACCGGACGGTCCCAATGTGAAACACTTCATTTCGGTGAACAAGGAGCTCTTGGGCGGAAAGCAGATTGATCCTTTTGTCCCGCCATCGGCTGGGCAGGGACATCCGGTCCGGCAAGAAGACTTGAACGCTGAACGGCTGGTCTGATCCCTGGAGATTCTACTTGGAATTTCTGAGCATTCGGCCGGCTCATCCTCCTGAAGACCGAGGATGAAGGACACATCGGTTCGTGGCCGCTAGACGATGCGGTGTGCAATGTCTCCTGGATCGAGTGGCCGTTATCTGCTAATCAACAATGTTAAAGATCCCCCAATGAGCGCAAATTCCACTTGGACCGCCCTCCGGAACCCGGTTTTTCGAAATATGTGGCTTGCCAGTTTAATCTCTGGCACCTGCGTGGCGGCGCAAGATACAGCCGCCACCTGGACAATGAACAGGGTGAGCGAATCACCTCTTTTTCTTTCGTTGATGTCTACCGTGGCTTCGTTGCCATTTTTCTTCTTTACCCTCCCTGCGGGTGCGCTCGCCGACATGGTTGACCGCAAACGCATGATGTTCTTCATGACCGTGTGGCTGGGGTTTGCGGCCGGCGGACTGGCTCTTTTCGGATTCTTAAATCTGGTCAATCCGTGGATTCTTTTGACGGCGGTCTTTATGATCGGAACCGGCTTTGCCTTCTACTCGCCCGCCTGGACCTCGATTCAGCCCGAAATCGTTTCCAACGAGGAACTGCCCTCTGCCTCAACACTCGGCGGATTGCAGTTGAATATTTCTGGAATTATCGGGCCGGCTCTCGGCGGATTACTTCTTCGGGTGGTCAATCCGAACGTCGTTTTCGCGATGAATTCAGTTTGCTTTTTTTTCCTCTTGTTCGCGATCCAACGTTTGAAGCACCCAAAACCGCCATCGAACCTTCCATTGGAGAGTTTCCTGGAATCCTTTGTCACCGCGATCCGGTATGTTCTCTACACCCCGGGCATTCAGATCGTCCTTGCCCGCAATCTCTTGTTCGCGTTTTTCATCTCGATCATCCCGGCGTTGGTCCCGGTCGTCGGCTTGAGGGAACTGCACTTGGATCCTTCAAACCTTGGCCTGGTCTTTACCTGTATGGGGGTTGGCTCCGTCCTGGGAGCCGTCTTCATCCTTCCTTGGGCAAGAGGAAGATTTCATTCCAATACGGTCACTGTGGTGGCGAACGTCTTAGTCGCCATTGTATTTTTTCTGATGGGGACCGTTCGAGAGACCACACTCTTCCTGATTGCCGCCGGTCTAGCCGGAGCTGCCTGGACAATGGCGGCCTCCGAGCTCTGGGTGGCCGGGCAGCGCGCCATGCCAAGTTGGGCGCGCGGCCGGATGAACGCCACGATTATCATGGCGGCACAGGGTGCCATGGCTCTGGGAGGCATTGTCTGGGGTACTTCGGTTTCCATTTGGGGGGTGCAAGCCACGCTGATCGTTGCGTGCCTCCTGCAACTGGCAAGTTTGGTGCTTCAATTCCGCTTATCGATTGACTTCACGAGCACCCTTGATTTCGAACCGGGTCCGGTTGCCGGATCTTCGCACAAGCTGATTCACATTCCGGCACCCCATGACGGGCCGGTGGCGATCATGATTGACGTGGAAATCGATCGAACTCGGGGCTTAGGGATGATTGATGTCCTACGCGAAGTCCGGTTGATTCACTTGCGAAATGGCGCCTTTAGCTGGCGGCTGCACGAAGACCTCGGCCGGCCGAACAGTTACCGGATGGAAATGTTGTACCCATCTTGGACCGAGTACCTGTTGATGCAGGAACGTTTGACCAAGGGCGAGCGAGAGACCATTGATAAGGCACGCTCCTTTCATGTCGGAGCTAATCCTCCGGATTTCCGGCACTTCCTTTGTGTGAACCGCGAGTTGCACACTCAGCGTCATCACGTCACCAGACCTTCTTCGATGCCGGAGGCGCCGCTGAGTATCGGTAAGGCGCCGGCGTGATGAGATTCGGATAAACGTCTGACGTTGAACGGGCAACCATTCTCACGAACAGGAGTCAGGAGCCAGGAGCCGGGAGTCAGGAGCCGGGAGCCAGGAGCAATGCACAGGCTAGCGCACGTGAAAATTCCAAAGCAAGCCGCCCTCGACTGAGTCTCGCCGTTGCAGAGAAGCCAGCAGCCAGGAGGTGCTTGCCGGCGCAGAGGTGAAATTGAGATTGGAAGCTGAGGAGAAGACTTCCTCATTCTGTAACTCCTGAACTCCTGACTCCTGAACAATCCGCATATCTTGCGAGAAACCTCTTTATACTACACAAGATGTTGTATAAGTTGGCGAAAACCTTCCATGAACAAACTCTATCGTTTGCCTTTGAGAACCCGAGCGAAAAATTTGTCGAGCGGTGTTCGACGGCGTCGGAATTCGTCAAAGATCTTAGTGACCAGTCTCCTCGCCGTAGGTGCCCTTGCTGTCCTGGTGGTCATTGGACTAGCCGCCTTATTCACGTTCAAGCACCTGACGGCCAAGCCAAAGGCGATCGCGGCGGCAACTCCTTCCGCAACCGCAACGCCGGCCCTCAAGGCAAAAGAGATCTTGTTGCCATTGTCCGACCCCAACAAGGCTACCGCCGGAGGATCCCCTTCTCCGTCTGCAACAGTCAGTCCGAAGTCTTCGCCGCTGGTATTAACCTCGACCGTGGCTCCGACGCCTGCTCCGTCTGTTGCGCCCCATGAACAGAAAACTGGTGCCCAATCCAGTGATACGGATAAGCCCCTAACGAAGGCTGCGCGGAAAAGCCTCGAGAAAAAGCGGGCGGAGGCCGAACGCAAAAGAGCGCGATTGGAAAAAATGTATCAGAACCAAGAGATCTCGACCGATGCCTACAACAAAGGCAAACAAGAGTATAAAGACGAAATTCAAAAATATCGGGCCGAATTAAAATCCGATAATTAAAATGTGCGCGTCGAGGAACGAGCGCGGCGAGCTATCGGCAGCTTTCAAAATTTACCGTGGCGAGCTTGTCACCGTCTTCCGCGGCTTGATCTGGATTGTTGGTTGATCCTGCGTTAAAGCGAATGACATCGCGGTGCCCGATTCCGATGAGAATGGTTCACCGGGAACGACCAGGAGACCAAGCGTCGCTCCTCGATTGATGACCCCCGAAGAACCGACCTGAGGGAAAGGGCGACCGAGATACTCACCCCGTCCAGACCCCATGCCAAAGACCATCTGTATCATTGGAGCCTTTGATACCAAAGGCGAAGACCACGCCTTCGTGCGTCGCGAGATTCATCGACGCGGCCATCAAACCTTCATGGTCAATATCGGAGTGCTAGGGAGCACTACCTTGTTCGCGGTGGACTACGAAGCGGAAGATGTCGCGAGAGCCGGTGGAATCAATTTGGCCGATCTGCGGTCCAGCAAAGACAAAGCTGCTGCCATGAAGAGCTTCAACGAAGCGGCGCCCAAATTGGTGGTGCAATTGTTCCGGGAAGGGAGACTGGACGGTATCATAGGGATGGGGGGTTCTGGTGGCTCTGCAATCATCGCCTCCGCGATGCGTGCGTTGCCGATCGGCGTCCCCAAAGTCCTGGTGTCGACCGTTGCTTCGGGGGATGTCTCCTTTTACGTGCGTGGAAAAGATATCACCATGATGCCGTCGATCGTGGATGTCGCGGGACTTAATCGCATCTCGCGGCTGGTCTACTCGCGCGCGGCCGGGGCGATTTGCGGAATGGTCGAAAGCGATGTTCCGGTTTCGACCGAAGATCGGCCCATCATTGCCGCCTCGATGTTTGGCAATACCACCGACTGCGTGAATGCCTGTGCAAAGACCCTAAATGCAAAGGGGTTTGAAGTGCTGATCTTTCACGCCACTGGCACCGGCGGACGGGCGATGGAGACACTGGTCGCCGATGGATTGGTGGAAGCGGTACTGGATATCACCACCACCGAATGGGCCGACGAGATTTGCGGCGGGGTTTTCAACGCGGGCCCGGACCGTTTAGATGCTCCCGGCCACCGCGCTTTACCCCATCTGATTGTCCCGGGTTGTGTCGACATGGTTAACTTTGGAGCGCCTTCTACCGTTCCGGCCAGATATCGAGAGATCAATCGATTGTTTTACGAATGGAATCCTTCTGTCACCCTAATGCGCACCGATGCTAATGAGAATCGGCAAATGGGGGAGATCTTTGCCCGGAAAGCCAATGCTGCAAAGGGGCCGGTGGCCTTCCTCATCCCGTTGCGTGGCGTCTCCATGTTGGACGGAGAGGGCCAACCATTTTGCGATCGCGCGGCCGATCAGGCCATGTTCGATGCGATTAAAGGGAACCTCAGACCCGGGATTCCTTTTGTCGAGGTGGATCGAAACATCAACGATCCGGAATTCGCAGCCAAGGCCGTCGAATGGATCATTCAACTCATTCAACAGGCAAAAACCGCCAATGGCACACACTAGACAACAGATTCTGAAACGGCTGCGTAAGCTGATATCAACCCATCAGCCCATTATTGGTGGTGGCGCAGGGACCGGCATAACGGCGAAGTTTGAAGAGGTGGGTGGTGTTGATTTGATCGTGATTTACAATAGTGGGCGTTATCGGATGGCGGGCCGTGGATCGCTGGCCGGCATGATGCCATACGGTGATGCCAACGCGATCGTCATGGAGATGGCTGCCGAGGTCTTAACCGTGGTGAAGCAGACGCCGGTCCTGGCGGGTGTTTGTGGGACAGATCCGTTCCGACAGATTCCCCTTTTCCTGAAGCAGGTGAAAGAAGTTGGCTTCGCCGGCGTGCAAAACTTTCCCACGGTGGGCCTTTACGATGGGCTATTTCGCAAAAATCTCGAAGAGACGGGGATGGGTTACGGACTGGAAGTCGAGATGATTCGGATGGCCCACGCGATGGATTTGCTGACCACTCCCTACTGCTTCAATCCGGCTGAAGCCACAGCGATGGCCCTGGCCGGAGCCGACATCATCGTGGCTCATCTCGGTCTGACGACTAAAGGCTCAATCGGCGCCTCGACGGCGGTTACCCTGGAAGAAGCACCGGCGAAAGTGCAGGAGATCGCCGATGCGGCAAAGTCGGCCAAGAACGACGTTATTGTCTTGTGTCACGGCGGTCCGATCTCAGAGCCGGAGGATGCCGAATATGTTCTTCATCAGACCAAGGGTGTGCACGGTTTCTATGGTGCTTCGAGCATGGAGCGTTTGCCGGTCGAAAAAGCGATCACCGAAACGATGCAGAGCTATAAACGGATTAAGCTGAAAAAGTGACGGGATCCAAGTGAGACGCCGAAAAGGGTTCCATTCTGCAACTCCTGTATTCCTGAACTTCTTTCGTGCTAATTAATTGATCAACTTCTTACGAATCCGCACGAAAGACCAAGCCCCCAGGATGAGTCCATAGGCCAGCA
Source organism: Chthoniobacterales bacterium (assembly GCA_035484035.1). Lineage (GTDB taxonomy): Bacteria > Verrucomicrobiota > Verrucomicrobiia > Chthoniobacterales > JAFAMB01 > JAFAMB01. The sequence goes on from DATHPI010000265.1 coordinate 9,200, forward strand.
TGACACCGAGATGATAGGCGATTGTTTGCAGCGAGAACTGATTCCAAGCCGCGATCTGGAGTAAGCGTACGCCGTGGAAGAATGGCGAAATCTGGACTATGACTCCGAGGATCGAGCGATCCGAAATAGGAAAGAAGGTGCCAGACAGGAAGTACATCGGCGCGATGATAAAAGAATAAACGGTTTGAAATTGGTTAATGTTGCGAACGTACGACGAGGCTAGTAGTCCTATCGCGCCACAGGGGATGGCGAGGATCCCGCCAATCAACGGAAAAAGAAACACCGCCCACGGGTTAGGTAATATTCTTAATGCCGCTAACACCAAACCGACCCCACCGGCCATCAGCGACGCTCGGATTGCAACCCAGATGAATTCGCCCCAGACGACTTCAGGCGTGCCGATCGGCGTGGTCAGCATTGCCTTGAAGACAGACTCAAACGTCATACGAACGTAAAAACCGTAGCTGCATTCAAAAAACGCGGTGAAGAGGACGGTGGTGGCCGCCATTCCCGGAGCAAGGTATTGGGAGTAACTCAGACCGTGGATGTTTCCGATGTATGGAGAAAGGCCCATGCCGAGCGCAGTCAACATGAACGCCGGGTCGGCCAGCGTCGGCGAAATGTTGGCCAGAAAATCTTTGCGATAGACCACCCAATTCCGGACGACGACGCACCAGGCCAGCCGAAGTGTGATGATGAAGTCACTCATTCTCACCCAATTCTTCTCCGGTCAGCTTCAAATAGACATCTTCGAGGTTCGCCGGGCGCATTTGAATCGCCGTCACTCCGGAGGCGGTTTGCAAAGCGAAAAGATGCTGAATTTGCGGTGCGCGGACGCAATATTGCTTCGCTTGCACGAAACAGTGCCAACCGGAATCCAGGTGAGCTGTAAGCGTGTTCGCCTGATCGGCTTCGAAAATCCCGACAAATCCTGGGGTCTCTTTTTCGATCAACTCCTTGGGAGACCCCACCGCCACCTCCACACCATGATTAAGGATAACAACCCGGTCGCAAAGCAGTTCGGCTTCGTGCATGTAGTGCGTTGTCACCAGGACTGTTTTCCCTGCTTGCCGGTAAGAGAGCACTTTGTCCCACAGCAGATGGCGCACCGTCGGATCGAGACCGGTCGTCGGTTCGTCAAGAATGAGCAACTCCGGATCGGAAAGCAGAGCACGCACAAAAGTGAGCCTCCTTTTCATTCCACCGGAGAGCGATCGAATCTGCGCATTGCTTTTGTGCTCCAGCGACATGTGCTCCAGCAATTCTTTGATCCGCCGAAGAGGGTCCTTCACGCTTTGGAAACGCGCATAGAGTTTCATGTTCTCCAGTACGGTCAATTCCTCATCGAGCGCGTTCTCCTGCGGAACCACGCCGATCCTCTCTTTGATACGCCGCGCATCTCGAGCTGGGTCAAATCCGAAGATTCGCAAATCTCCTCCGGAGCGGTCGACCGAGCCGTAGAGACAACCGATGAAGGTGGACTTGCCTGCGCCATTCGGGCCGAGCAATCCCACGCATTGCCCAGAACGGACCTTTAAATTGAGATCGTTCAACGCCACGAAATCGCCGAAGCGTTTCGTGACCCCGCGAGCATCAACGGGAAATGTGCTGGATGAATTCGAAATCACTGGGGAGTATCGGTGTCACTGCCGGTTCGGATGAGGAGTTCCAAGTGTCAGCTTCAGGACTCATCATTCGCAAGAGACCCTATACACTGACACTGACGCCGACAAAGCCGCCGGCGGCCAAAATTGATATTGGCACTAACACCGCCTAGTCGGGCTCGGGTGGAAAAGCCGGTTTGCGAGCTGCCAGGCTGCTCACCACAGCCAGCAGCTCCGCCGGTTCCACGGGTTTGGCCAGATGATTCTGAAAACCTGATCGGATAGCTTTCGTGCGATCCTCCGACCGCGCGTAGGCGGTCAGCGCGACAGCGGGCAAGGCATTTTCTTGTCTCTGCTCGAGAACCCGCAAACGTCGAATGAGCGAATATCCGTCTTCTCCTGGCATCCCGATGTCGCAAACCAGCACATCCGGTCGCCCCGTCGAAATGTGATCGAACGCTTCTGAGGCGGATGCCGCCATCGAAACCGTTGCTCCTGCCATTTCCAACAGCCTTTTCACCAGGTTGCGTGCATCGGCCTCATCGTCGACTACCAAGACATGCACATTGGAAAGGCCTAGTTCCGGCAACGGTTTGCTCTCGCGCTGCTCAGGTCGCGCAAGGCGACGCTCCTGGTCCGGCTCAGAATAGATGGCAATTAGAGGGAGACGGACAGTAAAGACCGCGCCTTGGCCGAGTCCGTGGCTTTTGACGCCGACCTTCCCGCCATGCAGTTCGACCAACTGCTTGACAATGGCCAGCCCCAGCCCGAGTCCCCCGTGTCGGCGTGTGGTCGAGGCATCTCCTTGTTGAAACCGATCGAAAATATACGGCAGAAAGTCGGGTGCTATGCCTTCACCGGAATCACTCACATTGACTTCGACCTCGGAACCGACCCATGCGAGTCGTACCTGGACCTCTCCGCCGCTGGGGGTGAACTTAATAGCGTTGTGAAGGATATTCCAGAAGACCTGTCGCAAGCGATTCGGGTCTCCGGAAATCGGTCCGGCAAAGGGGCCCATCACGGCCTGGAGACGAACGCTTTTCGCCTCTGCCGTCACGCGAAGTGTCTCGATGGACTCATTCAGAACAGCGGAAAGATCGGTCTCCTGCACCTCCAGGCGAACTTTACCCGAGATGATTCGACTCATGTCGAGCAGATCTTCAATGATTTGGGCCTGGATGCGGGCGTTTCGTTCGATGGTTACCAACCCTTGTTTGAGCTCCTCCCTCTGGATGTTTCCGCGCAAGAGAATGTTGGTCCAACCCAGTACGGCATTCAGCGGTGTCCGAAGCTCGTGGCTTAGTGTCGCCAGAAATTCGTCTTTGACTCGGTTCGCACGCTCGGCTTGTGAACGTGCATCACGCTCGCTGTCGAGCAATTGCAGGCGCTCCCGGTTCGCCGAGTCTGCTTGCTGCATTGCCTCTTTGAGGGCCTGCTCGGATTTCTTTCGATCAGTGATGTCCCGGGCTACCTTTGAAGCGCCGACCACTCGCCCATTGGAATCCTTGATCGGAGAGATCGTGACGGAAACGTTGAGTTGCCGTCCGTCCTTCGCGAGACGAATCGTCTCGAAGTGATCTATACGTTCGCCGCGCCGGATGCGGTAGAGGATCTCACTTTCTTCCTCCCGGCGGTCCTGCGGAATCAATCGCATGATCGATTTCCCAATCATCTCTTCGGCGGTAAATCCGAAGATGCGTTCCGCACCGGAATTCCAGCTGGTGATGAGACTATTCAGATCTTTTCCGACAATCGCGTCGTCGGACGAGGCGACGATCGCGCTCAGCCGGTGAGAAGTGGTTTCGGCTAAATGGCGCTCGGTCACGTCGCGAAAGTTCCAAACGCGGCCCGCCACTTCCCCTTCGATAGTCAGGACTTTGGAGGAACGCTCTAGAATTCGTCCATCCTTCAACTCCAGCACGTCAAAGCTTTCCTGACCGGTGGCCACAATTTCCTCGATGCGATCGAGAAATTGGTGGGGATCGGCAAAGCACTGGCTCGCTATCTCCCCTGTTTTTCCCAACGGCTCGTTCTCCACGACTTCCCTCGGGACTTTCCACATCGCGAGATATTTTTCATTGAAATCGGTGACCCTGCCTTTCTCGTTGGTCACCAGAATGGCATCAGTGGTTGAATCCAAGGTGGCGCGCATGATCACGAGCGCCTCGGCAAGCTCTCTCGTCCGCCTTTGCAGAATTTCGTTCGCCCGGCGAATCTCCTGTTCGGCCCGCTGGCGAGTTTGCAAAATGCTGGTCGCAGTCTCCATGGCGACCTTCCGGAGTTGCAACGCTTCGTCCTCTGATTCCGCTCTATCTGCCATTGAATATTTTTCCGCCAGAGCTGCTCCCTCTACCCAGGACCGAATCTTTGCAAACGCCTTTTTCCGGTTGGGTCGAAGTGTCACCGCAGAATGGCATAAATCCCCGACCGTGAGATCGGCGAACAATTGCTCTCAAAACTGCTCGAGTGTGCCAGAGACAACTGCCTCTGGGAGCGGCTCCAGCCAGGAGACGCGCTCTCAATTGCAAAGCAATGTCAGAGGTCGAGGAATGCCCCCGATCGGCTCGGTGGGGGAGATCCAATCTACCCCGTCAATCGGATTAACTCCTGCCCTTTGAGCCCGTAGCACCCAATTTTTCTGAGAGTTCCTTCTCCGCTTGGAGCCAGTTTTCAACCTCGTGGCCAGGAGCCTGCCCTCGCTCCAGGTGGATCTCGTAGGCTCGCTCTGCGATTTCTTGTGGCGTGGGCCTGGACGCGGTGTCCTGGTAGAATCGCGGCTCGTCCGCTAATCGCGGCTCATCTGCTGCGCCCACTAGGGGCGTCTCAGCGGGCGACGGCACATCAGCAAGTCTGGTCGAGCGTTCTTCAGCTTCCCGAGCGCCGAAGTCTTTCGTTTCTTCCGGGTCGATGGGCAAGATCCCAGGAGAGTGCACTATTTCTCGATCCGGGGATACGGTCTTTGTTGGATACGTATCTTCGACGATCGGACTCGGTTTTGCTTGGATATCAGGAGAAATGGATTCGGGAGTCTCTTTTGGTTCGATCCGCTCATTCCAGCCGCCGGTCTCCGTTCCTCTTTCTTCGATAAAGTCCCGGAATCGCTTGAGGTCTCCTTCGGCTCGGCCAGAAGGAATACCCAATACATCTCCCGCCTTCTCAAGAAAGCCTTCCGGCTCATATTCCATCGTGAGAATGACCCGGGTTCGTTCTTCATCCACTCGCTCAAAGGTCACCTCTCCGCTATTTGGAGTTCCGTCAATACTTTGCCAGACGATTCTTTGGTCAGGAATCTGCTCAAGGATTTCCGCTTCCCATTGTTTCTCTTTCCCAGCGATCCTAGCCTTCCAGAAAAGATTTCTCGGCCCATCCTGACGGACTTCCTCCACGCCTTCCATAAAGCGCGGAAATTCCTCGAATTGCGTCCATTGGTTATAGACCGCGCGGAGCGGTGCGTTAATATCGATTGAGTGAGTGGTTGCTCCCATAATATTAGTAATTTGCAGCTTATCGTGTCGTGATGTTCGCCTGCCGCTGGGGAAATGGTTGTCGTCTTCCCCCAATACCTGGGAAACATTTATGTTGCAAAAACGCAGCTTCGAAGCCTGTGCTACTATGCTCTGAGCGATTGCTTAAAACCATCCCTGGAGCCAAAGCCGTGAATCCAGTGAGGCAGCGCGCCTACAATTGATTCTTTCCGTTTCCTATTTCAACATCACAGCGATGCGCTTAATTGGGTAATGCTAAAATATGCCATCATCTTTTTCGTTATTGCCTTGGTAGCTGAGGCATTGGGGGCTTTTGGCATCGCCGGTGAAGCCGCCTGGATTGCCCATGTGCTGATTGTAATTGCAGTGATTTTTATCATTATCTCGTTTTTCAGCGGTCGACGAGGACCGCCTGTCGTCTAAACCCGACAGCGTGGGGCGAGAACTGTGACAAAAATGACGTTATTCCGCTGCGAGCGAGGGTTCGGCCTCCCCGGTCTGGTCAGGCAAAACGATATCAATCCAAGTTCCAGGCGAATACGGGGGCTTCTCTCCATAATAAAGGTGCCACAGGCGATCTACCTTCGTTGCACCTCGATAGTCTCCTGCAAGTGTTACCCGCCAAACCTCAGAAGAGGTTATCTCTGAGCCTGTGTGGGGTTGTACGACCACCGTATAACCCCCTTCTTTTTGCGCCACGACGTCCACAATATGTACATGGATGGTGCGATTTTCGTTCGTTATCTCGCGACTGGTATTCATGGTCAGTGTTCGCTGCTTGGCCAGTTCTTGGTCGCGTTAGCCCCAAATATGACCGTTGCTGGGGCAGGTCGCTCCGGGCAGGCAGGCCGAAGCACCGATTGAGGCGGGCACTTACGGCGTCGTATCTGTTTAGTGAAACCTTGCAAAAGACATCGATGAATCAGAAGTTTCCTTACACCCTGCGGATCAGTGTCAAGGCGAAGCGTGTTCGGATTCAGGTGAGTGCGGAGAAGGGGTTAGTAATCGTCGTTCCGAAGCGGTTTAGCCCATCACGGGTTTCTTCGCTGATTGAGAAGAACAGGCAGTGGATCGAAAGGGCCTTCGAAAAGGCGAAATCGCTCCAGGGGTCAGTCGATCGATCGTCGGATTCGCAGTTGCCGGAACAGATTTCGCTGCTGGCGCTCGGCCAGACATGGACGGTACTGTTCTCCCGGGACGACACGAAACCGGTTCTTGTTCGGGAAATGCCGCCCGCCACTCTTCTCGTCCAAGGGTCAATCGGAGACGCTGCGGCTTGCGCGAATGCCTTGAAAAAGTGGTTAACTCAGCGGGCTAAGGAAAATCTGATTCCTTGGCTCAAGCGCGTAAGCGACGAAACTGAACTCCCTTACTCGTCGGTATCAATTCGGCAGCAACGGACCCGCTGGGGTAGTTGTTCTTCCCGAGGTTCGATCAGTCTCAACGCTCGGCTATTGTTCTTGCCGCCGGAGCTGGTGACCTACGTGCTGGTACACGAGTTGTGTCACACCAGGTACTTAAACCATTCCGTCAGATTCTGGCGATTGGTGGAAAGCTACTTACCCGATTACCGCCACTCCGATCGGCAACTGCGCGAAGTTGGCCGACGAATGCCACGGTGGCTCTGAAGCAGGATTCAGAATTGAGGAATCAGGAGCACCACACGGTGATGAACGCGCGAAGATTTGAGAAGAAAAATCAAGGCTCAAGACGGGGACGCGTTCGAGTACGATTGGCGGGCAAGTCTAGGCGGAATCCTCGTCCATTCTGCAACTCCTGAACTCCTGAATCCTGAATCCTGACTTGGGTACCTTGCAGACCATCGTGTACGCTGGGTCGAAGACATTGCCCAGGTCGTACTTCACACATTGTCCCAGGAGCAGGCTGGCGCTGGTGGCGTCTAATCCGTAATCCTCCTTGAGCCAGCGCAGCATCTCAGTCGTGGCGTGCTGAACCGCCTGATCGAGCGGGCGGGCGTTGCCTACGGCGAAGATGAACTCGGCGTTCTCTCCGCGCGGCCAGCCGATGCGTTTTCTTTTGATCACCTGCACAGTGAACTGAACCTCCATTGAGATTTCGATCCCAGTGCCGACGATTTCGCCATCCCCCTGGGTCGCGTGACCGTCGCCCAGGTGGAGGAGTGCCCCTGGCACAAAGACCGGAAAGTAGACGGTGACGCCGGCCACGAACCCAGGATAATCCATATTCCCGCCGTGTTCGCCTGAGGTCGCGGTGGAGATCGCCTGTCCACTTGATGGCGCCACACCAAAGCAGCCCAGCATCGGCGCTAGCGGGATCGTCAAGTTCCCGAGTTTGGTTTCCGGTTTAATCAGTGTGGCCGTCCAGCGCTCATTGTCGACCTGCCACTCTGCCAGTTCGCGCCCAGGTGCCTGGCGATCGGGCAGTTCATGCACATACGAAGGATCGACCACGTTCGCTGCGACCACTGATTCGGTGTAGCCAATCCTCCGGCTCGGCGAGATCCGGTCCAGGTGCACGGCCAGCGTATCGCCAGCCTCCGCGCCCAGGACATAGAATGGGCCGGTCTGGGGGTTCCCGCGAGGCGTAATGGGCCTGTCAGCAGCATCCTTACCGAAGGCGTCGACTGTGGTAGTGACCACGGTGTCTCCGTCGTTAATTCGCAGGACCGGCTCGTGCGAGCCAATCGCGATATGGTAATGCGTCGGTGCAAAATGATGGATGGCCATAGCTTAGCTGCTAGTGTCAGTGTCAGTGTCAGTTCGGGAACGGGATAAGATCGAGCTCAATTTTTCAGCCTGTGACGCTGATCCTCGTTCTTCCGGGTATTGGCGAGGCTCGTGGTCTCCTGCCGTTCTGATCCTATTGGATTGAATCGGCCCAAGAATCAATTCACGATGTTTACCCTATGAAACTTCGGGCCCTGTCGGCACAAAGTTGGGCGAGGCAGGTTCAAAAAGAGGACAACCAATCATGACCGTGAACGCCCAGCTTTCAGGCAACCTGGACTTATGAGGATGCTTTTCGTCGCCGACCTCCACTATTCCCTCAGGCAGCTTGACTGGCTGGTGGCGAATGCTGGCCGTTATGACCTTGTCATTATCGGTGGCGATCTGCTTGATCTCGGTTCCGCCTTGGACTTTGACGTTCAGATCGTCGTCGTTGAGAAATATCTTCGCCGCATTCGGCGCTACGCGCCGTTGCTGGTCAGTTCAGGAAATCACGACGGCGACAGCCATAATGGGGCAGATGAGCTGTTCGCCGAATGGCTGCTGCTCAGCCGCGCGGAGGGTCTTTTCGTCGATGGCGAAAGTGCTCTGCTCGGCGAAACGCGGGTCACCGCTTGCCCTTGGTGGAACGGACCTGTGGCACGTGCCGGATTGGAAGACCTCCTGGCCCGCGAGTCAGCAAAGAGTGCCGGGCGATGGATCTGGAGTCATCATGAACCACCGGAAGGTGCACGTGTCAGCTGGACCGGAAAAAAGATGCTGGGCGACCGCTTCCTTCGCGACTGGATCAACCGTTTCGAACCCGATCTTGTTCTGAGCGGACATATCCACAATGCCCCCTTTTATCCTGAGGGTTCATGGATTGATCGCATTGGAAAGACCTGGGTTTTTAATCCGGGCCGACAACCGGGCTCCTATCCGACCTACATTGTCCTCGATTTCGAAATGTTGATTGCAGAGTGGATTTCTTCGGAGGGCGAGTCGATCCGGAAGCTTGGCTTGCCTGACCTGAATGCGGTGAAGCGTTAAAGAGACGCGAGAGCGCCCCTCGGAACGTTAAATATCAACTTCTAACAGAGTTTCTTTGATCTCCGCAAAGGAGCTTTGCTGATCGTCATTCCACTCCATGATGGAGCAGGCCTTGTCAGATTTAGTCATCTGAGCCAGTCCCCGTTCAGAGACGCTGAGTGCCCGCAACAGGCTGTCCATCGCTTCTCCCCACTGCGAGTAAGGGTAGGCTTTCTGGATCGCGCCGAGGGCGCACCATTTTACGGCGCGTGGATCAAAAGCTTGGATTTTATTCCCCTGCAGGTCCTCTGCCGGAGATTCCTTGCACCATGTTTCAGGTGAACTGAGGAGTTCGTGGGCTTTCATTGAAATTGCCGTTTATCCAAGCTATCAAGCAACAAATACCATACTGAATACGGTAAGCAATATTTCTTGGTACAGTAATCAATATTTTTGGTATTTTGATAATTAGCAGCTTTGCTCGGACAGCGCGCGTTCATTTTGGTTTGGATTCCCTGCGCGGAGCCTACTGGTGGGGGTAGGCCGGCGGCGCCGCAACACGTCTAGAAATGACCCGGGTTGGCGCGCCACGAGATTTGGGGGAATTTCGCACGCCAACCCGAATCGCCTTAACCAATATTATTAGACATCCTTGGGGCTCTGCTGTTCAAACCGACTCGCTTCCAGGCAATCGAAACACTCCGCTTCAGTTTCGGTCATCGGTCGGTTCGCTGCCGGTCAATCCTGAGTCTCGGTTTGCCGGATCTGTGATTCGCTGGGCCTGACGCGGCTGGCGGGATGACGATGCATTAACGTTTCCAGCACATTATCGATCATCCCAAGATGCTCATGGCCCTCGAATTGTCCCTTTACATCAACCAGATATTTGTTTACGGCGTCGAGCCGGCGCGCCACCAGTTCGCAAACATGCAAGCAAACGATGGGTGAGGCCGTGAGGAACTGGCGCGGGTTCCCGACGACGTGGAAAGAGCAAGGCTTTAGGGCTCGGACCGTCGCCGTATGGTTCCCACCCAGCAAAGCCGATAGTTCACCGAAGACCGCGCCGGGTTGCGAAGACGTCGCCACCGTGACGCCGTCCTTAATCACTTCAACTGCACCTTCAATCAGGAAAAAAAGCAGATTGGTCCTGTCCCCTTGATCGATAACCACTTGTCCGGTTTCAA
>DATHPI010000266.1:0-4718 GCA_035484035.1 Chthoniobacterales bacterium
GCCATTGAGCCGCCCAATCTGATTGAAGTCCAGCTCAATTCCTATGTGGAATTCCTGCAAAAGGACGTTTCGCCGGGCAGGCGAAAGAATGTGGGATTGCAGGCTGTCTTCAGGGAGGTGTTTCCGATCCAGAGTTACGACGATAAAGTAGTCCTGGATTTTGTCAGTTACGACATCGGTGAACCAAAAATGTCGGCGCTGGAGTGCCAGCGGGAAGGGCAGACCTTCAGTGCGCCTCTGCATGTGACTTTCCAACTTCGGGATGACAAGGGCACCAAAGAAGAAAAGGTCTACATGGGCGAAATCCCGCTGATGACCCCTCAGGGGACATTCGTGATTAACGGTGCTGAACGCGTGGTCGTTAGCCAGTTGCATCGGTCTCCCGGAATTGCGTTCGAGTCATCGATTCACTTGAACGGCAAGGTGCTTTACAGCTTTAGAATTATTCCAGATCGCGGTTCCTGGCTGGAGGTGCAGTTTGATACCAACGATCTGCTTTATATCTATCTGGATCGCCGGAAACGCCGGCGAAAATTTCTGGCCACAACGTTTCTGCGCTCGATTGGCTTTAGCGGCGACGGCGACATCATCAAGCTCTTTTACAACATCGAGAAGCTTAATCTGACTAAAGAAGTTGAGGAAGATGAGCTGAATACTCGAGTGCTGATCCAGGACGTCCGGGACGGGGAGATTACTTTAGCGCGCGCCTTCGAACCGTTAACCAAGGCGACGATCCAACAGATCCTGACGCTTGGGATCACCGAGGTGAGCGTCGTCGATACCAAGGATGATGACACCATCATCAAGTCGATCAAGAAGGATCCGGCGCACGATGAGGAAGAAGCTCTAAAGGATATATACCGAAGATTGCGCCCGGGGGATCCTCCAACCGTTGCCAACGCTCGCGGATTGCTTAAGCGGTTGTTTTTCGATCCCAAAAAGTATGATCTTGGCCGGGTCGGCCGCTACAAGATCAATCAAAAACTGGGAATTGAAGTTGATCTCGCCGAGCGGACTTTGACGAAAGAAGACTTTATCGGAGCGATGAAGTACCTCATCACCCTGCGAAAAGGTGAGGGGATCCTCGACGATATCGACCACCTGGGCAGTCGTCGGGTGCGGACCGTGGGCGAGTTGCTGGCCAACCAGTGCCGAGTGGGATTGGCGCGTACGGAGCGCTTGGTCAAAGAGCGGATGACTCTGTTCGACGTCAATATCGACGGAATGACGCCGCAGAAATTGATCAATCCTAAGGCGTTAAGCGCGGTGATTCGTGATTTCTTTGGTCGTTCCCAGTTGAGCCAGTTCATGGATCAGACCAATCCTCTCGCGGAATTGACGCACAAACGGCGCTTGTCCGCTCTCGGACCAGGCGGTTTGAGCAGAGACCGTGCAGGTTTCGAAGTCCGTGACGTCCATCCGTCGCACTACGGACGGATCTGTCCGATCGAGACGCCGGAAGGTCCCAACATTGGTCTAATCAGCTCGATGAGCACTTTTGCCCGGATTAATGAGTTCGGCTTCATCGAGACCCCGTATCGCCGGGTAGAGGGCGGTCGAGTTTCGGCGCAGATCGACTACTTAACCGCGGACCGGGAAGAGAATTATCTCGTCGCTCAGGCCAATGCGCCGATCGATGAGGAGGGCAACTTTACGGACGAGAAAGTTTCTTGTCGTTATCGGGGCGATTTTCTGGAAGTGGATCCAGGCAAAATCCATTACATGGATATCTCGCCAAAGCAGTTGGTTTCGGTGGCGGCGGGACTCATCCCATTCCTCGAACATGATGATGCTAATCGGGCGTTGATGGGCTCGAACATGCAGCGCCAGGGGGTGCCGCTGATTCGATCCGAGGCGCCTTTAGTTGGAACAGGGCTGGAAGGCAAAGTGGCTCGAGATTCCAAGGCGGTCATCGTGGCGGAAGCCGACGGAGTGGTGGCGTCTGTCACGGCGGAACAGATCATCATTACGAAGGAAGGTAAATCGCCAGAACTGAGAAAGAAGCTGGTCAGCCGTCCGGATGAAGGCTTGCACGTTTACGAGCTTCGCAAGTTCATGCGCTCGAACGCGGGAACCTGTATCAACCAGAAGCCGATCGTCCAGAAGGGTCAACGGATCGCAGCAGGCCAGGTGATCGCGGATGGACCGAACACTGAAGCCGGCGAGCTAGCGCTTGGCCGTAACGTCCTGGTGGCGTTTATGCCATGGAACGGTTACAATTTTGAAGACGCTATTCTGATTTCGGAAAAGGTGGTGAAGGAGGACATCTACACCTCCATCCACATTGACGAGTTCGAAATTGGAGCCCGTGATACCAAACTGGGTCCGGAAGAAATCACTCGTGATATCCCGAACGTCAGCGAAGAAGCCCTCAGAAATCTCGGGCCCGACGGTGTGATTCGCGTCGGCGCCGAAGTGAAGCCGGGAGATATTCTGGTGGGTAAAATCACACCAAAGAGTGAGACCGAACTGGCGCCGGAAGAGCGGTTGCTGCGAGCGATTTTTGGAGAGAAGGCTGCTGACGTGAAGGACACTTCACTCACTGTCCCCTCCGGTACCTACGGGATCGTGATGGATGTCAAAGTTTCCTCCCGCAAAGAGGTGGCGAAACAAAAATTGACTCCAGCCGAAACGAAACGCCAGGCAAAGCAAATCGGCGAAGACTACAAGAAGAAGAAAGACGAATTGCACGAAGAGCTGACCGAAGCGCTCTCGAACATTCTTCTGGGTGAGAAAATTCCGCTCGATGTCGTTAACGCGGAGACCGGGGAAATTATCATTCCGGCGAATCGGAAGATTACCAAGACGCTATTGCGCAAACTGGCGGGCGTTTACGATCACGTCGATATCGATCCGAGCCCAATTCGAAACAAGATTCGTGAGATCATTAGTTCATTCGAGCACAAGTTTGCCGAGTTGGATCTGGAGAAAGAACGTTCACTCGATCGCATTGAGAGTGGTGACGACATCGATCCTGGCATCATCAAGCAAGTCAAAGTCTATATTGCCAGCAAGCGAAAGTTGAGCGTCGGCGATAAGATGGCGGGCCGGCATGGGAACAAAGGGGTCGTAGCGAAGATCGTTCCGGAAGAAGACATGCCATTTCTACACGATGGTACGCCGGTCGAAATCGTCTTGAACCCGCTGGGAGTACCCAGTCGAATGAACGTTGGTCAAGTGCTGGAGACTCACCTGGGTGTGGCTGCCAAAGCGCTTGGATTCAAAGTTGCCACCCCGGTTTTTGACGGCATTGATGAACCTGAGATCCGAAAATACCTGACCGAAGCGAAGAAAATCGACGGATTCACCTGGGTTACCGAGACAGGAAAATCGACCTTGTACGACGGAAGGACGGGCGACGCTTTCGATCAGAATGTCGTGGTCGGATATATTTACATGCTGAAGCTGGGCCATCTGGTGGCTGACAAGATTCATGCTCGGGCGGTTGGGCCTTACTCGCTCGTGACGCAGCAACCTTTGGGCGGTAAAGCTCAGTACGGCGGTCAGCGATTCGGTGAAATGGAGGTTTGGGCACTGGAAGCTTACGGAGCGGCTTACACGCTCCAGGAGCTGCTGACGGTGAAGTCAGATGACGTTCAGGGGCGAACCCGCATTTATGAATCGATTGTGAAAGGCGACAACTCGCTCGAGGCAGGTACGCCCGAATCATTCAACGTTTTGATCAAGGAAATGCAGAGCTTGGGTCTGGATGTCAAAGTCGGTGGGCGAACCCAGGTATTTGGTGATTCCGCCCTTGATGTGACGCCCGCAGCTGGATGAACAAATGAAGATCGAGGGTGACGGGGAAGCTTTCGGGCTTCCCGTCAGGTTCAAGACTCGATCACGGCAGATTTCTAATTTTAGTCAGTCAACCACTTATCCGTGGACACTATGAACGAAACGAATCTTCGCGAGATTTTTGGTGAGGAGCGCTCGGTAGGCTTTGACCAGGTAGCGATCAGTGTCGCGTCACCCGACGCGATTCGCTCCTGGAGCAAAGGCGAGGTAAAGAATCCGGAAACGATTAACTACAGAACGTTTAAGCCGGAGAAGGGCGGATTATTCTGCGAGCGAATTTTTGGTCCAACCCGGGACTGGGAATGTTCGTGCGGGAAGTACAAGCGGATCAAGCATAAGGGTGTGATTTGTGACCGATGCGGTGTCGAAGTGACCCTGTCGCGGGTGCGGCGCGAGCGAATGGGGCACATTGAACTCGCGGTTCCGGTCTCGCACATCTGGTTCTATAAGTGCATGCCCTCCCGTATAGGGCTGATGCTGGATATGAGCTCCCGTCAATTGGAGCGAATCATTTATTACGAGGACTACATCGTCATCGATCCTGGCCAGACCCAGTTGCAGAAGACCCAATTGCTCAATGAGCAGGAGTACCGAGAGGCTCAGGAACAGTATGGCGACACTTTCGTCGCTGGTATGGGCGCTGAAGCGATCAAAATGTTGCTCTCTCAAATCGAGCTCCGGACCTTGAACGCCGAGCTTGAAGAGTCGATGAACAACACCAAGAGCAAGCAGATCCGTAAAAAGCTCGCGAAACGGTTGAAGCTGATTCAGGGGTTCATGAATTCTCATTCCCGGCCGGAGTGGATGATTCTGGAAGTATTGCCGGTGATTCCGCCAGACCTCCGTCCGCTGGTTCCGCTGGAGGGCGGCCGGTTTGCCACTTCAGATCTCAACGATCTTTATCGGCGCGTGATCAACCG
>DATHPI010000267.1:0-26928 GCA_035484035.1 Chthoniobacterales bacterium
AAAACAATCTCGGCTGTCAATTAGCGCGACATATTGAGAAACCTCCTGCATGGCCTCAATGATTTCATGCAAGACCATTGTTCCGCCCGAGCTAATGTGAGGAATTAGCAATTGAGTGATCGCGCCTTTGGGTAAGCCGCCACCTAAGAGAGAATCGAGTGGAGGCCAACCTGTGGGGAGACACCAGGAACCGATACCCGTTTGGCGCGGATAACGTTCGGCTAAAATCTGGCGTAATTCGATGATTTTAGGCGAAACAGGCATAGTGTTCTTCTGAACACTATGTGATCCCGTTTCGATTTCAAGGGTTTTTTGGACCCCTGGGCTTGTGGGCGAGAACTACACGAAACGGGGAAGGCATCTCACAGAGGTCACGGAGGTCACAGAGAGGTTAAGAGATTGCGGGGATCGGGGCTTATTTGGACACCGGGGCATCGGGGCAAGAGCTGCACGAAACGGGGAAGGCATCGCACAGAGGTCACGGAGGTCACAGAGGGGTTAAGAGATTGAGGGGATCGGGGCTTATTTGGACACCGGGGCATGGGGGCGAGAGCTGCACGAAACGGGGAAGGCATCGCACAGAGGTCACGTAGGTCACAGAGGGGTTAAGAGATTTCGGGGATCGGGGCTTATTTGGGTTGGGGGCGAGAGTTGTCTGGACATGAGTTGTGCCGAGATCCATCCCGAATCGAGTGATTTGGTTTCCAATATGGCCCAGCCAGCCTGCCGTATCCAGGGACACGGGTCGAAGAGCAGAGCTGATTCGATTCCCGCAAAAATTTGAAAGAAGCGATATTGCACCCCCATCAAAAATTTTTGACGAAGATCTTGGTTTTCAGAGATGAAATCCACATTGATCCATAAGGCATCTTCCGTAGCGAGACGGGAAATCTTCTCCACGACTCGGCGGATACGATCCGGCCTGAACTGATCAAGAAAAAAATGGGTCACCACGCGGTCGTAAGATGAAGCTGGGGATCGCCATTCTAAAATATCGGCGTGAACCAGCTCAACATGGGGACAACGATCAACCGCCGCGATCCGGCGCGCGGTAGCCGCCAGCATTCGAGCACTGGAGTCTACCACCGTAAAAGAGTTCGCCGAGGTTTGTTTGAGCGCTTCTAACAAAAATCGGCCGTTTCCTTCGCCAATCAGCAAAATATGGTTACCTGCCCTGACTTGAGTAATAAAAATTCTCCGAGCCTGGCTCAGAGTGGAGGCGAAGACTGTCTGTTCCAACAGCGGATAGAAACTGGCGATCAAATCAAATGTAGCTTTGCCCATCGTCGATTTGCCTCATATTAACAGACATTCGAGTTCTCAAGAAATGGGTACTACCATAGATCGAGTGGCGTTTGGCGCACCTGGAATTGAGCCGCGCTGGACCTCGAGCTCAAAGGATGGTCTTGGAACCGCTCGTTCCGAGGGCTGTCGTCTCTGGTTTACGCTCAGTCATGGGATCATCAATGAGATTTACTACCCTACGGTTGATCAGCCGAACACGCGTGATTTTGAATTTCTCATCAGCGACGGCAAAACATTTTGCCACCAGGAAAAGAGTGATTTGGATCATCGGATTGAATACCCGGCGCGCAACTGCCTCTTCTACCGGCTGGTCAATGCTGAACGCAAAGGGCGGTATCAGCTGGTTAAGGAGGTGCTGACTGATTCGAGGCGTTCAGTGTTCCTGATGCGCACCAAGCTGGAGGTCGGTGACGAATCGCTACGGGGCAAGTTGAGTGTTTACGCTCTATTAGCTCCTCATTTGGCCCGCTACGGAGCTGGTAACTCGGGATATTGGTCTGAAATCAGCGCGAACAAGCTGCTTCGCGCTGAGCGCGCAGGCATTCATCTAGTGATGGGATGCAACACGGGTTTTGCGCGGTGTTCTGTCGGTTATGCCGGCACCAGTGACGGCTGGCAAGACGTGATGAAGCATTTCAAAATGGAGTGGGAATTCTGCACCGCGGAGAACGGAAACATTGCACTAACAGGTGAAATTGATCTGCAGAACGGTAATGAATTCACGATTGGAATCAGCCTTGGTGACAGCTACCAGAGCGCGGCGGTCAACTTGTTACAGTCATTTGCGACACCGTTCGATCTTCATCGGGAAGATTATATCCGGGAGTGGCAACGGACAGCCGTGCGTCCGTCCTACGATTTCCGGCAAGAGACTTCCGACGACGGCGGAACCTATCGGCTGAGCCATTGTGTGCTCTTGGCCCACGAAGATAAGGTTTTCCAAGGAGCCTTAGTCGCATCGATGAGCATTCCCTGGGGAGAGACCAAAGGGGATAATGACGTAGGTGGCTACCATTTGGTTTGGACCCGAGATTTGGTGCAAAGCGCATCGGCGCTGCTGGCGAGCGGCGCAATCGACACTCCCGTCCGTGCCCTGATTTGGCTGGCGGCTATTCAGCGATCGGACGGCAGCTTTCCGCAGAACAGCTGGATTGATGGCAAAGCGTTCTGGCCTGGGTTGCAGCTTGATGAGGTTGCCGCGCCTATTTTGCTGGCTTGGCGAGTGCATCGCGAAGGTGCCCAGCCGACAGTGTTCGATCCGTGGGTGATGGTTTCACGGGCGGCGGCGTTTATGATCCTGCAGGGACCCGTGACGGGACAGGACCGCTGGGAAGAAAACGCCGGTTACTCGCCTTCCACCTTGGCCACCGTGATCGCCGGGTTGGTCTGTGCCGCCGAGTTCGCCAAAGGACGCGGCGAAACCGACACCTCAGAATTCATTTTGGCGTACGCCGATTGGTTAACTGCCCATGTGGAGCAATGGACGGCTACGACGGCCGGAGAGCTGGTGCCGGGTTATCCGCGACATTATATCAGGATCAATCCGGCCGATGCGCTGGCGCCGGACCCGCACCCGGACGCGAATCGAGCGATAATTCAGATCGCCAATGGAGGTGGCCAATATCCCGCGCGGAATGTGGTTGGCGGCGATTTTCTGGCCCTGGTCAGACTCGGTATTCGCGGTGCGAGCGATCCACTGGTGCGTGATTCCATCAAGGTCATTGACCAGGTGATTAAGCGTGATCTTCCTGCAGGCCCATCCTGGCGCCGCTACAATCACGATGGGTATGGACAGAAAGAGGATGGCGGCGCTTTTGATGGCACCGGGGTCGGTCGTTGCTGGCCGATTCTAACCGGGGAGCGCGGACATTACGAACTTGCCGCCGGAAACGATCCAATGCCTTTCATTACGGCGATGGAAAGGTTTGCTAATGACGGAGGAATGATCACCGAGCAACTTTGGGATTCCGCGGACCTGCCGAACGGCAGTATGAAACTCGGTCGACCGACCGGCGCCGCGATGCCGCTGTGTTGGTCACACGCAGAATATGTCGAACTGGTGCGCAGTTATCACGATGGCGTTTGTTTCGATCGCATCGAACCGGCGTTTCAGCGTTATGTTCGTCAGCCTTTGCCAATCCGGATAGAAATATGGGGGTTTCGCTATCCACTCCGTTGGATACCGAGCGGTCGAGTTCTGCGTCTGGTCGTTGCCGCAAAAGCCACGGTGGTATGGTCAGCCGACGGATGGACGAGCATCACCCGATCTGGAACCGAGGAGGTGAGCGATCTCAACCTATGGTTCTCTGATCTTCCAACGGAAAGGCTTCCGAGCGGAGCTGTCGTTGAATTCACCTTTTATTGGGAAACCGCGCAGCGCTGGGAGGGTCGGAACTGGCGGGTCCAGGTTGAAGGACGTGAGGCGACGCACGTTTAGATGGAAAGATGGAAAATAGGTAGGAGGGCGAAGCCCCGGGGCGTTTCTGTTTGTCCCTGCTCAGCGACGTCATCCTCACCATATACCTGGTGACTATTAACTCGCCTCTGCCGCGGGACGAATGTCGCCCTACCCCCGGATTTCCGGATTTCTGAAGCGCACGCTAAAACGGAAAACCTTCTTCTCCTGAGAGTAAATCTCTCCGGTCTTCAGATCGACGCGCAATGGTACGCCGATCCTGGTGACGTCCACCGTGGCGTGGAAGCCGCGCTCGGAGAAGATGTCGATCAGCATTGCCAAGGCAGCAGGGTCCTCGAAGAGCAAGTCTTCGGAGTTGATGCTGGCGATGCCGGACACTGCGTGGCGAACCACGATGGGCATCATCTTGCCTTCGATGAACTCGATCACCCGCGCGAAGGTTTCTGGCTGCTCGACCTCGTAGCCGTCTAATCGGCGGACCAGGTCCTGGCGGGCATACCGGACGATTTGGCTGGCCAAGGGTAACCCCCGAAGTCGGTCGAAGGTGAGTGGGTCCAACTCCAGCGAACTCTGATATTCCAACTCGCGGACGATGTTGGCCTGTACTTCGGGGACGGGCGCCTGGGCGTTGATGAAATGGTAGTGGAAGATCTGCTTGAGGGATACCAGCGCATCATAGGTTTGCTCCTTGAAGACGCGGTAGCGATTGCGTGCCAGCCCTTCGCTAAAGTCCGTCGCCCGTTCCTCCCAGCGTTCGCCCGCGCCCGAACGTGTGACTTCCTCGTTGTGGGCGACGACCTGCCGTCCCCGCTTGAGTTGGCGGGCCACGCTTTCCGCCTCATCGACGAACAACACCATGATGTGGAACATCGGCTGTTTGAAATGGATCACTTCCGGGGTGCCGGAAAACTCCCGCCGCAGCGTGATCATTTCGTCGAAGAGCAGCTTGAGGCACTCGACCTGCACCTTTGTGCGCGGAAATCCGTCGAGCAGCGCGCCGTTCTGCTGTTCAGGCTCAAGCAGCTTGCGCAAGAGGATGCCGACTACCTCCCGATCCCCGACCATGCCGCCACGTGCCTTAATGGCCCGCGCTTCCGGTGTGTCAAGGAGCTGGGAAACCACAATGGGCTGGGCCTCGATGCCGCGCACCTTGCGGATGAAGTCCGAGTTGGTGCCTTTACCAGCGCCCGGAGCCCCTCCGAGCAGGATTAACTCCTTGGGGAAGCGCATCCGGCTGCGGCCGAATTCCCCCTCCAGCTCCCGCCAGGTGGCGGCGAAGATAAGTTGCGCATCCTTGACTTCCAGTTCAGGGGAGTTAGCTGCGGCTGGCACTGGGGCGGCAGTTCCTGGTCGCTGCCATAGGCCTGTATTTTCACCTTGCATGGTGCGATTCATGTGGCGGGCGAGTAATTCCAATGGTCATTGGTAGTAAACCGGATGGCAACGCGCTTGGAAATCTATTTTTTTGCAATCGGGTCGAGTGAGGATGGTTTGCCCGAAAGTTTAGTTGCAGAGGGAGGTTAACGAAACCAGCAACATTGATTCCGTAAACAACAATTGGAATCTGAAGATGGGAGTGGGCAGAGAGTAAGTTTGTTGAGAACGGCAACAGGGTGATGAACAGCAAGAAAAGGAGATTTAACCAGAGCGGGGCCCCGGTTAACTTTTCGACGATCAATGATCGATTGCGAGAAGCAGCACCGATTTATTTTGGGGATGACGTCGTAGTGGAAGGTTCCCGGCTACCTTCCGCTTCGTTGGCGAATGAGGACGATTGGAAGAGACGGTCCTGCCGCGAGCTGCTATTGGCAGCGCGGTTCAATAAAGAAACACGACCTTTTGAACTCCAACGGCTTCCTATACGCCCAGATTCAGAGGCAGTGATCTAGTCTAAAAGAAATTTCAATGTGAGCGATCTGCATCATCCTTTTTGCACGCCCACCAAACACACCCTATCAACGCGGAACCGACAAACAAAAACATTCCCAAAGTCAACATACGCCACTGGTGATGACGGAATACCAGGTGAGAGTCAAAAGAAATTACGACTACGCGAACAAAAATCGGAATTTTTCGGATTTACGGGAGAATCACTCTGAAGAAGTCAAAAAAGACTTCGCGGTAAACTCCCCGTTTAAATTTCGGCACCCAGCTGATCTTAAATTCGTTCGGGTCAATCCAGCGGAATTGGAGGAACTCAGGCTGTTCCGTCATGACATCAATGTTCGAATCCGCACCGGTGAATTCGACGAGAAAGTAAGTCTGTTCTTGTCCGTCGAACCCCTCTTTGGTTCGACCAGGAGGGAACAGGTAGCGATATGGCCCCTTGGATTCGGCGATGCGGTAGTGCATCGGGGTCAGAGAAAGTTCTTCCTCCAATTCGCGAAAAAGCGCCTCTCGACCAGTCTCAGTTTTTTTGACTCCGCCTTGCGGGAATTGCCATGCTCCCGCAACGTTAGAACGTTCTCCAATAAAGATCTTTCCGTCCTTTCGTTTGATGATAGCCGCGACATTCGGACGGTAACGAAGCGAGGCCATATTTATTGGTGAAGCATGTCGAGCAACGATTTCACTGCGTCCTTGGCTTCACCTTTGAATTGCTTAACCATCTTGTCCCGGAAAGCGCTGACCAATCGTTTGGTCAAATCTTCTTTTGGCTCCTGTGGAGATCCACTAATGTGCACCGTCGTCCAGTGTAACCCGTCTTTTTGCTCGATGAAGACCTTTTCCTCGGCGCCTGGAATCCATCCAAGAATTCTCGGTGAAAGTCCAACCAGCAGATTGCCGTCGAGGCTATCCGGAGTAATGGATCCGGCTCCTTCTACCCGGATCTGATCCTGGTAGCTGGCCCGGACATCCAAAAGTTCCAATTGATGTTCCTGATATTTAAGATGGGCCTCGATCGAATCGATCCGGACGTCGTTCAGGCCGCCGAATTTCGCGAGCTGATGAAACGTTGGAAATAAGTTCGTCATGTCAAATGCGGCACCGGTAATTTTGACGGACCCAATGACGCCGCCATGTTCAAAGCGGTCGAGGTCTCCCGTGTAAACAAGATGCCCTGAAGCTTTGCCTCCGAGATGCCAATCGTGCGGCAAAACCTGGTTAGTCTGCAGGTCAGAAAAATCGAAGGTGAACTGCGCGTTCAATGGGCGTCCAGTGGAGACTTTTCCGACCATCTGGAGTTCGCCGCCGCCAGGGATAAGGGCTTTGGCATCGCGGATAAGGATAGATTCCTGGCTGAGAGAGGCATGGAGATGGCCGACCTGCACTGGAGGGTAACCAGCGTGTTGAGCAGTTCCCCCGATGGCCGTGACGTCCCATTGATCCGGTCCCCTGCGAACGGCGGTCACCCTGGTTCCGACGAGTTGACCGCTTTCACCATTGCTCGATTCCCAATGGAGATCGGCGGAGGCCACATACAACTGTTCGATTCTGAACTCTGATGGCAAAAAATTGAGGAGATCGGAGGTGCGCGTCTGCTTTGGTGCTTCGACGGATGGAGGAGTGGTTTCCGGCAATTTCTTTCCCAGCACAGCTTCGATTTTCTCAGCGCTGATATGATCAATGACCCATTGACCTTTTAGGAGTTGCCACCAATCGAAGTTGGCCGAAAGATTGGTAACCCGAATTGATCGCAATTTGCTTTTCGGGTTTCCTGTTGCTGAAAAGCCGGCCGATTTGAAGGATGAACCTTCCCAAGCGAGAGGTTCAAAGTGACCGTCGACCCGGAGCGAGTGGCTGACTTTCCTGCTGAGCCACCCACGGAACTGATCGCTCTGAATAAAGAGATGGAGGCCGAACCAGCCCGAAAAGAACGCCAAGAGGAGCACGACTGTGACCAGGATCAAAAGGCGAATGCTTTTCACGCGAACGAGATGATTAATGCGGGATAGAGTTTGGTCTCCGCTCTGGGCAACTGATTTTCGAAACTATTCGGTGATCCTGGCGGCGAGCGCAAGACGGAATCAGGAGTCAGGAGTTGCAGGAGCCAAGAGCATTCCTAATTAGCCCGGGGGTCGTCCACTCCCAACTACTTGGATTGCCAATCCCCTTGCTCCTGAAATCCTGCAACTCCTGAACTCCTGCTCTTCCGGGCCCTCCGATTCAGGATGAACCCGAAGATGGCAATCGGTGGCAGGATGAATAGCTGCCAATAGGCGAGCGGGGGAGGGGCAGGTGAGTTCACCTTGAGCATGGCCTCAACGTTTTCTGTTTCAGAGTCACGCTGGATGTTGACTTTCAACTTCCAGATGCCGCTGTAAGGAACTTGGACGAGTGCTCCGTAGAGGAGTCGATTTTCGCCGTGGTTGAGTTTGGCTGGAATATTGGCGAGGGAGGCAGGCACATTCAGGGCGCAGGCCGGGGGTGCCCAAGCCGCTTTTTTCAGTAATGCCTTGCCGTCGTCAGAGCCGGCTTGTGCAGTGAGATCCAGGGTCACGCGAGCGTCGAGTAGCGGATCGAGCTTGGAACGATCCTGGATCAGCACCGTCACATCGACCGATCCCGCGCTGAGGATGGGTGGTAAGGTGAAAACCGTGACATGAAACGGTCCGGCATCGCCCTGGAACTGGATCGCTCCGCCATCCGCCCAACTTGTTCGGGCGAGAAACAGGAGCAAAAGAAAAATGAGCCTGGTCCGCATGATCTTCTAGGACATCATTGTTCCGCGCAAATCCATTGGTTGAAAAATGAGCCAGACAGCGACAAGAAAAAAAAGAAGATAAAGCAGCGACCAGGGTATCAAAATCAGGAGTGAGCGATTCTTTGATTGGTGATAGCGTTGCGCGACTTTCCACCCGGCATAAAGTGAGACCAGTAAACCTAGATCGAGGGACAAAATCTGGAAGTCCAATAGTTGCGGAACGGCCCAGGAAGCGATGCCCCAATCCGGCATCCCTAGAAAGGGCAGGTGAAGATCCATGGCGATCCGTTGGAAGACTGGGATCGGCAGATGGGAACCGGTAAACAGATGAAAGACGAAGTGGGCTAGCCACATAGCGAAACCGAGCGGCACCAGGGTCATGGCAAAATCTGAGATCAAGGGCTTCAGAGGCACCTGAAGTTGACCCAGGCGCCGGCTGAGAAGCCCGGCCAGGTAGACGAAGAATCCCGGGATCAAAAATATTCCTACCAGGAGGAAGAGGGCAAGAAGAACAGGGCGATTGAGATCGAAGAGCAATCGCCCCCGCTCCAGTAGAGATGTGACTGGGGCAATCATTCCTGCAGTGTTTGCCAGGGACCCGAATACCAGGATGAGCACCAGCACTGCAAGATCGAGCCGAGTCGAATACGAACCGATGGAGGAGCGTTGCTCGCCGTTCCAGAGATCTTTGCCGGGAGTCACGGCGATCAGCCCGACATTGTCGTGCGGACAAGCGTGAACACAATCCATACAGAACGTGCAGTCCATGTTTCCTTTTTTTTTCGGCTGAAAGAGCTTCAGTTCACAGCCTCGTTGCTCGGATGCGCCCCGGATGCAATCAAAGGTCTTGCAAGTGCGGCAAACGTCTGGTTCTCGCACCTTCACCTCGAGCGGGGAAAGTAAGGAATGAACAAAATGGAACTGGCCGATCGGACAGACATATTTACAAAAGCTGCCGCCTTGAAAGAGTCCATCGATCAGTATGGCTGCCGTGAAATAGGAGAGGATGATCCAGGCTGTGAGCCAGGGACTGTTCCAGAGGCTGAACGCTTCGTAGGCCCAGAGATAGAAGGCCAGGAGAAAGGCCGGGAGCCACTTGTTTCGCAACGAGCGAGGCCATGCCCACTTTGCCGGAAGCCAACGCCGTCCAAAATCACGAACCAACATGAACGGGCAAACCATGCAGAAAAGATTTCCCGCAAATAAGAGAGCGATCACCGTAAATCCGCGCCAATGCGTCCAGGGTAAAACCCCGGCGAGATTAGTAGGGCTCAACTGTGGCCCCAGGAATCCATCCAGCAAAACTAAAATTGCAAGGATTAACATGAAGGCCTGCATGCCGCGTCGGAAAGCTTTGGCGCGCAAAAGGGACCCGAGGATCGGGATTCTGAACAAATCGAACGACCGGCTAGCGGGGTGAGGGGCCAAGCCCATCTTTCGGAGCAGGGTGGCCGATTTTGCTTCAGGGCCACGCGCTGGTGACATGCCGCGATGATCTGAAAACTGCGATTTTGATTTGGGGGAGAGGAATTGAACGGCAATGATCGCGGCGGGCACCAGAAAGATGATGGAACCGGGCACCCACATAATTGTTCCAGCGATCACCTGGTCATTGAGCGGGTTCGATCCCCATAACCGCGGAGCATTTTCGTAGGTCGGGTAGAGAACCCTGTCATAGAAGGTCAGAAACGCTGCCAGACCGGTATTTTGCAGGTCAGCAAGAACCAGGTAAGGAATCATCGCCCAGCGTGGCCAGGCTGGGCGACCGGGCCATGGCAATACCAGGTGCCACCAAAACAAAAGTCCGGTTAGGAGGAAGCAAGCATGTTCGACCTGGTGCCATCCGGGAGAGTTAAGTGCCAGCTCATAGAAGGCCGGGAGGTGCCAAAGTACGTTGGAGGTGGTGAAGGCGATCCAACAGACCACGGGATGGAACAGCAGGCGCCCGATTCGTTTCAGCGGGGGCCAAATAAGAAAGGGCCCGACGACCTCGCGAGCGAACACGCGGGGTAGACCGGAGAGGATCGGCAAGTAAGGCGCTCCAGCCAGTATTAATGGCGGCGCCACCATCATCAGCAGGAGATGTTGAATCATGTGGACCTGCAGCAGGAGTCCACCGAACGCGTCTAAGGGCGAAGCGATCGCCAGAAAAATGGTTCCCAAACCTGCCGCGAAAGAGAGGAGGCGCCATGCCGGGAATCGCGACGGAACTCGAAACTGAAGAGCGATCCAGCCGCGCAGATAAAAAATCAAGGAGAGGAGTATCGCGACAGTCGGCCCGATTGGAACCGCCCACGAGCTGAGAACCGCATCTGCCGGATCTTGCATTCGCGGCTACTATAGCAGCGTTCGGGAGGAAGTGGTCAGTGTCAGTTGCCGGTTGTCAGTGCGGAAGTCGGCTGCTTCGGCATTGTAGGCTTTTGTCCCGGAGGGACAGGCTGATCGTAGCCAGGCACGAAGTGCCTGGGTATCGATGCAGAGGCCCGTCCCGGAGGGACGGTTGAAGTCATTGTCAGTCCCACAGATTTTTGTCGTCGAAACTGAGCTCATGCCGCTTCAGAAACGCCAGGTACTCCTGTCGAAAAGTTTGGTGAATCCGGGCCGATGATCCAGCCTAATTGAATGGCTTCAATCGTCCCGCTGGGACTGGGCTATTTTCCTCATGATCCCAGGCACTTCGTGCCTGGCTACTATCGTGCTGTCCCTCCGGGACAAAATCATCTCCAATCGAAGCGATTCGCATTATCCAGGCGCTAATGGGGTTGAAACCCTGGGTTCCCCGGGAGAATCCCGGGCAGCAAAGCGGCGACGCTTCGCATACCAAGCCAAACGCTAGTTGCCGCCCTCGGCCTTCTGCTGCTCTTGCTCTATCTGATTCTCGATTTGTTCCTGCTGGGCTTTTACTTGATTCGCGGATCATTGGCATGTGCGGCATTTTTTTCTGCCTCTCTTGCTTCCCTGTTCTCGAGGTCTTCCCCGCGTTTAATTTCTGCGGCGTCGGGCGTAGCGTATGGAGTCGCGCTCGGAGTGACGTATGGGCGGCTGGGATTGAAGGTTCCAACGGTGCTCGCCGCAGGCGAACTGCCCGGCGGCGGGCCGCAGGACGAAAGTAGTAAACCCACGAATAGCGCAAACGGAGCGAAGTGACCCGTTCTCATTTGGTCCTGATTGGACTCAAGCCGCGTTCATTTTCCCTAATGCCAATCGCTACCCACCCGTCTTGGCCTCTTTGGTCGTTTCGCCTGATGAGACGCGGTCGGTTCTTAACGGAATCGCCGGGTTTTGAGCGGGGACCGTATTGGATGGCCGCAGAGAAACCAGATATGCGACCAGGGCACTAACCTCATGCGGAGTCAGAGTATTTCCGTAGGCCGGCATATTGCCGCCGCCCTGGATCACTTGCCGCACCAGTTCGGATGAGTTCATTCGCATACCGACATCGGACAGATCTGGTCCGCGATGCCCACCTTCGCCACCGATAGCGTGACAGTTTCGGCATTGCTTGACCTGCAAAACGAGCGAGCCTTGCAGTTCAAGTGGTGGGCGTGCGCTGATGAATTCCGGCTTGGTGGGAGTGCCGCTCCAGGCATCCATGTGCGGTGACCACGGGCCGGTTAGTCCGGCGTAGGTCAGCATGCCAATCGTCAGATAGACGATCAACACGATAAGGACGGAGAGCGGTCGCCGAGAATAATGTTTTTCACCCACATTGGAGAAAAAAGGCAATCCGAACAGAACGAGCGCCGCGATGGCCGGAAAAACAAAGAACAGGATGATCTCCGAACCGTTCGGCAAAAGAGCCGCGGCAGACAGCAACCAGAGGAACGGATAGTCTGGCTTAGCCTCCGAGATGACCTGGGCTGGATCTGCCGGAATTTCCGGGCCCTTGGGTCCGATAAATACCGCGAGGCCGACGATCACCAGCAGGAGCAAACCATTGGCAACAATATCCTTCCCGAAACCATTGGGGACAAATGGCATCCCGTCCTTGTGGACCATCTCCTCGTACTCTTTGACGTAGGTTTGTTTGTGGACTTGAACCCCAGGCTTCGGGTATTCGTTAATGCCCTTCAGCAAAACCAGTCGGAGATGCAGACTGACGAGGGCGAGGACGGCGCCAGGCAAAACAAAAACATGAAGAGCGAAGAAGCGCGATAAAGTATCGCTGCCAATAATTGGCCCACCTAAAAGCAAATTCACAACTTGCGCCCCAATGATCGGGATTCTGCCGGAGATGGCTGCGCCGATGCCGATCCCCCAGTAAGCGTCCGAGTCGAAGCGCATCACCTGACCGGTAAACGACAACGCCAGGGTCAGGACCAACAGCACTACACCGGAGATCCAGGTGAGTTCTCTCGGGTGCTTATAGGCTCCCCAGAGGAAGACCTGCGTCATATGTAACGCCATGACGACCACCATGCAGTTCGATCCCCAGTAATGCATGGCGCGCAAGAACCATCCAAGTTCCTGATGAAAATTCAGGAACTCCAGGCTTTGATACGCTTCGCTGGCCGACGGAATATAAACCAATGCTAACAAAATCCCGGTCAGCACCTGGATCGAGAAGCAAAGGAGCGTCATACTCCCAAAAACGTAAAACCAGCTGGCGCTACTTTTCGGGATCGGGTGGCCGCCGGTCGCCTTCCAGACTTTGACGAGGTGGAGCCGCCGCTCGAACCACATCGCAACGTTCACTAAGGCGCTAATGATCGGTCTTTCCTTCGCACTCATGGATTTTACGATGGGCTCGCTAAAGTGGGCAGGTTACCAGCCTGGATGTGCAATTCACCGTTCTCGACTTTATGTTCGTAGACGTAAAGACCCCTCGGAGGAGGACCCGCAGCGTGTGCGCCGTCGGCGTAAAAAGCGCCTCCGTGACATGGACAGAGAAAAAGCTGCGACTCTTCAAACCAGCGTACCGGGCATCCCAAATGGGTGCAGTTCGCCGCGAACACTTTGAATTGATCTCCTTGAATCCGCCGGACCCAGCAGGTAATTCTCGCCGTATCCCCGTCTGCCCCGCGATGATATGGATTTAAAAACACCGCCATGCGCATCGCTCCTTCCTGGAAATTGGAAACAGGTCCGAGGGAGAACCAGACGTTAGGAGTGCTCTTGATCAGACTGGAGAGTATGTACCCCACGATCGGTATCCCGATCATGAAACCCGCGACCGCGTTGATAACGACTCCGGCCTGCAGCAAAAAGTCGCGTCGTGTGGAATACTTCTCCGCCGCTGGACTTGCTGGAGGATGATTTTCAGGTTCGTTTGAGGTCATTATTGCTTGGTGGTTGAGGGTTGCGTTCCGGTGGTAGCATTTGCGGCTTCTGCGGTCTGTCCTGGAGCCGGTCCCTGACGGCGGGATGCCAGCCAGGCCACCACATCGGAAATCTCCTCGGGCGTCATTGGTTTTCCAGCAACGTAGTCCCGGAAGCCGGGCATCCCGAGGTCAGGTCGACCGACGATCACCACCGTTCGCAAATATTGGTCGGTCACCAGGCTCAGATAGGTCGTGTCGATCACCGATCCTGCTTTGCCTTTCACGCCTTCCCCGTTGGATCCGTGGCAGTTGGCACAATTTTGGGCAAAAACCGCTTCTCCGCGTTCCGCATCGCCTAAGGCGGCGCTATAGGGAGGAAGATTGTCAGTGGGCGCCTCATGACCTTTGGCCCAGTTGTAGACGCCATCGGCTAGAATGCTAATCTGTTCATCGGTCAAAAGGCCTCCAGCTTTGGCGGAAAATCCCGGCATAGCGGTGCCCCGAATCCCGTCTTGGATGGCCTTGTGCACCGCGTCCTTCGGAACAATCGCAAGGTAAGGGGGGTTATTCATCGAGATGGATGCCCCCAGAGTTTCACCATTACTATGGCAAGCCCGGCAATTGGTATCGAAAAGCTCCGCAAAATTCTTGAGTTCCGAGGGCGGCCTCCAACGATCTTCCCATTTTGGTTTACCCGGCGGTTCGCAGCTGCAAAGGAAGCCGAGGCCGCCGCAAAGCAGAATTCGATATAGTGTGCGTGGCTGCATTGGGCCGTTCTTTGAAACTTCTACTTTTCTTGATCTTGTTGTGGCATGGCATGCAGACCCATTCTTTGACCGAGCGGCCAGCTCTGCATGGTTTCCACTTTCTGAGACTTGAAGACCACATAACCTCCGACCAATCCGAACGAAACCTGGCAAACCACGAACCATCCCCAGTCGACGCGAGCCGCAAGAGCCGGGTTAATGATGTTAAAAGTCGGATAAATCAAAGCGGTCCAGATGAGCGGCGTGATCACCCCGCCGAACAGCCATTCCAGATGCGGAGGAAGCATCGGCAGAAGGACGGTGTAGAGCAACCCGACGAGAATAGAGAAAGTAAGATGGCTTAAAACCGCGACCGTCAGACCCGCCGCACTGAAGGCTCGCAAAGTTGCCAAGTCCGCAGTGGCCAGAGATGGTACTCCGGCGGCGGCCATCAGGTTGATCGGATACCAGATGCTGTGTTGAACGACTAATCCATAAGCCATGGCTAAGACCGCCATCACTGCGCCTCCGGCAAGACCGCCCAGGATCCCTGACGAATACCGATGGACTTCTACTGGAATACGGGTCCGATGACTCGATTCGCCATAAGTGAGATGGTTAATCTTGCGCGGTGAGACCTTGATCGGAGCAGGACGACGGTCAGCTTCTGCCAACGGATAAAAGGTATGGACTGGCGTTGGAAAAACGCTTCGGAACCAGCCGACGGCGGCGATTAGTCCGATGATGAAACCGACAATAGTGACGAAGATGGTGGTAACCAATCCGACCCCGAGGAGAGTCACCGAGAAGGCGCACATTAGTGGCCACGTGGTGGGGGTTGGCAATTCAACGCCCCCTTCTGAAGAATGCCCGTGTTCGTGATTCATAGTCTTATGATTTGGCACTTATCACGTAAACCACAGTGAAGACGACGATCCAGACGGCATCGACGAAATGCCAATACCAGGAGATCATAATGATGTGTTCGTGATGATAGTGTTTGACGCACCCGGTTAGGTTCAAAACCAGGATCATCAGGATCAGGAATAAGCCGATCACGACGTGGCTGGCGTGCAGACCCACCAGCGAATAATACGTGGAACCGAAAAGATTCGTACTGATCGTCAAATGGTCCTCATAGATGAGCTTGTGCCATTCTACTCCCGTGTAAATCAGGAATCCGATCCCGAGGAGCGCCGTGATGACCCACCAGAGGTTGAATAAGCTGGTGATTCCCTTGTGAAGATTTTGCTCCGCGATGACGATGGTCACGCTGCTGGAAAGGAGCATCACGGTCCCCAGGATCGGCAGTTCAAGAACTTCGTGCGGATACGGACCGGAGACGCTCTTCCCGATGTAATAAAGGTAGGCCACGACAAAAATCGAGAAAAGTGCGGTCTCCGTGAGAATGACAAGAATCATCCCCACCACTCGCGGGGAGGGGAGTTTCCATTCCGTTTCGGTACTGGTTAGCGATTGAGAACTCACGCTTCGAGACTAGTTGGGGACATTGGTAGGAATTTGGGAGATGTATTCGAACTTCTATTATTCGAATTTCCAATCTGGATCCTCCGGGTGTTTCAAATCCCAGAGCGGGCGTCTGCTCCGGACTTCCGGAAGCGTTTCGAAGTTGTAATCCGGAGGGGGCGAAGTGGTGGCCCATTCGAGCGTCCACGCGTCCCAGGGATCGTCCCCGGCTATCTTACCTTTCCGACCTGACCATAACAAATTAACGACCAGGCAAATGGCTCCAGCCGCCTGGATGAACGCGCCGATCGTTGATAGCAGATTCCAGATATCCCAACCGCGGCCCGGTTGATAGGTATAAATGCGGCGTGGCATCCCGAGGAAACCGGCAAAATGTTGGGGATCAAAGGTCAAATGAAATCCGATCGTGAAGAGCCAGAAATGCCAAAGCCCAAGTTTTTTGTCGAGCATGCGGCCAAAGGCCTTAGGGTACCAGTAATAGAGGAAGGCAAAAATGCCATAGAGGATGCCGCCCACGATGACATAGTGAAAATGGGCGATGACAAAGTAAGAATCATTCAATTGCCAATCGAAGGGAGCGACGCCCAGCATGATTCCGGTCAATCCGGCAATCAGGAACTGGAACAGGAAGGCGATGGCAAAGATCATCGGCAATTCCAAACGAATCTTGCCGCCGTACATGGTGGCTAGCCAATTGAACATCTTGATCCCGGTGGGAACGGAGATGGCCAAGGTCGCCATGGCAAAGAAGGTTACCCCAAACGAATTCAGGCCGACCGAGAACATATGATGCGCCCAGACACCCGCGCTGATAAAGCCGATCAGGATAGTGGCAGCGACCATCATCGGATAGCCGAAAATCGGCTTCCGAGAAAAGACCGGCACAACTTCCGAGATAACGGCGAAGGCCGGCAGGACAAGGATATAAACTTCCGGGTGCCCGAAAATCCAAAAGAAATGCTGCCAGAGAATGGCCGAACCGCCTGCCTGTGCGTCGAAGAACGTGGCGCCCAGAAAACGCTCCAAGGTGAGCATAATCTGAGCCGCGGAGAGCGGAGGAATATAAACAACCACCAGAAACATGGTCACCAGGGATAGCCAGACGAAAAGTGGCATCCGGTGCAGGGTCATTCCTCTGGTTCGATAGCAGATGATGGTGACCAAGATATTAATGCCACCGGTGACGCTGCCAATACCGCTGATGAGTACGCTGAGCGACCAATAATCGATGCTAGGCCCTTTGGAAAAGGCAGTAGAGGTCAACGGCGCAATGGCGAACCAGCCCGCGTCTGGAGCCCCACTGGCACCATAAAGGCCAGGACCTGCGACGAAACTCAGGAAAAGAAAAAATCCGCTGAAGAAGGTCAACCAGAACGAAAATGCGTTCAGCCTCGGAAACGCCATGTCCCGCGCTCCGATCATCAGAGGGACCAAGTAGTTGATCATCCCAAAGACAATCGGCATCGCGACCCAGAAGATCATCACAGTTCCATGCATGGTGATCAGCGCATTGAATTCCTGCGGAGACGTGACGTGCCCGTGCGGGAAGGCGAGTTGCGCCCGGATAAGGAGCGCCATGATCCCGCCCAGGACAAAAAAGAATAGCCCTGTCCCGACATACAGCATTCCCAGTTTCTTGTGGTCGACCGTAAAAAGCAGATCTTGCACCCACCCGGTTGCAGTTCCGCGCTCTTCCCCGGGTCTTGCCGGCTGCAACTCCGTCCCGGACTCGTTAATTGTCGTTCCGTTAGCCATAGGGTGATTAGTTTAGCGTTTTAAGATAGGCCAGGATTTCATCGAACTGGGTTTGATCTAACTTCATGTCAGGCATCAGGCAGCCCGGTTTCAGGATCTGCGGGTCGTGCAACCATGATTTAAGGTTGGCGTCGTCATTAGGTGCAACACCTGCGCCTAACGTCTGGCGGCTCATGAAATGGGTGAGATTGGGGCCAAAGACCCCCTGGGAAATTGTGCCCTCGATGGTATGGCAACTACCGCACGAGTTCGATTCAAAGGCTTTGTGGCCGGCTTCGGCGTTGGGATTTTGATTTGCAGGCTGGCGTTGCTGCGAGATCCATTTCTCAAAATCTTCTGGGGTCTGGACGACGATGCGAATCAACATATTGGCGTGCTGATAACCGCAGAGCACCGTGCAATTGCCAAGATAAATCCCTAGTGAAGTGGGTTGTATCCACCACTTAGTTTCCTTATCTGGAACTAACCATTGCTTTCCGTTTAGCTCAGGCACCCAGAAGCCATGGGCCACATCGGCTGAGGCCAGCGTCAGTTCCACTGGGTGCGGCGTGCTCAAATAACTGACCGGCACGTGAATCTCATTGGCCGCAGTGATGTTGTATTTTGGGTAGTGCAGCTCCCACCAAAAACGGTGACCAACGATTCTGATCTGGAGCGGATCGGCGGCGAACTTGGGATTCTGGATTTCGCCGACGGTGCGGGCGGTGGCGAGCGCCAGAACCACCACAATTAAAATCGGGGGGACCGTCCAAGCCAGCTCAATCGCGGTACTCCCGTAGACCTGTGGTGGTTCGGTGGTGTCATCGTCTGTCGGCCTATGGCGGTAGCGCACCACCGCGTAAAAAAGCAATCCACCGACGATGACGAAGATGCCCAGACAGATCAGCAAGACCAAGATGGAGGTCTGGTGAATCATCTCGGCCGGGGCTCCAATCGGCGCAAAAATATTTTGGACGGAGCGCACCTCATCCGCGCTCTGTGCCGCCAACGTTCCGGGCAGCGCTGCTATGAGAAGCAGAAAAGCTCGCCCGAACGTGAAATTTTTTCTTGGTAGTCCTTTCGAGCTAGTCATCGAGTAAGCGAGTTATCGGGGCTCGTGCTGAAAAGTTAAAGTCTGAAGATCAATCCAACAATCTCAGAAACAAGTAGCGGCCTGCCTGCGCTGCTACTCACGTCACCCTCAATCACACACAAAACAGGGGTACTGCGTCAAGCCGTGTTTAAAAGTTATTGCGAAACAATCGTGTTTGAGGAGTTTTTTACGGTTCTTCAACGGCGGCGGATTCGCCGATGCTGCGGGAACCAAGTTGTCCCGGGAGAAAATGGCTCGCTTGAACAAGACTAGACCCTGAGTTAGTGCTGTGGGTCCACCAAATGAATCTCGATTTTAAGTACACCGCCGACGGATTGATCCCCGCGATTGTGCGAGAAGCGACCGCGCCCGGCCGGGTCTTGATGATGGGCTGGATGAACCGGCAATCTCTGGCAAAAACCTTGGAAACCGGTTTGCTGCATTACTGGAGCCGCTCCCGCAATGAACTCTGGCTGAAAGGCGAAACCAGTGGAAATACCCAACGCCTAATTCGTTGGTTTACCGATTGTGATCGTGATACCTTGCTTTTCGAAGTGGAACAAAATTCCGGAGCCTGTCACACCGGGTATCGGAGCTGTTTTTACCAGGAGCTCGATCCTTCCGGGGAGTCAAAACCGGTTTCTGAGGAGCGGCTCTTCGATCCCGAAAAAGTGTACTCGAAATGACCTCACTACCGCTCTTCCCGTCCCGCCCGGAATTTAAGGAACTGGCTGCCAAGGGTAATCTGATTCCGATCTACACCGAGTTTGTCGCCGACTATGAAACGCCGATCGCGGTGTTTGAAAAAATTGATAACGGCGTTCGATCGTTCCTGTTTGAGTCAGCGGAAAGTAACGATCATGTCGGCCGCTACTCTTTTCTGGGTAGCGATCCAAGAATTTATTTTGAAGCTCGCGGCAGGCACATTGTGATCGAAGAGAACGGCAAACGGCGCGAGTTCGAATCGACGGTCGATCCTTTGGCAGAGCTGCAGAAGCTGATGTCCGGATTTCGAGCGGTTGATTTTCCCGGTTTGCCTCCGTTCAGCGGCGGTGCCGTCGGTTACATCGGGTATGACGCCGTCCGATTTTTTGAACCGACCGTCGGGGAGCCGCCTCCTGACCAGTTGGGGTTGCCAGAAATGGTCTTTATCGTGACGGATACCTTTTTGGTCTTTGATCACCGGTTTCGCCGCCTGAAGATTTTCGCGAATGCGGTGGTGGTAGGAACAAAAATCGATGAAGCCTACGATGCGGCTGAGCAAAAAATACGACGGATTGTCCACAAGCTCGAGGAGCCAACCCAACCGCGCCTGATGAACGCGGCGCCGATTGCGGTTTCGCTCAGTCCACAGAGTAATACCACGCCGGAGGAGTTTCACCAGATGGTTCGCAGGGCGAAGCGGCACATCGAAGCCGGGGACATCTTTCAAATGGTTCCTTCACAGCGGTTTGAGGCCAGATTTGAGGGAAATCCGCTCACTCTTTATCGAGCGCTCCGATTCGTCAATCCCTCGCCTTATATGTTCTGTCTGCGGCTTGGCGCACGTTTTGCCCTGGTCGGCAGTTCACCGGAAGTCCACGTTCGGCTACGGGGACGAAGCGTCGAGATTCGCCCGATCGCAGGGACGCGGAAAAGGGGTGCAAACAGTGCCGAAGATGAGCAATTGGCCGAAGAGCTGCTGGCCGACCCGAAGGAACGGGCGGAGCATCTGATGTTGGTCGACCTGGCGAGAAATGACGTAGGCCGGATCTGCGAATACGGAACGGTCCGGGTGACGGAATTCATGACGGTTGAGCGGTACAGTCATGTCATGCACATCGTTTCAAATGTGATCGGCGAACTTCATCGTAACCATAACGCCTACGACGTAATGCGAGCTACCTTTCCCGCCGGCACTGTTTCGGGAGCACCCAAGGTCCGGGCGATGCAGCTCATCTACGAATTCGAGAAGGGGAAGAGGGGCGTCTACGCCGGCGCGGTCGGATATTTCGGTTTTGACGGGCAGCTTGATTCCTGTATCGCGCTGCGAAGTGTGGTCCTGAAAGATGGCACCGCGTACGTGCAGGCCGGAGGCGGCGTAGTGGCCGACTCTGTACCGGAACTGGAATACCAGGAGAGCGTTAACAAAGCGATGGCCACTTTCCGGGCGATCGAGCGAGCAGAGCAAATCTTATGATTCTGGTCCTGGATAACTACGACTCGTTCACTTACAACCTGGTTCAATACTTCGGTGAACTGGGCGCGGAGTTGATTGTCCGGCGGAATGATCGGACTAGCATTGAGGAAATTGAGCAATTGCACCCCGAAAAAATCTGTATTTCTCCCGGGCCCGGGACGCCGGACGAGGCTGGAATCAGTAACGAGCTGATTCGTCATTTTGGTCCGCGCATTCCGGTTTTAGGGGTCTGCCTTGGTCATCAATGCATTGGACAGGTGTACGGAGGAGAGGTGGTCCGAGCGGATCGCCTGATGCACGGGAAGACTTCGCCGATCCTCCACGAGGGGGATGGCGTATTCCTCGGGTTGCCAATTCCATTTGAGGCGACTCGCTACCATTCCTTGATCGTGCGCCGCGCGACCTTGCCAGCTGAGCTGGAAATCGTTGCAGAAACGTCGGAACAGGAAATTATGGGCCTTAGACATCGACAATACCCCGTACACGGTGTGCAGTTTCATCCGGAATCGATTATGACCAATGAGGGTAAAAAGTTGTTGGCGAATTTTCTTTCTATGTAGGGCTGCAAAATGAAAAGGCGCAGATAAAAATGTCAGGAGTGAACTACTCGTTTCCAATTGTCATCTTAGGCGGCGGCTTCGCCGGTGCCTACTGTGCGCGTTCGCTTCGATCGGGGCTGGGAGAAGATACGTCCAAAAATGTTGCGCTGCTGGCGGACCAAAACGCCATGTTGTTTCATCCGATGTTGGCCGAAGTGAGCGGTTCATCTATTTCGCCGCTACATGTGGTCAATCCGCTTCGGCTTTTTTGCAAGGGAAGCGAGATTTTTATGGGAGCGGTCGATGAGATCGACCTGGAGCAGAAAACGGTCACTTTTTCCCCGGCTCCGTCGGTAACCCCGGTGAAGCTGACCTTCGATCACCTGGTGCTGGCGATTGGCAGCGTCGTTGATGTGAGCCGGGTGCCGGGGATGCCGGAACACGGTTATCTGATGAAGACGGTCGGAGACGCGATGCGGCTGAGGTCGGATGTCCTGGAGCGACTGGAAGCTGCCAGTGTCGTATCCGAGGAGGCGATCCGGCGCAAGCTGCTTACTTTTGTCATCGTGGGCGGTGGATACTCGGGTGTTGAAACGGCGGGCCAAATTTGGGATTTGCTTCGAGATGTGCAGCGACTTTATCCGCGGATCAATCCCAAAGAATTTAGTTTGGTCTTGGTGCACAGCGGTTCGCATCTGCTGCCGCAAATCGGGGAGGAACTAGGCAAGTACTGTGAGGTACAGCTCAGGAGTCGAGGCATCGAAGTTAGGTTGAACACCCGGGTTAACGCCATCACCTCTGAGCGCGCGATTCTAAACACTGGGGATGTCATTGAGACTAACACGGTGGTCACGACGGTTGGCAACGCGACTAACCCGGTGATCAAGAAGCTAATTGATCGATATCATTTGGCTAATGAAAAGGGACGACTGATCACCGATCCGACGATGCAGGTGAAAGGCTATAAAGACCTTTGGTCCGCCGGAGATTGTGCGGCGGTGCCGCTCAAGGACGGTAGTGTTTCTCCAGCCACCGCACAGTTCGCGATGCGTCAAGGGACTTTGCTGGGGAAGAACATTATCGCCGCTCGAAATGGCCAGACTGTCGTGCCTTTTCGATTCAAGACTCTGGGCGAGATGGCATCGATAGGACATCGCAACGCGGTTGGGAAGGTGTTGGGATTCAAAGTCTCGGGTTTCCTCGGATGGCTGATGTGGCGGGCGACCTACCTTTACAAATTGCCGGGCCTGGAGCAGAAATCGAAGGTCTTCTTTGAATGGAGTCTGGAGCTATTGTTTCCCCGAGATATTAGCTTGCTCAACATCAACATGACTGAGGTGGTCGGACGTGTCCATCTGGAAAAGGGCGATCCGATTTACCATATTGGAGATTCCGCTTTCTCTTTCTACCTGATTGAGCAAGGTCATGTCGAAGTGGACGATCATAGCGGTGCGACACGAAAAATCGGTCCGGGTGAACATTTCGGTGAGCGGGAATTGCTGCAAAAGACTACGCGCCAGTTCGACGCCACAGCCCTGGAATCGACCACGTTGCTGGCGCTCAATAAGACCACTTTCGAGGCGTTGACCAAGAACAGTCTTACCCTCGGCTATTTTCTCAATCGCAGCTCCGTCAAATATTTGAACTTGCAGGAGCGGAGGGCAATCGTCGATCGGGCATCTCCGACCTTGCGCCAGAAGCGGGTCGAGGATTTAATGCGTCGCGATCCAGTCGTGCTTCGGGGAACCGATTCGATCCATGCCGCTCTGAAGGCCTATAAGCAAGCCGGCGCGACGATTTTGCCGTTGGTAGCCGACGAAATGCGGTGCACGGGATGGGTCCGGCTCGATCTCGTACTGGACTGGATGCATCAAGGAAAAGCGCGGCTTGATTCGCTCGTGAGCGACCTCCGTTCGTTGCCGTTCATCAGCGTGAAGCCGGAAGACTCGGTGGAGGAAGCGTTGTTACAATTCACTCAGACTCCAGACCGGGAAGTAATCGTCTCCAACGATGTTGGTCAATTGGTCGGAACCCTCGCCTTGCTCGACTTGATCCTCGCTGATCATGGGTAGAAAAGGGTTTCTCTCGTGCGATTAAGTCCGTTCCCTGAGACGACCGCGCTTGCTTCGCAGGATGGTTTTTTGCGAGGAAAGAGAATGGAAGAATACCGGCGGCGATGGCTGTAATCCGTGAGCGGTCCGATCCCGACCCGGTGCCAGAGGGGGGTAGCCTGCTTGTTCTCGCGCCTTTGGCCTTCGTGTTGGGTGGCGCATCGGGCTTGGTCGGAGCTTTCTTCAGGATGGCCCTCGACTGGGCCGACCGGTGCCGTGGTTTTACCATTGAGTGGTCGCACCGCCACGGCATGGTCGGCTTTGCATGCCTGCTAGCGATTTCGGCCGCACTCACGGGCCTGGCTGCGTGTCTGGTCCGTAAATTTGCGCCACAAGCAAAAGGAAGTGGCATCCCAAATGTTGAGGCCGTGCTGCGAGACGAGCAACCCACACCGCCGCTTATTTTAATTCCCGTCAAGTTTCTGGGTGGCCTTTTGGGAATCGGTGCCGGTCTCGCCTTGGGACGAGAGGGGCCGACAGTTCAAATGGGAGCGTGCCTCGGCCAATTTATGGGGACCGCTTTTGGCCGCGATCAAGACGATGTCAAAGCGCTCCTGGCGGCGGGAGCGGGGGCGGGCCTCGCCACGGCATTCAGCGCGCCACTGGGCGGCTCCCTGTTTGTGCTCGAGGAACTCGTGCGGCGATTCGACACCCGGATTGCGATTACCACGCTCTGCGCTTCGGGCAGTGCCATAGCGGTGGCGCGGCTGCTTCTTGGCAATGAACGGGATTTCCAATTGCCAACACTGCCCGATCCAGGGTTCGGTGCGATTCCAATCTTCCTGGTCGTCGGTATCGTTACTGGATGCCTGGGCATAGCCTACAATCATACGCTGCTCGGCGCGCTGGCGACCTGTGATCGTCTCGGGCGCCGGTGGTCCGGCGAAGTACGCGCCGGCCTGGTCGGCGCCTTGGTTGGCTTGATTGCGTGGTTTGGTCCCGGGCTGGTGGGCGGAGGTGACGCGATCACACAGCGCACGCTCACCGGAACCGACGGTCTGCTGGTTGTCGTCTTCGTTTTCCTGATCCGGTTTGGACTGGGGCCGGTCTCGTATGCG
Organism: Chthoniobacterales bacterium; assembly: GCA_035484035.1. Taxonomy (GTDB): domain Bacteria; phylum Verrucomicrobiota; class Verrucomicrobiia; order Chthoniobacterales; family JAFAMB01; genus JAFAMB01. The sequence continues at coordinate 24,576 of DATHPI010000267.1, forward strand.
GCCGGGACGCCGGGAGGGCTGTTTGCACCCATGCTGGTGCTGGGAGCTCAAAGTGGGTTGGTCCTCGGAACACTCTTCTGCCATTGGTTCCCGTTTTTCACCGCGGAGCCGACGGCTTTCGCCGTCGTTGGCATGGCGGCGTTTTTCACCGCAGTGGTACGCGCTCCGGTGACCGCTATCGTCCTGGTCACCGAGATGACCGGTTGCTTCACGCTTCTTTTACCAATGTTGTTGGCCTGCTCCGCCGCAATGGCCGTAACGACCCTGCTGCGTAATCCGCCGATCTACGATGCCTTGCGAGAACCTGCCGTGCAGCAGATGCGCGGGCCGTGAGCACGGGCATAAATAATCCTGCAAAGCCTGAATCGAACGAGTTCGTTTCGCCAGGCCCGATCGCGCTTGTAAATCAGCCGAACCCGCTATAGTTCCAATACTGTAGAGCTCTAACCAAGGAGAGCGCGGATAAGCCCACGCCGTTTCCTCGCTCTTTTCAAAGAAAGTTCAGTTTCAAAAAACCCATCCCACAGGTCTAAGCGATGGGGTATTTCACATGAAAGAAGCAGAAAGATTGGAAGAGGGGAACAGTGGGCAGGCAAAATGGCGGCGCTGGGGCCCGTACCTGAGCGAACGCCAATGGGGGACGGTGCGCGAGGATTACAGTCCAAACGGGACGGCCTGGGATTATCTCACTCACGACCAGGCGCGCAGCCGTACCTATCGTTGGGGCGAAGACGGAATTGCCGGCCTAAGTGACGACCATCAACGCATCTGTTTGGCTCTGGCCCTCTGGAATGGGAAAGATCCAATTTTGAAAGAGCGCCTTTTCGGCCTCACGAACAGCGAGGGAAATCACGGCGAAGACGTCAAAGAGCTTTACTACTATCTCGACGCCACGCCGACGCACTCTTACCTCAAGATGCTCTATAAATACCCTCAGAGGGCGTTTCCCTACGATTGGCTCGTCCAAGAGAATCGCCGCCGGGGTAAAGAGCAACCAGAATTTGAACTGATCGATACGGACGCCTTCCGGGATGGGCGTTACTTTGATGTGTTCGTCGAATATGGCAAAGCTGCGCCTGAAGATATTCTGATGCAGGTCACTGTCTGCAATCGCGGACCGGAAAACGCGGCGATCCATATCCTTCCGCAATTGTGGTTTAGAAATACCTGGTCCTGGGGTTACGATGACCGAAAACCTTCGATTCAATTTCTGTCGGACAACGCAGCCTCCGTGCAACATCCTGTGCTGGGCGAGTACACGCTTTACACCGAGGGCACCGGAGCCTTCCTTTTTTCGGAAAACGAGACCAATGTGCGCCGCCTTTATGGTATGCAGGAAGCCACGGGATACTTTAAGGATGCGTTTCATGAGTTCCTGATAAACGGAAATACCAAAGCAATTAATCCCGCGCAAAAGGGGACTAAGTGTGGCGTCCATTTCCCTCTGGAAGTCCCGGCAGGAAGCGAGGTGAAAGTGCGGCTCAGGTTGGCCTCTGGGTTGAAGACTCCACCCTTTACCGATTTCGACGCGATAATGGAGAGCCGGCGCCAGGACACAGAAGAGTTTTACGCCGGTTTGCAGCGGGAGTTGCCGGATAATGACGCCAAGAGCGTGCAACGCCAGGCGCTGGCCGGGATGATCTGGAGTAAGCAGTATTTTAACTACGATGTCCGACAATGGTTGAAAGGTGACCCTGCGCAGCCCCCTCCGCCAGCTGAGCGTAAGTTCGGTCGTAACAACGAATGGACCCATCTTAACAATTCCGACATTATTTCGATGCCGGACAAGTGGGAATATCCCTGGTACGCTGCCTGGGATCTGGCTTTTCACACCCTTTCCCTTGCCTTGGTCGATTCTCAGTTCGCGAAGGAACAGTTGCTACTTATCACGCGGGTCTGGTACATGCATCCAAACGGGCAACTACCTGCGTACGAATGGGCTTTTGGCGACGTCAACCCGCCAGTCCACGGTTGGGCAACTTGGCGGGTCTTTCAAATCGATCGCAAGCACCGGCGTGAGCGAAATCCTGACGATTGCGGCGATCTTGCTTTCCTGGAAGGTGTTTTTCACAAGTTAATGCTGAATTTCACCTGGTGGGTCAATCGCAAGGACGCTGCTGGGCGCAACATTTTTCAAGGTGGGTTCCTCGGGCTTGATAACATCGGCGTCTTCGATCGGAGCGCTCCTTTACCAACGGGCGGATACATGAACCAGTCGGATGGCACCAGTTGGATGGCGATGTATTGCCTGAATCTGATGCGAATCGCTTTGGAACTGGCCAATCATGACCATGTCTACGAGGAGATCGCGACGAAATTTTTTGAGCACTTCCTGCAGATTGCGGAGGCCATG
>DATHPI010000268.1:0-13440 GCA_035484035.1 Chthoniobacterales bacterium
ATACCTAGTATTTCACTACTTGGTACCGCGCTGGCGCAGGCATCGCTCCGGATCAACGCGTCGATTAGCGCGCATAATTGCTCGGGTGCGTCTTCCTGAATGAAATGTCCGGCCCCGGCGATGATGCAGTGGGACTGGCCGCGCGCGCCGGGAATGCGCTCGATGAAGTCTTTCTCACCGCCCTTACTAACCGGGTCCTTTTCGGCAAAGGCGGTCAGGACTGGCTTGTCGAAGCGGCCGAGTATTTCCCACGCGGCGCGGTTCTCCGCCACTGAGGCCTGGTCGGGCTTCACCGGCACCAAAGCCGGAAACTGTCGCGCGCCTTCTTTGTAGCTTTCGTCGGGGAACGGCGCGTCGTAGGCCGCAATTTCGGCAGGGGTTAGGTCTCGCGTCGTGAAGGTGTCGACGATCTTGCCCACCATGAACTCCGGGGTGGTCTGGCTAAATGCGAGCCATGCATCGAACTCCGGCGATGGCCAAGTGGCGACCGGAAGCCTGGTGTTGGAGAGGACAACCCGGGCAAAACGATCAGGAAACGCCGCGACCAGTCGCATTTTGTGTTCTTTGAATGATTGGTTGGCATGTTTAGTGTCTGAACGAGCTGGCGGAACCCTAACGGCGTCTCAATGATCGCTCTTCAAAGCGTTTCCGTGGGATTGTTAGCCAGTGACTTGCCGAGCATCTTCGCCATCATCGCTCGCACGAAAGAATGAGGGACCACCGCCTTCATGATTCTGTTCATCCGCCCCGGAATAATCATTGAGCGGTTTCTGCTGAGGCCTGCCAGGTTTTCGGACACACATTGATCGACCTTCATCAGACGCAATACGTCCCGTTTTGTGCTGTTTGATGTTGTCGGAGTCGATGTTTTCGCCCGCGCCAGAACGCCGCGAGACCTCGTCGATGCTGACGCCGCCGATGCCTCCTTCCGAGAGCAGTTTGTAGGGCTCCGTTAGGATAGCCTGTTTTGATCTTTGGACCCTTTTATCCGAAGAGAGTTGAGTGGAGTCAGTCATATTTCACTTGCAGGCTTGCCCAGTAACGATACGGTACCGTATCGCACTAAAGATACACTACTGTATCGTTTTAAGAATGCTGAGAACGAAAGAATAAATGTCATGAAAATTGCTAAACCTAAGGCGGGGGATGCGCCGGGAAAAATCGTCTCGATTCCAGCCGTGAGTAATCCTGAAAAGCAGCAGCCAATATGAAATTAGTATCCACTCGCATTATTACGGTCGATGTACTGGGCACTAGCCCGCTTCTACGAGAAAATTACGGGGACAGCCCCGGTTGGAACCGAGGACTTTGTTCAATTTACCACTGAAGGGGAAAATCTCGCCATTAGCAGCAAGCGTTCCGCGGATTTGTACCAACCCGGAGCTAGTACTCCGGCAAATAATCTTTCGATGATTATCGAGTTTGAAGTTGATGACGTTGATCAAGAGCGAGTGCGACTCAAGGATATCGTAAAGGTATGGGTCTTGGAGCCAACCGATCAGCCGTGGGGTAATCGCTCGATGCACTTCCGCGATCCCGACGGGAATCTGATCAACTTCTATGCGCCGATCACTGGAGAAAAATAATGAATACTACGATAGCGATTATCCTAGCCCAAAGCTTGAACCTAGCGGCCTTTATCTTCCTAGCCTTCTGGTATGCTGTCCCTTGGTTGAAGAGTAGCAGCCGGGTGAATGCTTTGACGGCTCTCATTCTGGTTCATCTGGGCCGAACCCTGGCGCTCCAACTGTACTCTTCTCAGCAAGCGGGAATGGTCGTTCCCGATGGCTTCCGTGATCACCTTGTCGTTGGTGACGTTGCCGGATGGGCGCTTGCGCTGATCATCCTCATTTGTCTTCGTTATCGTGCCCGTTTTACGATCTTTCTCATCTGGGTGCTGATTGCCGAAACTATCATCGACATGGGTTCAGGGACGCTCGACGGTCTCCGCACGAATACGATGGGCAATCTTTGGGGCACGACCTGGCTAGTCGTCGCAATTTATGTGCCCTTGATGATGGTCTCCCTCGGTCTGACGGTATGGCAGTTACTGTCGCGATGCCAGGAGACGTTGATGGCGTGACTTAGGCTTTTGGCGAGCCGCGCTTCAAGCCTTGCACCGACTAGAGAGAAAAAGATCCAAATGCGTCTCATTAGGGCGGTCCCAAGGGGGGTCGCGTCTATGCAAATTCAAAATGTATAGACGCGACCCCTTTTCTTCTCGTCGCTCGTCACCAGGAATGATTACCACCAGCAGGTTCAAGTCTAACACTTGGGGCTCCGCCCCTCCCCGAATCAGTTCACAGCCATGGTCATTTAGGTCGCGCAGCAGCTCGCGCCGCGTCATCCGCACAGGACTCTTTTCAAAACCACTTTCAGCTGCTGCGCGTGCCTCATTCCAATTGAATTTGAGCGCCTAGGCCAGCATCACGCGGAGGCTTGCTAGCAACTCTTCGCGGGACCGCTCCTGGGCGTTGACGCCGGATCTTCTTCGACCAGCCAATCCACCAATCTCCGTCCCGTTTTAGAGTTGCAGTATATAGACCCATGCAGATGGACTTTAGATGAGGGGCGGATCTGTCTCGAGCTGTCAACGGGTGTCCCAAGTAGCGGCAGGACCGGACAAGTCGGCCAAGATGACCTCAAAAACTGGCAAATGCAACCAACACGGCGTTACCGTTATTTGATGGAGGCTGACTGCAAAAAGCTGTAAATCCCTTGATGAAGCTGCTTTACATCGTGTGGCAAGTTGGCGACCCTAACGGGATTCGAACCCGTGTTACCGCCGTGAAAGGGCGGTGTCCTGGGCCACTGGACGATAGGGTCGTTCAGGGAGAGCGGAATATGACAGTAAGAGCAAGCTGCGCAAGAGAAAAGTGCGCAGGCACTTGGTCGCCGCGCCGGAGCGGAAAGCTCCGACCTGGGCGTCTACGAGCCATCCATTCTGCAACTCCTGACTTCTGACTCCAGACTCCTGACTACTGAATGGCCCGGTTCGCAATGATCATGGATGCAGTACGTCGTATCGCTCCTTGATGTTGCGCCATGGCTTTAGAGGCGCGTGTCACCAAGGCGGAGGCGGCCGATGGATTTCGCAGCAGATCCGCGAGCGTCGAGACCAGAGCGTCGGCAGAATGCAGCTGAACTATCCCGCCGGCTTTTCGAAGTTCATCCACGATGTACTGAAAATTCTCCATGTGGGGCCCCACGACCACTGGTTTGCTGGCCAGGATCGGTTCAACCGGGTTCTGTCCACCCTTGCCGTAGAAGCTTTTGCCAACAACCGCCACGGTCGCCGTGGAATACCAGTCTCGGAGTTCTCCAGTCGTGTTAACCAGCAACACGGACGGATCATGTCGAAAATCCGGTTCGGAACGCAGAGTGAAGCGAACGTTTCGGGCTCGCAGGAGCTGCACGATCTCCGGAGTTCGTTCGACGTGACGTGGAACCAGGATGAGAAACAGTTGAGGGAATTCAGCCAAAAGTAACTGAAATCCCGAAAGCAGCAGATCCTCTTCGCCGGGATGCAAACTGCCTCCCAGCAGAATTGGGCGCGTCGCTTTCACTCCATGTTCTTCCAGCCAGCGAGAGAAGCGGAAGTCAATTCCGGACGCCAAATTTTCAGTGTCATATTTCATGCTCCCGGTCACCGTGATGCGATTGGAAGGCACGCCAACCCGTTTCCAGCGTTCGGCGTCGACTGTATCCTGTGCACAGAGGGTCGTCAGGTTTTGCCAGAAAAGCGTCTGAGCGATCTTCCGCAGCTTGATGTAACGCTGTTCCGACCGCCGTGAGAGCCGGGCGTTTGCCAAGTAGACAGGGGATCGATGTTCCTTGGCCAAAGCCAGAAATGAAGGCCATAAATCGGAGTCAATCAGGATCGCTTCATGCGGTCGGATCTTTTGCCAGCAGGCTTTTACGATAGGGTAGAAGTCGATTGGATTATAAATGATTTCGATCCATGACCGGTTGTCGCGTCGCTGCTGTCCGAGTGCGAATCCGGTCGAGGTGGTCGTTGAGATGACGGCCTTAAAATCGGGAAATTGCCGTTTAAGTTCTTCAATCAGGCGAAGCGCCATCACGATTTCTCCGACACTCACGGCCCTAATCCAGCTCCATCCTCCTTCAGCAAATCGGTCAGCCAATTCTTTTGGGTAAATACCGAAACGTTGCAAGAAACTCCGCGCATACCCGCCGCGCTTGAGCATCCGTCGGAGATAGATGGGGAAGGTGACGAGGAGCGCAAGCGGTAGCAGAATATTGTAAATGATTAACAGCATCAACCTGGGAGTTTCTTACGAATACAAAATAGCAGCTTAGTGGCGCCGTACTTTTTGGCCCGAATGATCTCCCAGAACCGTGAAGCGCTGACTTCCTTGCTTGGCGAACATTCAAGGACCAGGAGACCTTCGGGCTCGACGGCGTCAACCAGACCTTTGTCTCCTAAAAGCTCTCCGGCAATATCTCGGTCACCGGGTTTTTTAGCATAAGGGGGGTCAGCAAACACCAACCGATACCGTTTCTGATGCTTTTCTAGAAACCGAAAAGCGTCGTCCCGAAACACTTTGCCATCGAGCTTTGTTCTCGAAAGATTTGATCGGATCGCTTCGATGGATTTCGGGTGATCATCCACGAAGACAGCTTCAGCGGCGCCTCGGCTCAATGCTTCGATTCCATACCCGCCGCTTCCGGCGAAAAGATCAAGAACGTGTGCGCCGATGACGAAGTCTCCAAGGGCCGAGAAAGCGGCTTCTCGCACCCTATCCATAGTCGGACGCAAATCGTGGGCCGGAGTTTTTAATGGGATACCACCAGCCGACCCGGCAATGACTCTCATGAGGGCATCGCACGGAGGTCACAGAGGGGGATTACGGTTGCTGGCCAGAGAATTCTGTCGGTAACACCGTGGTCTCCGGGCGAGATGGCCGGTGAAACAACCCGATCTATTGCATCGATCACAGTGAGAACGATCGGCTTCGCACAGGACGAGCACAAGAATGAACTGCGACCAGATCAATCGTTTGAGGGTCTTCCAGCTCGTTCGGGACCAGATGGAACCCGATCGCGCCGCTTCTCCTTGTGGTCGGGCCGAAACAGCTTTTTCATCAGTTTGCTTTTGTCACCGATGATCCTCTCAAAGAGATCGGTCTGCGGCTTCATAACCGATCCAGTAACCTGAAAATCGAGATAACGGCCATCCCCGTCCTTTGATTTGGCAAAATTTTCTTCCAGTTCATTCGGAATTTTCTGGCTGAGAAATTGGCTGACCGTTAAACGACCGCTCAGGTCAAGTCTCTGTGCAGATTCGACTTTTCCCCATAGGTTCACCTGACAGTTTTTTGAGATCAGCTGCAACGAATCGACTTTGATGTCTTGCCCGACCACGCTGAATTTCGAAAGAGCCTGCTGGAGGTCAAGCCGTTGCAATTCGTCGATCCGCGTCCAGCGTCCGAGCTCTTTCAGTACCGGGTATTGATCGAGGTAGCCGGTCTTGATCTCCAGACTGCCATCGCCCGAAGCGAGCGAGGGGTTTTTCATGAACCCGGCCAGTTGAAATTTCCCCTGCAGAGTGCCGTGCGCTCGATCAAGAATCCCTCCGGCGCGGCTGCTGATTTCGTTGATATTCACATCGGCCACTTGAACGTGCAGGTGATAAGGTATTTGGGAGTTGGTCAGATCCGCATGAAAACTTCCGTGGACTTCGCCTCCGGAAATTTGTGCGGTGATCTCCTCCAGATCCAGCGCTCCATTGGAACACTTCACCGGCGAACCGACATCTTCCACATTGATCGAATCGCCGATCGCCGCGCTCGAGATCCGCACTCTTCCCACGTATTCCCCTTTGTGCGATTGCACGAATCCTTCGATGTCGCGGAGGGTTGCCGTCGGTACGCCTTTTGCCCCTAATAAGTAAACCGTGACGTTACGAATTTTGAACTTCCGAATTTCCACCCAAAGATTTCCTGGAATGCCATTCTCGGGGTGCGAGCTTTTTCCAGGTCGAGGAGCTCCAGTGACCAGGTCTGCTCTGGTGGCAGACTCTTTGCCGGAATCCGCTGGAGGGATTGCACGAACCACTGGGAGTTCGTCCGCTTCTTCATTTGATTCCGGTCGGCCGGAGGTCGGAATTCGGAACTCCGCTCCGCTGAGAATGACTTGGCGGACGATCAGTTTGCGCCGGAAAAGAGGCAGATAATTGCACTGGATCCAGAGGTCTTGCGCTTTCATGATCGGATAGTCCGCCGACGGATCCTGAACCGTGACATCCTCCAGATGAAAGCCGCTCCAAGGCGTAAAGCTGATGCGAAAAACAGAGACCGGATAGCCAAGATTTTCGCTCACGATTTCCCGCAATCTTAGCTGAGTGTCGGGAGATTGAACATAAAGGTTAATGGCCAGTAACCCGAGCCCGACCAGGCCGGCTATCGTAACAACAACAATCAGCACCGGCTGGACAAAGCGTTTCACTCCGCCTTGGAAAACGCCGGTGATAAAGTTCGAGAGAAGTTCCCGGATCGACAAGCGCAAGCTATGGATCCTTTTGAATCCACTTGGTTCTGAAGCTGGGGACGCGAATCTTTGACGCAATGCCCAAAACCAGTCACGGAGCTGACCAAAGACTTTTCGACCGAAGTTTGGTTGGAAGCGCAAGTTTAAGAATGTCAGTCAGTTAGCCGCGATTTTACGCTAAAATCTCCCGTGATATCTGAAAGTTTTATCCATCAGGCGTTCTCAATGGCTCAGCCGGTTGAGGTTACTCTCGCCGCTGCTAAAGTAGTCTGCACCCGCAGCGCTGTCCCAAATAGTTTTTAAGGCCGGTTGGACTTAGGTCTCAAGCCTGTTTTTCTTCGTTGCTCGCTCGGCCCGTATGGATCAGATATGGTCACTTCGCTCGCGCCTTGAAAAACAGCCAACTGACCTGCCGCGGACATCACCATTATATGCGAGACGGTACACTACTGGAAGACCTTTGGGACCCGTCCGCCGGGCGTAGGGTGTGGGAAAGGCTCGTCTCCGCAGATCAAGCCATAGCGCAAGCGCTGATCTCCTGTCCCGACCGTGCGCGTGCGATCTTGAATTTTTTGATTTTTTCGCCAATCTCCCTGGAGAAAATCTGCCGGCGACCCGAGCTATTGGATTGGTTGAGTCACTCCGACGTGCAAAATCCGAAGGCGACTTACCGGCCAAGCTGGCACGGTGACAGGTCAGATCTCTCGTTTCACGATCTAAGGCTCTGGAAATCTCAGGAAATGCTTCGAATCGCTTTTCGAGATATCAGCGGCCTGGCTGGGTTCGCCGAAACGACGCGGGATATCACGGCGGTTGCCGAGCGCTGCGTCTCCGAGGTCTATGCCACGTGTTTCGAAAACCTGGCCAGCAAACGGGGCCGGCCTGAAACTGGTTTCTGTATTTTAGCGATGGGCAAATTTGGCGGTACCGAGTTGAACTATAGTTCGGATATCGACGTTATTTTTTTTTACGGCGACGAAGGAAATGTCAGTCCCCGACTGACCCACCACGAGTTTTTTGCGCGCCTGGCCGAGAGCATCATTCGGATTTTCTCGGCCACGGCGGATCCGTTGTTTCGTATCGACGTCCGCCTTCGGCCCGAGGGCGGGAATGGGCCGCTGGTCCGGTCGCTGGCCAGCATGGAGAATTATTATGCCGGATACGGTGAAACCTGGGAACGGATGGCTTTGATCAAGGCGAGGGGTGTGGCTGGAGACAATGAACTGCTCTACGAGTTCAACCAACGATTGCAGCCTTTTATTTTTCCACGAATCGTTTCCACCGATCTGCTGGACGAAATTGCGGCGGTCAAAGCTCGGATCGAAAGAGACGTTGTCGGCCCTGCGGAGCTCCACCGAAACGTGAAGCTCGGATATGGAGGCATCCGGGAAATTGAGTTCATCCTGCAGACCTTGCAGCTCTTGCACGGAGCCAGAAATGCCTTCCTGCAGGAGCGAAACAGTCTCAAAACCCTGGTTACGCTGGAGCAATTGAATATCCTTCCGCCGAATGAAGTGCGCTTGCTCCGCGACGCTTACATTTTTCTCCGGGTGGTCGAGCATCGCTTGCAAATTCAAAACGAGCAACAGACGCACACCTTGCCGGCTCGCAGAGAGGCCTGGATCGGAATTGCCCGTACCCTCGGGTATGAGCAGGTCGACACATTCGCCGAAGTCTTGCGATCGCATACCTCTGCAGTGCGGTCAGTTTTCGACCGGTTGCTGAAGAACAGCGAAGCGAGAACGAAAGAATCATCCCGTGATCTTTCCGCCTTTCGCGATCCCGAACGCGCCGTGCGCGCTTTGACGGCATTGCGCGAAGGCCCGTCCGCCGTCCATGTGGCACCTCGCACTCGACGTCTGTTCGCCAAACTTGAACCAGAATTGCTGGCCTGGTGTGCTCGGGTGGCCGAACCGGATGCTGCTTTGAATCGTTTGGTTCGTTTTGTCGATGCTTACGGGACTCGAGGGCTGCTCTTTGAAACGATGCTGGCCAGCCCAAAATTGTTGGAGCTGCTGGTTCGCCTTTTCGATGCCAGCGCGATTTTCAGCGATGTGGTGATCCGGCGTCCGCAGCTGATTGAAGAAATAACGCGTGGCAAGACCCTTGGGTTGTCGATTTCCAAAGAGCAGTTTCTGGAGGATCTCAGGCGCAACGAAGAAAAATTGGAGCCGCTCGCATGGGTCCGCGTCTTTCGAAGCAGCGCGGTAGTCCGAATCCTTTTGCGGGATATCCTCGGAATGGCTTCTCAGGAAGAGCTGCAGTTAGAGATGACGAACCTGGCCGAGGCCTGCCTGACTTATTGTTGCTTGCAACTGGTCAGGCCAGACCAGATTTCTGTGCTCGCCCTGGGAAAATTTGGTGGTTGCGAACTGCTCTATGGAGCCGACCTGGATCTGGTTTTCATTGGGAATGACGTCAGCGCCGGTGAGCAATTGATCCAGGCGATGGGAGCAAAAACGGCGGAAGGCGCCGTCTTTCCACTGGACGGACGTCTCCGGCCGGACGGCGAAAAAGGGATGCTGGTCACGCCGCTTGCCGCCTATCGCGAATATTTCGATAACCGGGCGCACTTTTGGGAAGCGCAAGCCCTGACGAGGGCTCGCGCCGTGTACGGACCCGAAGCGCCGTCCCTGAATGCAACGGTCGGCGAAATCTGGACCCGCTGGAGCAGACAAGCAGACTTGAAGTCAGAAATTCCAAAGATGTACCGAAGAATCGTCAAGGAACGCGCCAAAGGGGACGACCTTCAACACTTCAAAACGGGAAAAGGCGGTCTGATCGGGATTGAATTCCTGGTTCAATATCTCCAGATGAAGCATCAGGTTCAGGAGACGAACACCCTTCGAGCCGTGGAAAAGTTGACGAGTATTCTAGCCCCAGACGAAGGCGTGCTCCTGCGTACCACCTATGTTTTTTTACGCCGCATCGAATCGGTGTTGCGGCGTGTTTCAAACAGCTCGATTTCTCAACTCCCGTCCAGTGCCGACGATCTGCGCGTATTGGCGATCCGGATGGGGTTTGCTAGTCAGGAGGAATTTCTGGGCCAGTACACAGCGCAGCGGCGGCAGGTCGAAAGAATCATCGAGAAACATTTTGAACAGCCGTCGTAGACGCGGGGAAGATACTTCGGTGGACACGGCGTCTTCTGTGCGAGAAACAGCGAAAAGGGAAGTATCGCACAGAGGTCACGGAGGCCACAGAGGTCACGGGGGAGAGGATCGGGTTGATGGCTGAAATTCTTCAATGAACCTGGCGGCTTCCGGGGCGGCGGGATATAAAATTGGGAATCGTTTTCAGCCACTCACAGACGATAACCTGGCGGCTATTCTCGCACGGGACTCCGCAATATTACCGATAGAATTTTGGCCATAAGCCTCAGATACCCCTCCGTGACCTCTGTGAGTGCCTTCCCCTGCAGCTAGTTCTTGCCCGGGAGGGACGCTGATTTTTCTCCTCAAACGTGGGAAAACGGTGGAATCTGTCGTTCCAACTTCTTTGACTAAATCCGCTCTGCCTACCATTCTACACTTATGAAATCGCCAGTGAAAGTTGCTGTGACCGGGGCTGCCGGTCAGATTGGTTATTCGCTCCTGTTTCGCATCGCTTCCGGCACCATGTTCGGTCCGGATCAACCGGTTGAATTAAAGTTGATCGAAATTCCGGACGCCATGAAAGCGCTTGAGGGCGTCGTGATGGAGCTACAAGATTGCGCGTTTCCATTGATCACGAAACTCTCCCCGACCTCTGACCTTTCGGAAGGCTTCGGCGGCGTGGACTGGGCGTTGCTGGTCGGAAGCGTACCTCGTAAGCAGGGAATGGAACGCAAGGATCTCCTGGGGATCAACGGCAAAATATTTATCGGTCAAGGGCGCGCGATTGAAAAGAACGCGGCTCCCGATGTTCGCGTCCTGGTGGTTGGAAATCCGTGCAACACAAATTGCCTGATTGCGATGAACAATGCGAAAGGCGTACCTGCCGAACGCTGGTTTGCCATGACCCGGCTCGATGAAAATCGGGCAAAGTCGCAGTTGGCGGCTAAGGCTGGCACCCACGTAACGGCGGTCACGAATCTCGCGATCTGGGGGAACCATTCCTCGACCCAATACCCGGATTTCTACAACGCGAAGATCAACGGCAAACCGGTACCCTCCGTCATCCCCGACGAGAACTGGTTGCAAAACACCTTTATTCCAGTTGTCCAGCAGCGCGGAGCCGCCATCATCAAGGCAAGAGGCGCTTCCTCCGCGGCCTCCGCCGCCAATGCCGTGGTTGACACTGTTCATTCCCTGGTAACCCCGACGCCCGAGGGTGATTGGTACAGCGTGGGAATCTGTTCAGATGGCAGCTACGGAGTGGAGGAGGGGATTATCAGCTCGTTCCCGATCCGGACCGCAGGTGACAACGGCCGCGAAGTGGTGCAGGACGTGCGTTTGAATAATTTCAGTCGCCACAAGATCGACGCCACGGTCGGCGAGCTCCTGGAAGAAAAGGCCCTTGTCGCAGAGCTTCTTGGGTAGCCTCGAAATCGTAATCGTAATCGTGCTCGTCCTCGTTATCGGGCTTTGATCGGGCGCGGTTGGAGGCGGGCCGAGAGCAAAGGAAGCAATCGAGTCGGCTTAGTGCGAGCGAAAAACCAAAGGCATTCCTCACTGGCCACTGGCAACCGACACTGACAACTCCCATTGACTCCTCCCGAACTCGTAATATCTTCCCGCTCTCTGAAACGCACCGCTAGCTCAATTGGCAGAGCAAGTGACTCTTAATCACTGGGTTGTTGGTTCGATTCCAACGCGGTGCATCTCCTTCATAGAGAGCAACTTACATTCCGAAGCTAAGATGCTTTTTGAGGTCAAAGAATGGGCGGTAGCGCAATTGTAGCGCAATTTAAGATTCTCTTATGAGGCTCTCAGCCTCCCGCTCAACCTTTTCGACGTCTTCGAGGCGGTACCGCACGTTGCGTCCATTGAAGTGAAGAGATCGAAGAGTCCCATCCCGCTCTCGGCGTTTAACGGTCTCAGTTGAACACTTCCATCTTTTGGCTAACTGCTTTCGAGTTAACAAGGGTTCACCGGCAGGTCCCACGTGGTCCGAATCGGTGGACCCTGGCGATTGGGAACGCTCAACTTTCTCCGAAAATTGCGCTACCGACTCAGGTAGCGCAATTTGGGCCGCTCCAGAAAGGTCAATTGATATCGGTATGATTTCCGCGGCCGGAGCCGGTTCCTCTTTGATCGGGACCGGTACCACCTCCCGAAAGATCATCCAGGGCTGGATGTTGACCGTGATTTTCTCGGTCGGAGACACCAAATCCCTCCGCGGGCTCTTGAACTGATCCGTAGTGTTCTTTGAAGTTTGAAAGTGATCCACACAATACTAGAACGCCGAGGCGACGATTCAAAACCGGGTTTTCGCAAAAAACTTTGATTTATTTTCGCCTCTCACCCGCGGCCCCTACTCCCCATTTGGGGTGACGTTACGTAATTTTGCGCGAGGTCCTGGTGGAACGTCTAGTGATTCCGGCCTCTTCGAGGGTGAAGCAAAACCAGTCCTTGCTGGGTACGGATTTTGCCAGTCTCCAGTACACACCACGATGTCGCGCAATTTGCGCGAGATCCCTCCAACGCATGTCCGATAGATCCATCGGACATGGCCACCCGTCTGGGGAGATCCGATGACCATCGGATGTCTCGTGAAATCATCAGACATGCGGGCGGCCTCACTATCGTGGCTTCACGATAGTGTGCTTGGGACGTCCCATGAATTCACGGGACGTGGTGCAAATTTGCACCACTTTGGCCCCCAGGACCCGTTCTTGGGGGCTTCCCTCGCTCCCGATGATCAATGACACGCTCCCCGCCTGATCGAAGAAATAAAGGCCTCTTCGCGGGCTCTTCCTCCGACAATAATTAGCAATCCCCAAATGCACTGGCAAGTCGGTTTTCAATTAAGTGACCACAAAAGAAGTGTGAACGACGAGTTATTAACTGCTCACACCACTAAGTTCACACTCAGTTAATACCACTTTCTCGAACCTCCAGGAGCCCGTTCTTGGGGGCCTTCCTCTCCCAGACGATCAATGACACACTCCCCGCCTGAAACGCCGTCCCCGTTTGGGAAGCCCCTCCATATGAAAATTAACTTTTTACGCTTAAAAAAAGTTAATAACAATGTGAACAGAAGAGTCAGAACGACTTAGGCCTAGGGCCTGGTGGACCAGAGTCAGGTCCCCACCAAAATGCCGTTGCAAACACTACTTTTAGCGCTAAAAAGCTATGAAAACGAAAAACGCCATGAACGAAAAGGGCGCCCAAACCGAGCAACCAAAATGACACAATCGAGCAAACAAGAATTAGAAGAAGTCAAGGAACTCTCTGACACGATCTGCTCCAATCTTAAGTACATCGAGGAGAGTGGATATTCAGATAGTGATCTGGAAGAGATGACCGATAAGACCAGTACTATCTACTCCAATCTCAAATACATCGAGGAGAATTGCCCCTCTGATAACAATCTGGAGGAGATGGAAGCCAGACTTGATCGGATCATCGCAAAAATGAAACAGATCGAAGAGACGACCTAAAAGCTAGAAACATGATATCCCAAGCACACGGAGGAATGAAAACCAAAGACAAGAGAGTTTCCGTGTGTCGGTGTCCAGTTTTGATGTGATTCGGAATGGCGCACTCAACAATTGACCCGGCACGAGCAAGCTTACCTCACCCAGTTTTTGGTTCCAGCTTTGGCCTGATGTGTACGGAAACGAATGATCATGGCCCGAGACGAAGTAATCGGGACGATAAGTTCAACGCGTAACGTTTCTATTCGCTTCATGTCTGCAATTGCTGTACCAGAGCGGCCAAGTCGAAATTGACTTTCTCACCGATCAGCAGATCGCCGTCGAAATCGAAATTTGCGACTAGCGGCACC
>DATHPI010000269.1:0-6360 GCA_035484035.1 Chthoniobacterales bacterium
GTAGGGAATCCAGATGACACCGTCAACGACCTTCGGATTGGGTTCCTTTTTGACCAGCAGATAGGCGGCATTGGCAGCCTCGACACCTTGGCCAACGGGATCCTGAAACACGGTGTTGTTCAGTTCACCCTTGTCCATGGATTCCAAAGCGTCATGGCTGCCGTCCGTTCCGCCTACAGGGATCTTGCCGAGTTTTCCCGCCGCTTTGATGGCCTGTAAGGCTCCCAGCGCCATCTCATCGTTATTGGAGGCGACGCCGTCAATTTCCTGTCCGGAAGCCAGCCAGTTCTCCATGATCGTTTTACCTTGAACGCGCTGCCAGTTACCGGTCTGTTCGCGGGTGATCTTAATGTCCGGGAATTTTTCCTTCACGACTTTTTTGATGCCGTCCGTCCGGCCCAGGGCGGCTTCATTACTCAGTTCACCCATCAGGATAACCAGATTACCCTTGCCCCCCATGGCTTTGCCAAGTTCGTCCATATTCATGATCCCGGCTTCAATGGATTTGGAACCAGAATAGACCACACCCTTCGGCAGGTTCGCCGGTTGGCGATTGACATAGACTAGAGGCTTGCCGGCTTTGACGACGGCCTTAGTCATCGGGCCGGTCGCAGCGGTATCCACCGGAAGGATGACGATGGCATCCATTCCCTGGGCCAGGAAATTTTCAACCTGTCCCACCTGCTTGGCCGTATCATTGGCGGCATCGACAATCGTCAGTTCGACATCGGGGTGGGTGGTGGCCCATTTCGTCATGGCATCCCGGACATTGGTCAACCAGACATCATCGAACAAGGCCATGGCTACCCCGATCTTAATCTTTTGGGCGGCCTGAGCAGGAGTACTTCCGAAGGCTATAGCCACCAGGGCGATGGCTGGAAGGAAAAATTTTGCGAACTTAATTTCTTTCATTTCTTTTTTTTACTGGGGGTTGCTCTGCAACGCAGAGCGATCTTGCCGAAATCTCAAACGGTAACGGCAAAAAAAACGTTACTTCCTGGGAAGGTCATTTTCAATACTTTCTCGCAGTGGATGTGAACTGCGGCCACATGTCAGCTACATATAGACGATGCAGTAGCAAGTATTCTGACTAAACCGGGTCAGCCCTGTGCTAGTCTCTTATAGTTTAGGTCACCGAGCTCCGGAGAGGTGAGACCTGTTCCATCGCCTGCGATACGGCTTCTCGGCGATCAGAGGGAAAGAGGATTTCCAGTTTTTCTCTGCCGTCTGCGACATGCACCTCGAGAGCTAAAACGCCAAACTGGTGCTGCTGGCTTACTCGAAAATTCGCCAGCCGAACACGAGGGACGAAAGTAATGATTTCCCCAAATTCGTAGACGTCGCCCGGGAGTTCTCCGGGATCGATGTCCGCCTTTTCGAAAACCGGAACCGAAATCGTCTCCGATGCGGTCCCAGCGGAAGAGATTTCTTCTCCACCTGGCCTTTCCTTCAATTCCACTTCAGAAGAGGCTTCCGTCGAAGAATTTATCTCGTCCGAAATAAGCACTAATTCGCGCCCGGTGACCAACAGTGCGCCGGCGGGAGCAGTCTCGCTCTTTGCTGCTCCGTAAACAGCCGGCCACCTCAGAGCGGCCAGCAAACGCTGCCCTCTAGGCCAATAACGCCGCGCCTCGTTCCGGAATTTCATCGGCCAATTCTCAAACATTGAAGCCGCGTTCCGGTCATTCTCGGTAAAGGTACTGGGGGCCGGATCGACACCTGCGAGGATCAGATCAATCGCCTCATGATACAATTCGTCCCCGACTCCCTCAAACTTTATGGTAATAGAGGAGGGCGAGTCGACCGCGACAAAGGAAATTCTAAACTGGCCCAAAAGAAGAATAGACCTTAGTTCAAGAAACAGAATCTCGCTAAATTGGGACTTTTCCAGAGTGGCGCCGCCGTCTTCGGTCCCCGACGCCACGAGCCAGCCGCTATTGGTCACCGCAAGCACGGTGGCCGGCGACTTTTCATCCCCGGTTGGAAAAGACGGAGAATGAATCAGTAAACGCACCGGTTCATCTGCCGGCAAACTCTCTACCAACGCGCTCCGGAGCGGTTCCGGCGCATCGGAAACAGTATCGAGTTTGGTTGGGAAAGTGGTATCGATTTCCATACTCTATTTCGCCACACGTTTCTCCGGTGTGGTTAGTTGTTAAGCCCGCCGAAACAGAGGTATTTGACTTCCAAAAATTCTTCAATGCCATAGTGGGAACCTTCACGACCGAGGCCTGATTGTTTGACTCCACCAAAAGGCGCCACCTCGTTCGAGATGAGTCCCGTGTTAATACCGACCATTCCAGATTCCAACCCCTCCGCGGCTCTCCAGATCCGGCCGATATCGCGACTGTAGAAGTAGCTGGCGAGACCAAATTCAGTGTCGTTGGCCCATTGAATGGCTTGCTCATCGGTCTCAAAACTGAATAGGGGGGCTAAGGGACCGAAGGTTTCTTCGCGAGCGACCTTCATTTGGGAAGTCACACCCGCCAAAACGGTTGGTTCAAAGAAGGTTTGGCCAAGAGCATGCCGGTGACCACCTAAAAGCACGCGGGCACCATGCGAAACAGCGTCTGCAATGTGTTCCTCGACTTTCTCCACTGCGGCTTGGTCGATCAAGGGCCCTTGAAGTACTCCGGGCTCGAATCCATTGCCGACTTTAAGTTTCTTGACCGCAGCGACCAGTTTCTCGGCAAAAGCATCATAAACGCCTGCCTGGACAAAAAGGCGGTTAGCGCAAACGCAGGTCTGACCGGCATTGCGATATTTGGAGATAATTGCACCTTCGACGGCGGCATCCAAATCGGCATCATCGAAAACGATAAAGGGCGCATTTCCGCCCAGTTCCAGTGATAGTTTCTTAATCGTGCTGGCGCTTTGTTTCATCAGCAGGCGGCCGACTTCGGTCGAACCCGTAAACGTCACTTTACGCACATCCGGATTGGAGGTCATCTCTCCGCCGATTTCTTTCGAGCTGCCTGTCAAGACGCTGAAAACGCCGGCTGGAATACCAGCGCGTTCCGCCAAAGCCGCAAGTGCCAAGGCTGAAAACGGGGTAGAGCTGGCGGGCTTGGCGACCATAGTGCAACCTGATGCCAAAGCCGGACCGGCTTTGCGGGTGATCATGGCGGCTGGAAAATTCCAAGGCGTGAGGGCGGCACAGACTCCGATAGGCTCTTTAATCACCACCAGCCGGCGATCATTCCAGGGCGAAGGGATCGTGTCTCCGTAAACGCGTTTGGCTTCCTCGGCGAACCACTCAATAAACGAAGCGGCATAGGTGACTTCGCCTTTTGCTTCCGCTAACGGTTTGCCCTGTTCGGCGGTCATCAGCTTTCCCAGGTCCTCGACATTAGCAAGCATCAACTCGTACCACTTCCGAAGAAGAGCGCTCCGATCTTTGGCAGGCTTGCGACGCCAGTCGCCCCAGGCATTCTTGGCCGCGTCGATGGCGCGTCGAGTTTCCGCGGTGCCCATCAAGGGAACAGTACCCAAAATCTCCCCAGTAGCGGGATTGTTGACTTCTAACGTTGCGCCGTTGTCGGCATCACACCAACGCCCACCGATGTAGGCCTGGCTGCGAAAAAGATCCGGATCTTGCAAAGAGAATTTCGTCATAAAATTCGAAGGGGTTAGGTCAGTTTCAGCCCAAAATGAGGAAAGTCTTATAAATCTTTTCACAATCAGTGTCAGTGTCGGTCTCGGTAAAGAGTGGGCGTTTGGGCGAGGGTCACGTTGGTGGGGATGCCACGGCGCAGTTAGGGCGAAGCTCCGCCTGAGCCGGGGCTTCCCGCCTCGCCCTCGGCTGCAACGTCATCCCCCCATAAAACGTATCGGCGTGTCGGCGAGGGGCGTGTCGGCGTTCGACGCGCCAGAGCTCTCGACGAGCGCCGAGTTCCTGAGGGTCAAACGCGCGTCTTCAGAATATTACCCTCGACATTTTGCCCGGTGAATTCGCGGCATTGGTCACTCGAGTGTTCGAGTCGATTACGATGTGTGTCGCCGATTGGCATTGTAAGACAAAATATTCTCTTGTTAGCGCGGCGTGAGATAATGCAGCGATAATTGTGGGAGCGATGTTGTAGGGCGGAGCCAACCCGAAGCGCCACCGCCCCTCGCCCCGGGTTTTCTCCCATACTCAAAAGCAATGTAAACGGTTCCAAAAGAGTATTGGAGGGGCGCATTTTACCGAAACAAAATTTGACTAAAACAGACATACTTCGTAGAAGCACAGAACGACCTTCATGAGCCACCCCCGATCCTCGGCCCGCCCGGGATGCTAACCCTGGAGACAAGTATCTATATTCCTTAATCGTTAGTTGAGTTAACAAAATGGCAACTTCAGAAGGTTCTAATGGATCAGTCAAGCCGTTCCGAAACCTGGGTATCGACGGCTAAGGCGGTGTAACGGGTAGCGATTTTACGACGAAGCAAGGAAGACGAATGAAACTATGAGTACAAAGACAGATTATCAGGAGCTGGAAGCACTGGCTCGGAGAGGGCGCTGGTTGGCTATCAGCACCGTAGCGAAAAGTGGCGCCGGGCACGTGGGCGGTCCCTTCTCGGCGATGGACATGCTGATTGCGCTTTATTTCCGCGTCATGAACGTCAAGCCGGAAGAACCGCGGTGGTCCGATCGTGACCGGTTCGTTCTTTCCAAGGGTCACTCGTCGATTGGGCAGTATGTGGTGATGGCCTTGCGCGGATTTCTCCCAGTAGAAGAACTGAAAACTTTTGATAAGGGTGGATCTCGGCTGCAGGGTCACCCGGACGTCACCAAGCTTCCTGGCCTTGATACTTCAACGGGGTCGCTTGGTCAGGGGTTGTCGGTCGGCTTGGGCTTTGCCCTGGGAGCCCGGATGCGGGGGCAGAAGTTTCACACTTTTGTCATGCTCGGGGACGGTGAACTGCAGGAGGGAATGGTTTGGGAAGCGTTGCACGTAGCACCTAGATATAAGCTCGGAAACCTGACCGCGATTCTCGACTGGAATGGCCTGCAACAATTCGGGTGGGAGCTGGCGATCAATGAACAGCATCGCGGTGACCGGCGCGACCCGTGGGCGGGAATCGATTTGCGGGGTATCTTCGAAAAACTGGGGTGGCGCTGCATTGAAATCAACGGGCACGATTTCTCGCAGATTATTCCAGCCTTGGAGAGTGCAAAAGCTGCGGGAGATTCCGAACAGCCGACCATGATCGTGGCCCACACCATCAAAGGAAAAGGAGTGCATTTTACCGAAGGAAAACATGAATGGCACTCCAAGATCGCGACCAAAGAGGAGCTCGAAGTGATTGCCAAGGAACTTAATATTGAGGAAGCAATCGTATGAAGGCTCTGCGAGATGTTTTTGGAGATACGCTGGTGTCACTGGCAGGGACTAATAAGAATGTCGTCGTCCTGGATGCGGACTTAGCAAACTCGACCAAGGCGGACAAGTTTGCCAAGGCCTATCCTGACAGGTTTCTGCAGATGGGGATTGCGGAACAAAACTTTGTCGGCGTCGCGGTCGGCTTGGCGTCCGTGGGGTTTGTGCCCTGGCTCTCCACTTTTACCATCTTCTTTACCCATCGGGCAATTGATCCGATCCGCATGCTGGTGGCCCAAACCAAGGCGAACGTGAAGCTCGGTGCGGCCTATGCAGGATTGCTGACCGGACTAACGGGCAAGACCCATCAGGATGTGGAGGATATCGCGATCATGCGTGCGATGCCCGACATGACGGTCCTGGCTCCCGCGGATGCGATCGAGGGCGAAGCCATTATCCGCTGGGCCACTGAATACCAGGGCCCCGTTTATCTGCGCCTGGCTCGAGACGCATCGGCGAATGTCTTTGACCAAAGCTATCGCTTTGTGCCGGGCAAGACCATCTCGCTGAGAGACGGCGGTGATGTTTTGCTGATTTCGACCGGTCCGCAGAGCGTCCGCTGCCTGCAGGCAGCGGAGGCACTCCATGGCCAAGGTATCTCCGCAGGGGTGCTGCACGTGCCATCGATTAAACCCGTGAACAAAGAGGAAATCGTCAGTGCCTCTGAGAAGGTGAAGTTGGTGATCACGGTCGAGGAGCATAGCATCTATGGTGGCCTCGGGGGGATGGTGGCCGAAATTCTGTCGGAGGCTGCGCCGCGGCGGGTCGTTCGTTTTGGAATCGAAGACCGTTGGGGGGAATCAGCGCCGAATGATTATTTGCTGGACCTTTTCGAGATGTCCCCGGCACGTTTGAGCGAGCGCATCAAAAAGGTAGTTGGGTGACGGTAGAAGGAGTTGCAGGAGTTGCAGGAGTTCAGGAGTTGTAGAATGGGAATGGTTACCGAGTCGGGGAGCGACGGCAATGAGGGGTGCCTTTTGAATCACCATTCTCAAAG
>DATHPI010000270.1:0-4528 GCA_035484035.1 Chthoniobacterales bacterium
GAAGGTATCCGGTTCACGCGCATCACCACTGCCGATGGTCTCTCTCAAACCAGGGTGGCGCAGATTGTCCAGGGCGACCAGGGATTCATGTGGTTTGGCACGGAGTACGGCCTGAATCGGTACGACGGCTATAAATTCAAGCTGTTTGTGCACGATCCTGAGCGGCCAAATAGCCTTGGAGGCACTTTTATTTCCGCACTGTTCAAAGACCGATCAGGTATGCTCTGGATCGGATCCAATCGGTTCCTGGACAAGTTTGACCGCACCACCGAAGTATTCACGCACTATCAAGTGGAACCTGACGATCCGGCTGGCACGACCATCCATATCTCACAGGATCGCGCGGGCATGCTATGGCTTGCCACCGGCACTGGGCTGGATAGATTCGATCCAAAGACCGGACAAGTGAGACGTTATCGCCGCGCTTCAGGCTTGAGTTCGAATGACGTGCAGTGGAGCGGGGAAGACAAATCAGGGACGTTGTGGGTTGGCACGAGCGAGGGTCTGGATGCATTCGATCGGAAAACCGAAAGGGTCACGCTCCACATTCCGATCGAGCAAGCCGTGCGGGCCGCGTTTTATGAAGATCGCGCGGGGACGTTCTGGATTTTTAACGCGACCGGCAATGGACTGGCCGCCTTGGATAAGAAGACGAATACGCTGGTTCGATATTCGTTTTATCCACACGACCCGCCGCAGGGGGCGTATGCGGGAGTAAACTCCATGCTGGAAGACCGGCAGGGCAATCTGTGGATCGGATCGCCTGGTGTCGGCCTTCTTCGATTCGATCGACAAAAGCGCCGCTTCGTTCGATACCGGCACGACCCTTCGGATCCGAACAGCTTGGCAGAGGAAAATGTAATGACGTTGTTCAAGGATCGAGAAGGGAACATCTGGATTGGCCTGCAAGGGCACGGTCCAAATCACTTCTCGACGGAGCCGGCTCCGTTCGAAACGTTCCGTAGTGGGCTGGGGCCCGCCAAAGGTCTGTCAGTCGATTTGGTAAATGCAATATACGCCGATCGTGACGGAATCCTGTGGATTGGCAACGATGACGGGTTAAACCGGATTGATCGAAAATCGGGACGGGTTGAGCGGTGGACTGCGGGTCTCAGTGAAAAGCCTATAGTGATTTCGATTATCGAAGATCCGCAGGGGTATCTGTGGGCAGGTACCTGGGGAAACGGGCTCATTCGATTTGACCGCGGCACAGGGGCATTCAGGATTTTCCGGCATGTGGAGGGAGATTCCTCGAGTTTGAGCAGCAATCTGATTCACCGGCTCTTCATCGATCACGCGGGCTCATTATGGATCGGCACCAATGATGGCCTCAATCGATTTGACCGGCAAACCGGCCGATTCACAGTGTTCAAGGCCGACTGGAATAGCCGCCTGAGCCAAGCGTATGTCTCCATCGCTGAAGATACGGCTCGAGGAGTCCTCTGGCTCGGAACGCACTATTCGGGTTTGCACCGACTGGATTTGGCTACCGGTCAACTCAAAATATACCGGTCGAGTCCAGGGAATCCTCGCGCACTTGGCGACGACTTGGTGCCGACGGTGCACGTGAGCGCAACTGGGGAGGTATGGGTCGGTACTCAGAACGGGCTCGATAAACTTGACCCTGACTCCGGGACGTTTACCGCTTACCACGAGAAGGATGGCCTGTCCGGGAATGCCGTAAGCTGCATCCTCGAGGATAACCAGAGCGCTCTGTGGATGAGCACGAATAGAGGGTTGTCCAGATTCGATCCGCGAAACAAGACATTCAGTAACTACTCGGTTGCCGATGGTCTTCCGGGCAACGATTTAACGGGCTGGGCGTCGTGCTTCAAGAGTCCGAGCGGAGAAATGTTCTTTGGAGGTTTTTCAGGCGGTTTGGCATTTTATCCTGATCGGCTCGATCACAATTCCTACGTGCCGCCTGTAGCCCTTACGGAATTCCGATTATCCGGCATTCCGGTTCAGGTCGGAGACCGTTCGCCCATGAAAAAATCTATCTCCTACACTACTCGCTTGACGCTCTCTCACGAACAAAACATATTCTCGCTGGGATTCTCAGCGCTTAGCTATCGCAACTCGGCCAACAACCGGTACCGGTACAAGCTCGAAGGATTGGAGAACAGCTGGCACGAAGTGGGAAGCGATGAACGGTTGGCGACCTACACCACTCTCCCCGCTGGAGACTATACGTTCCGCCTGCAGGGCGCTACCAGCCGCGGGCCTTGGAGCGAACCGGGGGTAAAGCTCGAAATCGAAATCTTGCCCCCCATGTGGAAAACGGCATGGTTTCAGACGGTCTGCGGCGCCTTGATTTTGACCTTGGCGTGGGCACTGTACCGGTTGCGCCTCCACCAGATCGCGCGGCAGTTCAATCTACGGCTGGAGGAGCGCGTCGGCGAACGGACGCGGATCGCTCGCGAACTGCACGACACGCTATTGCAGAGTTTTCAGGGGTTGATGCTCCGCTTTCAAGTGGCTCATGACGAACTCCCCGCCCGCCCGGCGGAAGCCCGAAAGACACTGGAGAGCGCTCTCGATCATGCTGCGCAGGCCATCACGGAAGGTCGGGACGCCGTACAGGGGTTGCGTTCATCCGCTGTCGAAACCAACGACCTTGCCCGGGCCATCAGCTCTCTGGGAGAAGAGCTGGCGGGCGACGAAACCAATTCGCAGCGGGTGGAATCATTTGTGGATGTGGAAGGCACGGCCCGTGACGTCCATCCGATCCTACGGGATGAAATCTACCGAATTGCGGGGGAGGCGATGCGCAACGCGTTCCGGCATGCACAGGCGCGCCGGATCGAGGTGACCATCTGGTATGGCGAGCCCCAGTTCCGACTGCGCGTCCATGACGATGGAAGGGGTATCGCCCCGGAGGTGCTTGAGAAACGAGGGCGTGTCGGACACTGGGGTTTAGCCGGAATGCGCGAGCGCGCCGAACTTATCGGCGGTCACCTGGAACTCAGGAGTCGGCAAGGATCGGGCACACAGGTTGAACTGAGTATTCCTGCATCCCTTGCCTACGGGACCTCTCCTGCTCGCCGTTTACGGTGGTTTGCAAAAAAGACCGGGACTAATTCATGATTCGGATTCTGGCGGTTGATGATCACGCCCTGTTCCGTGGAGGGGTCGCTGCCCTTGTCACTCATCAATCGGACATGAGCTTAGTCGGCGAGGCGTCCAATGGGCTGGAAGCGATCCAGGCGTTCCGAGCGCTCCGCCCGGATGTGACCTTGATGGATTTGCAGATGCCTGAAATGAACGGCTTGGACGCGACGATCGCGATTCTCAGTGAGTTCAGCGAGGCTCAAATCATCGTCCTGACCACCTATACCGGCGACGTTCAGGTTATGCGCGCTCTCAAGGCGGGGGCTAGAGCTTATCTGCTTAAAAATCTATTGTATAAGGAGCTTGCCGAAACCATTCGCGCGGTCCACGCCGGTAAAAAGACTCTCTCTCCGGAAATCTCCTATCAAGTTGCCGAACATGCCACCGACGATGCTTTGAACGCGGGGGAAATCGAAGTCTTGCGGCTGATTGCCAGCGGGAACGCTAACAAGGAGATTGCCGCCCAGCTCTCAGTGCCAGAGGAAACCGTAAAGGGCCGGGTAAGAAGCATCCTCGCCAAACTGGGCGCTAAGGACCGGACCCACGCCGCGACGATCGGGCTGAAGCGCGGAATCATTGAATTCTAGTTCCTAGAAAGAGTAGCTAGAAACACCCTTTTTGAGCTTTTAACGGCGCGGGGAACGGCGTAAGTTCAAGAAGAGTGCACCTTTACCAGCGATTGTTTTCATCATTCCCACGAGGTTGGCCTGGCATAGGGCTTCTACTGATGCGCCTGGTTGCGGGCTTTACATTAGTTGATCATGGGATCGTCGGATTGCGCACCGAACTTCCGCTCGGACAAGTCATAGTGTACGTGCTTGAAACCGGGGCAGGAGCGCTTTTGCTTGCGGGTTTGTGGACGCCCATCGCGGGAACGCTTGCGGCCGCGGTTGAGTTATGGTGCGCGTTCGAGCAGCCCCGGGATTCGTTGACTCATATCCTGCTGGTAACCCTCGGAGCTGCTTTGGTACTGGTCGGGCCTGGCGCCTGGTCGGTTGATGCTCGCCTTTTTGGATGGAAGCGTATCAACATCCGAAACCGGAGGAGTTAGCGCAAATACCTGTACGAGCTTTTTCATTCCCTAAAAAGGCTTTCCCAGGAGTCGCTATCTAGTGGACGCGTAATTTCCATCCAGGGTTGGCCGCAAGCGGGAGTGGCGGCACAATAATTTAGAAGATCGAAAGGTCGAAAGCGCAAGACGAGAGGAGTTAAAACAAATGGCGGCACAAGTAAGCTGGGCGGTTAAGTTACCGACAATCAACCATCCCTTTGAAATCGAAACTTTGGCGTCGGCGAAAGCCGCACTCGACAACGACGAACTCAGCAGCAGCGGATTGCCTCGGATCGTCGGCAACAGCGACGCTCTCCGGAAGGTGCTCGGCCTGGTACAGATCGTGTCCCCCACCGACGCCACAGT
>DATHPI010000271.1:0-2605 GCA_035484035.1 Chthoniobacterales bacterium
AATACCCGTAAACAGGAAGAAAGGCGCGACCACGATCCGCGAATACCCGAGGCGAGCCGCCAGCTTCAGCCCTTCGGTCACCAGTGGTTTCGCGGTTCCGGAATAGCAAACAAACGAAGCGCCAAATCCCATCCCTTCCTCCAGCATTCTCGCTAATTTCGAAACATCGGAGTTGGCATCCGGATCTGTCGTCCCCCTGCCGACTACTACCAGGCATGTTTCCGATCTTTTGATCAGCTGGGAGGATTGCGCCTCGGTCTTGACAATCCGTTCGCGCATCAGTCTGAGAACGAATGGATGCAGTTGGAGTACTGAACCAAAGTGCACTTTCGTCTCGGGAAATTCTCGGCGCAGCGCCAGAACTTCACTTGGTAAATCGTTTTTCGCGTGGGTGGCAGCCAGCAAAACACCGGGTACCACGGCGATTTGGCGCGCTCCGGCAGCGATATTGGCCCGGATCGCCTCATCTATGTTGGGGCGGGCGAATTCCAGAAAACCGTGGTTTACTCTTCGTCCTCGAGCACGTTCCTGGACAAGTTGCACCAGACGCTCAAATTCACGAACTCCTTCCGGGTCCCGGCTCCCGTGTCCAGCGATCACAATGTCGTAATCCGATGTTTGTGAAGAGGCCATGTTCAATTTGTTCCCGTTCGCGGGCTGTCCGCCATGTCCGCCCCGCTCTCCTTGGAACAATCGATATCTTCCGGCGCCCCGGATGCGCGAGATCGGGACTTAGCCAAGTCCAATTGGCTCTTCATTGGATAGAGCGTCCTGATCAGCATGATGCTCATGTCGGTAAAGTCGGCATGGCAATCACCGAGCGTTCCCGACCAGGCGGCTTCGTTTTGCGAGAGACGTTCCCAGACCTCGGTTGGATGAGCAGGAGCAACACCTCGAGACAGCAAAAAATCGGCAATTGCTTTCGGCATGAAATCCCAGGGGCGCGGAATGACGATCGCGTTCCGACCGTCTTGCAGCGCATGCACGAGATGTTTTTGGAAAGGCGCAATATCCCCGCGTCGATGAAAAGTAATAAACGACGTCTCATCGAAGCAAACGCGAGAACGAGAAGCCAGAATTTGCGCGGCGCTGATGCCAGCGACCGTTTCCACGGTGTGACCGCAGGCGTGTTCAACCCGTTCCAAAAGCTGGAAACCTGAAAAGTGGATATCTCCCATGAAGACGACGACACATTTAGCGCCTTCGTGATGCAGCGAAGCAACCTTCTCCAGCATTTTCGTCTGATCCTTGTAACCCATTGTAACAATCCGGCATTCGCCTGGGATAAGAGGCCGGACCAAGTCAACCACCGTCCTGAATCCGGCCACCACGTCGGCCGTTTCGATCAATTCCCTGCCGCGTAGCGTTAAATAACCTAAGTCCCCCGGACCGGCACCTAGACAGCAAATCATAAGGCCGCCATTCTATTATCTTTGTTTATCAAGGACGGGAACACCGTCTGAGTGCCAGAAAAGTAAAGATGCACGTAGGAGGCATGAAGATGTTGTTTCTGAAACCCTTCCCGACGTGTTGCGCCGATCCGCTTCCGGCGAACCATCCACAAGTTTGCCAGTTGCGATTCGGCAGTCCACCGTGAATGATGAAATTCATGTCCGCGAATCATTTCGCTTGGAGACCTTTCCAACTCAGAGCATTCGCAGTAACCGAAGTGCTGTAGTCCGGATGTCATTTCCACTGCGCCGGGGATCGCGCCGACCATCGGGAATCGCCGTCCAGATCGACTCACGATCTCTTCTGTTAGCCACATCATTCCTCCACACTCCGCATAACAGGGCAATCCATCTCTGATGACCGAACGGACACCTGACCGGAGCGCTTCATTCTGAGCGAGTTCGTCAGTAAATAGCTCCGGAAAACCTCCTCCGAGGATCAGTCCCTCGAGGCCGGGCGGGAGCTTCGACTCGTGCATTGGTGAGAACTCGACCAGTTGAAAGCCTTGGCACCGCAGATAATCCAGATTGGCCTCATAATAAAAGTGGAATGCTTGATCTCTCGCCAATCCTATCCGGATCCCTTTCTCGGGGGGGGCCTGGGCCGGCGGACCACCCCTGGCCGGCTCCACCAACGCCAGTATACCCGATAGATCAAGGTAAGTCTCACCGAGTTGCGCAAGCGCCCTTCGGTGAGGAAAATCCCGCTCTTGACTGGCTTGCAATCCCAGGTGTCGCTCAGGCCAGGATAACTCCGAGCAGATTGGGATCGCTCCGAAGACTGGTAACTTGAGAGGAGCGATCGCCTCGCGCAAATATTCCGCATGACTGCGACCACTGACACCGTTCAGGATCACGCCGGCGATCAATCCGGAGCCGGCCTCGGCCATGAAACCGCGAAGCGCAGCAGCCAATGAACGTCCCGCTTTGGCGCTCGGAATCACCAGGATCACGGGCCAACGAAGAAGCCTCGCCATGGCCATGGTGCTGCCTTGGTCCGATGTCACCTCGCCCCCGTCAAACAGACCCATCACGCCCTCCACAATCGAGATTCTGCCGGCGCCGTGCGTCATCGTTTCCTGAACGATGCCGGCATCGTTCATGAGCCAGAAATCCAGATTTCGCGAGGGTCCACCCGCGAATCGGCCATGGTA
>DATHPI010000272.1:0-20312 GCA_035484035.1 Chthoniobacterales bacterium
AATACGTTTATTTTCACCAACGAGCTCTCTGAAGCAGAGCAGGTGCTGATCCATTTGGCCGACGCAGGCGTCGACGCAATTATCGTGCAGGATCCCGGGCTGGCGCGGCTCGCTCGCGAAGTTGCTCCAAAACTGGAATTGCACGCTTCCACCCAAATGACCATCACTTCTCCAGGAGGTCTGGAGCTAGCCAGAGAATTGGGCATCACTCGCGCGGTGCTCGCCCGCGAACTTTCGATACGAGAGTTAAAGCGATTTCCGACCACCGAATTTCCCGTCGAAGTTTTCGTCCACGGCGCGCTTTGCGTCGCCTACTCGGGTCAGTGTTTGACTAGCGAATCATTGGGCCAGCGGAGCGCGAACCGGGGAGAATGCGCTCAGGCGTGCCGACTACCTTACCAGATGCTGGTGGACGGCCTGCCAAAGGATCTTGGCGATAAGAGATTTCTTCTCTCTCCTCAGGATCTCGCAGGAATCGAGGAGATCCCGGAACTGATCCGCCTGGGGGTTGCGAGTTTCAAAATCGAGGGGCGCTTAAAATCTCCTGAATACGTGGCGGCGGTCACCCGAGTCTATCGCGACGCGATCGACCGCGCCGTGGCTTCAATCGGGCTGGAAAATAAGGCCAACCAAATCCCGGAGGAAGATTTGTACAGTCTCGAAATGACTTTTTCACGCGGCTTGTTTTCCGGTTGGTTGCATGGAGTCAATCATCAGCGACTGGTCAACGGACGATGCGGCAAGAAGCGCGGAGCTTTTATCGGGTTCATCCAGAAAATCGGCAAAGACTTTGTCGAGGTGGATTCGGCTGTCGAGGTCAAAGCTGGAGATGGCGTAGTTTTTGACGCCGGGGCTGACACCGAGAACGAGCAAGGCGGCCGGATCTACGAGGTGCGACTGCGGCGATTCCATTTTCGAAATGGTCAAATCGATTTTCACCGGGTGCGAGTGGGCGATCGATTGTGGAAAACCGATGACCCGGCTCTCAACCGGCAGTTACGACAGACTTTCGCGCGTGAGCGTGACCCCGTTCGAAAGCCGGT
Source organism: Chthoniobacterales bacterium (assembly GCA_035484035.1). Classification (GTDB taxonomy): domain Bacteria; phylum Verrucomicrobiota; class Verrucomicrobiia; order Chthoniobacterales; family JAFAMB01; genus JAFAMB01. The sequence goes on from DATHPI010000272.1 coordinate 1,044, forward strand.
TGATATGGAAGTATCAGGCGCGAAAGGCGCGCCGCTCCGCTTGCGCGTGATTTCAGATGATTACGCCGTGGAAGCGGTTTCCGACATTGATCTCAAACCGGCGAGAACTTCGGCGTTAAGCGGCGCCGTTTTGCGAGAGCAGCTTAGCCGCCTGGGAGAGACTCGTTACGTGCTGCGAAATCTCAAGATCAAGATCGAGGAGGATGTTTTTATTCCGATCGGTTTCATTAACCGGTTGCGCCGTGAGGCGATCGCCAGGTTGAATGCCGAAAAAGGGGGCGATGGCTCCCTGCAAGGCAAGCGACCAGGGGCGTCCTCTTCCTCTCACCTCACGAAGCCGGAGGAACCCCAAACGTTGAATGGTGCGCATCGAAACTCGCCCGGATCGGTTCTGTCGGATCTTCTGGTCGAGGCTCCGATCTGCAGGACACCTTCGCGCGAATTGATCACTCTGTGCCGAACCTTCGATCAGATCGAGGCCGCTTTGGAACAAGGAATTGAGACGATCTACGTCGATTTTGAGGATGTCCGGCTCTATCCGCAGGCGGTCGAACGCATCGGCGATCGTGCTCACGCTTTTTTGGCGACCCCGCGCATCCAGAAATCGGGCGAACAGGGGTTTTTCCGATTGATTGAAAACGCCCGACCCTATGGCGTACTGATACGGAATCTTGGCTCGATTTCCTTCTTTCGAGGCAAGCGGTTTCGATTACATGGAGACTTTTCACTGAATGTTGCCAATCCCTTAACGGCAGGCTTTTTTCTTCAACACGGTCTTGATCAACTGACCATCTCTTACGATTTGAATATCAAGGAAGTGCTTTCGCTGCTCCGCTATGAGCCGGCAAATCGATTTGAGCTGACGATCCACCAGCACATGCCGATGTTTCATATGGAGCATTGTGTGTTTGCGGCATTTCTTTCGGAGGGTACGGACTACACAAACTGTGGCCGGCCCTGCGACCGGCACGAGGTGAAGTTACGAGACCGGGTCGGTTCCGAGCATTTGGTTAAAGCGGATGTGGGTTGCCGCAATACGGTATTCAACGCCCGCGCACAATCCGGCGCTCGGTACGTTCAAGCGTTGCTTGCGGCTGGCTTGCGGCGGTTCAGAGTTGAATTTCTAAATCAGAATCGTGCGGAAGCGCGCCACTTGATCCAAGTCTACCGGCAGTTGTCGAACGGAGATATTCCTGGGGAAGAAGTTTGGCACGATCTGAAGGTCCATCTTCAATTGGGGGTCACAAAAGGGTCACTGGAATGAAAGGGTCATCAAGCACTTATCAGCCGTTGAGTGCGGGGTCAGGAGAAGTTTCGAGAGCATGAAGAAATCACCGCTAGCCAGTATACTGTCGATTGTTTTTATTGATCTGATCGGGTTCGGGATGATCATCCCGATTTTGCCTTTGTACGCCATGCGTTTCCAGGCGTCTGAATGGCAAATCGGAATCCTTCTGGCCTCCTATTCTTTTATGCAGTTTCTGGCCTCGCCGGTGCTGGGATGGTTTTCCGATCGCTACGGACGCAAGCCGGTTCTGCTCTGCAGCCTGATTGGGTCTGCCACGGGGTACATTCTAATGGCCAACGCCACTTCGCTGGCGATGTTATTTCTGGCGCGGATTCTGGCTGGCGTCGCTGGTGCCAGCGTTGGAACTGCCTCGGCGTACATCGCGGATATCACACCTCCCGAGAATCGCTCAAAACGGATCGGGCTGATTGGCGCCGCCTTTGGAATTGGATTCGTTCTTGGTCCTGCGATTGGCGGGATCTTAAGTCAATGGTCTGTCATCGCGCCGTTTTGGTTCGCAGCTGTCTTATCGGTCTCCAACGCGGTGCTGATGTGGATCGTCCTTCCGGAACCAGACCGGCACGCTGCGCGGCAACGTGGTCCCGCCAATTTGAAAAAGACCTTCGAGGAAGCGGGGAGCTGGCGTCTTGGAGTCATTACGCTCATTTATTTCGTCGGGATCGCCGGGTTCGCGATCGTGACGGTGATCTTTCCCCAGGTGAGTCATCGACGATTCGAGCTCAATCAGAGCCAGATCAGCTTTATCTTTGTCATGGTCGGATTGATTGGCGCGGCGATTCAGGGAGGAGGCATCGGCAGACTCGTAAAGCGGTTCGGAGACGTCAACCTGGCCATTACTGGTTTTGCCATCATGGCGATCAGCATGATGGTGATGCCGCTGGCCGGGTCTGTTCCTCTTTTCCTGTTATTTACGGCCGGTCTTGCCGTTGGTAACAGTTTGTCCCAACCGACCATCAACGCGATTGCTTCAAAAGGCGCCAGCGCCGCACTCCAAGGACGCGTGCTTGGGGTGGTCCAATCAGCCGGCAGTTTGGGGCGCGTCTTTGGTCCGGTACTCGCCGGATTTCTGCTCTCCGGCGACCATACCCGTCCAAATGCTCAGTACGGGAATACCCCTTTTCTGGCCGGCGCCGTCATCATCTCCATCGCGTTTGGCCTGGCGACCACTTTGCGCAGGTCGGAGTTGAAGCCGGCCGCCACCGCGCCCGCGGCCATAGAGGCCGACAAAAAGTCCGCCGGAATGCGGTAGGGGCGGAAACGGGTCGGCGGGTCGGCGTATGGGCGTATGGGCGCGCGATGAATGGTTTAGGCGGTTGAAAGGCGAAGACTATTCACTCGGCTGCCTAAATTTCAGTGCAGAACGTGATATTGGTCATCGTTGTCAGTTGCTTTTGGCTGGAGCGGGTGAGGCAGAAGCTGCCGCCGCAGCTTTTGCCGCTCGTGCGGCCTTTAACTTTTCCATGGTGGCGCTCTGGGCCGCAGCCAGCTTCTTTTGCTGCTCCGGAGTCAGAATCGCGTTGATATCGCTATCGAATTGAGTTTTCAGGGCAGGCAGCTTCGTCCGATCGCCGTTGGTCGCATGCCGGTCATCAACGTATTTATCGATGATCGGTTTGGCTTTTGCCTCCTGATCAGGGGTCAGCTCAACTTGTTTCTTTAACCGAGTTAGCCTGGCGGCTTTGATACTGTCCAAAGAAACTTTGTGTTTCGTCGTCGCGCTGGCAGCCGGGGTCGCGTCGGGAGAGGCTGCGTTCGCGATAAGACCGGTGGACAGGGTGGCACAAAACAGGATTATCGGGCCGGCTCGGAGAAGGGATTTGAAGTTCATACAACTAATCAAACACATGTTATAGGTGGGAGTTGCGGCTGAAGCCGCCGACTAGCGGCCTTCGTTTTAATTGAGGCCAGTCGAGAAGAGCGGAGAATCTCTTGAGTCGTTGATTCGCGGCTATCCCTCTAGAATAGTTCACAACAAAACTAAAATGAATAACAAACGAATTGCATTAATCACCGGCGCCAACAAAGGCATCGGTTTGGAAACGGCACGCCAGCTGGGAAAAGAAGGGGTCACTGTTCTTGTCGGTGCACGTGACGAGAAGAAGAGTAACGGAGCCGCGGAAGAGCTACGCAAAGAAGGCATCGACGCGTACAGCTTGGTGATCGACGTGGACAACGGCGACAGCATCCAGAAGGCCGTGGCCTCAGTGGACCACGAGCATGGGCGGCTCGACATCCTGATCAACAACGCCGGAGTGATGCTTCATGGGGCGGACAAATCGGTCAGCGAAGAGCCTCTCGACGTATGGCGGAAAACATTTGAAACGAACTTCTTTGGTCTCATCGCGACCACTCAGGCATTTCTGCCTCTGCTGCGCAAAAGCGATGCCGGGCGAATTGTGAATCTCTCAAGCATCCTTGGTTCGATGACGCATCACTCGACTCCAGGTTCGCCCATCTACGGCTACCACGTGCCGGCTTACAACGTTTCCAAGGCGGCGGTAAACGCCTTCACGGTGCAGTTGGCCTACGAGCTTAAGGACACAAAAATTAAAGTGAACGCAGCGCATCCGGGTTGGGTGAAAACAGAGCTCGGCGGCGAAGGTGCGCCGATGGAAATCGAAGATGGTGCCAAGACGAGCGTCGAGCTTGCGACGATCGGCGAGGACGGTCCGAACGGCGCTTATATTCATATGGGCAAATCTTTGCCTTGGTGAAGAAAGGATGAGGGGAGCGTTTAAGGATCCTTTCCCCTACTACCCCACGTAACCACTTTCCGGTCGGTCGTGGCAGGCGAATTACGGTGCGGGATGATTTTGAGTACCTGGTCGGAGGTATGACGGAGGATCAGATTCTAGAGGATTTTCCTGAGCTTACCCGGGAAGACATTGATGCTTGCTTCGCCTTTGCGGCCGACCGCGAGCGGAAGCTCTTCGTGGCGCCGGCGTGAAGTTGCTATTGGATGAGAATCTCTCGGACAGGATCATTTCTCGGGTTGTCGATTTATTTCCTGATTCGACGCACATCTGGACTGAAAGATGTGGCGGAGCAGGTTCGCTTTAAGCTGTCCGTGCGATTGAAATGATCGGAGATCGAAGTGCAGTTCCGGCCTTAATCGAGGCGCTGAGAGATCCGTCGGAGAGGGTTCGCGCGTCAGTTATAGAGGCTCTCGGCAGTTGTGCCGATTCTTCAGCAATTTCTAGCCGCTCGAACTGAAAGCCAACTGCGATCCATGCACCCAGTAATCCGAATCATTTTATTTATTAGCTTGGTTTTGGCTTTGAGCGGCGGTACGGCGCCAGGCCAACAAGCTTCTGCCTCACTCGCGACGCCGAATCCAGCTCCCACACCCATCCCACTAGGCAAGGTAGCTTTGGGAGCGCAGTCCGCGCTTGCCTCTCTCCAAGAAATCGACGCGAGCGTGTCGAAAGATCAGTCAAGCGCGGACGCCATCGCCCGCACTCTCTTGGACTTGGCAAGTGAAATCGATGCAAGAATCGTTGGAGATACGAGGCTCCTGACGGCGAGTCTGTCCATCGACCTGCGTTACTGGCTCAAGATTACCTGGCAAAATTTTGGCGATAGTCTGTTGGTATCAGCTCGCGAGCTGACAGAGTATTCCACAAATCTGGAAGAGCAAATCGCGCGTCTAGATCAGTTAAACAAGACCTGGCAGGCAACACTCCAATCGGCGAAACAGCCCGACACGCCCCCTCCAGTCTTGCAGAGCGTGCAGAGTGTAGTCGAGTCCGTCGAGCGGACGCGACATACGGCCGAATTCGTCCTAGCGAATGTTTTGACCTTGCAGAGCCGCCTTTCCGAGGAGGAAGCTCGTGTGCGAACAGTTTTGTCTTCAATCGAGCAGGTAGAAATCCGCTCATTTAGAATTCTTTTTGTCAGGGACAGCTCACCTATCTGGAGCCTGGAAACCAGCCTGGGCACAGAGTGGGAGAAACAGAGGCGTGAGGCGTTTTCTTCGCAACTGAAAGCAGCAACTGCGTTCACTAAACGACTCTCTTTTACCTTCCTGATCCATGCTCTTTTCATTGTGCTGATCGCTACCGCGCTTCAATGGATGCGGCGCAGATTTCGAGATTTAGCGGAGGAAAAACCGGATCTGCAGCGTGCTCTGCCGATCCTCGATCTCCCCGTTTCAACAGCGGCCGCGCTTTCAATGCTGCTCATACCCTCAATCTATGCGCAAGCTCCGCGCTTGATAATTTCAATCGTGGGAACCGTAACCCTTATCCCAACTCTGGTGATTCTTCGACGGCTACTGGAACGCAATTGGCATCCGATCCTCAATGCGATCCTCATCATGTATTTCTTGGTCCAACTCAGAGTGCTGGCGGCGCCTCTGCCGGTGTTGGCCAGGTTCATATTTCTCGGCCAAATGCTTGGCTTTACCCTCTTTCTTGTCTGGGTGCTTCGGAGTTGGCATTTACTAACGGGAACTGCTGAAACCCACGGTCGCGGTTGGCGAATAATCCGAGCGATTGCCAAAATCGGCCTTATTTTTTTGTCGGCGGCATTCCTGGCAAATATTTTCGGATACGTCAATTTGGGGGACCTTTTGGGAATTATTTTTCTCAGGAGCGTCTTCGTCGCGGTCGTGCTCTACAGCGTCATTCGGATCATTGAAGGATTGATCACCATTGCGCTGCAGGTCCGACCACTTGGTTCGTTGCGAGTCATTGGTCTGCATCGACCGATGCTTGAGCGGCGAACGTTCCGCGTACTCGAGTTTTTGGCTTTCTTGTTGTGGTTGAATCTGGTTCTGAGCTTTTTCGGTCTGCTAACCCTGTTGGTCGCAACGATTGAGGCGATGCTGCGGACGAGCCTCGCAATCGGCTCACTCAAGATTTCTTTGGACCAGGTCCTGTTGTTTATGGTGACAGTTTGGGCTTCTTTTCTCATCTCGAAATTCATGCGTTTTCTTCTCGAAGAAGACGTTTATTCCCATTTGCACCTCGGAAGAGGTATTCCGCAGGCAATTTCAACGATCATTCACTATGCTGTCCTGCTCCTAGGATTCTTCGTCGCCCTGGCAGTGCTTGGTGTCGACTTCACCAGGGTTACGATTCTGGCAGGAGCATTCACCGTTGGGATCGGGTTTGGATTACAGACCGTGATCAATAATTTTGTTTGCGGGCTGATTTTGCTCTTTGAACGCCCGATTAAAGTCGGTGACGTCGTTCAGGTGGATACGGATATCGGAGAGGTCCGACGCATCGGTATCCGGGCATGCGTTATTCGCACGGCGGAAGGCTCCGAAATCATTGTGCCAAACGGGACGATCATCGCCAATAAGGTGACAAACTGGACCTATTCGGATCGATACCGTGCGGTAGAAGTCCCGGTCAGTGTGGCTCGCGGCGTGGATCCACAACATGTGCTCGAATTACTGAAAAGTGTCGCGGGCAATCATCCAAGCATTGCGAAAGAACCAGCACCGCAAGCGTATATTGTCAACTTCGCACCCGGTGCTGTGAGTTTTCACCTTCGAGCGTGGACGGATCGGTACGAGGATTGGGTTCAGGTGCGGAGTGATCTTTCATTGGCGGTGGATCGGGCTTTGACCCTAGAGAATATCTCGATTGCATGATGCCGCTGAAGCTGTAGCGGCAGGAATCCCGGTTGCCGGCTATTCTGGTTAATGTGGTCCAGCCCCGGATCTTGCATCCTCATCGCTTTGTCCGGTCCGGCAGCGGCACCTCGCGGTCTAAACTCAACATTGCTGTCACCAGGCAAAGTAGGAGACAATCTCAGGCATCAATGTCCAAGCGTTCAAGCTCAAATCATCGGACTCGTATGATGTCGTGCGGTGCGGAGCAATCAACGACACCCTCGTGGTAAAGCATGTTGGTTCCACCGGCGCGGCCGGCACACATAGTCTATTGCCTATGGAGAATCTAGCAGTTATAAATTATATACGCGAGTTCTGACCTTTGCGTTTGTGCAGGCAACGAACCGCGTTACGGATTGCGAGGTTAGAATGCCTCCGTACGGGCCTTCAGAAACGTTGGGATAAATTGTCCAAGACTGCCTTCAAAGATCCTAGCGCTAAGCCTGAAAGCGGAGGTCATAAAGATACGTGCAGGGCGGATTGGCTCGTCGGCGGTGGGGAAATGGGCAAGGTGGTGCGATCGATGGATTGGACCAAGACGCCGCTTGGTCCTATCGAGTCGTGGCCACAGAGCCTGCGTACGACGGTCAGCCTTTGCCTTGCCTCAAATTTTCCGATCTCCTTACTCTGGGGGCCAAAACACGTTCAAATTTACAATGATGGCTACTGGCCGTTGTGCGGAAAAAAGCATCCTCACTCTTTTGGCCAGGATTACAGCGAGAACTGGGCGTCGGCTTGGCCGGTTATCGGAGAAGCGTTTGATCGCGCACTCCTCGGAGAGACCTGTTTCCTGGAAAACAAGAGAATGTTTCTCGACCGTAACGGCTACCTCGAAGAAACGTTTTTCACCTTTTCGTACAGTCCGATCCTGGACGAATCGGGAGGCGTAGGCGGTCTGTTCCACCCTGTCACTGAGACGACCGCCGAAATGGTCGGAGAGCGACGTACGCGCGCACTGCATGCCTTGGGAGCCCAGACCGGCAAAGCGAAAACGACTGACGAGGCGTTCGCGCTGGCAGCGCGAACATTGTCGGACTATGAGTTGGATGTTCCCTTTGCGTTGTTCTATCTGGTCGACGTTGGCCGACAGGAAGCGCGCCTGATCGCCAAGTCTGGGGTATTGCCCGATAGCTTGGCAATTCCAACCGTTGACCTCAACGCGCCGCGATCTTCAGTCTGGCCTTTGGCCGAGGTGGAGGGCTCTAACCGGCCTTTGCGGGTGGAGGATCTGGAAATGAGCTTCGGCTCATGCGGGCCATACCCTGAAGGTCCGAAGACTGCCTTAGCGTTGCCGATTATGACGCTGGGCTGCGAGCGACCGACGGCGATTCTGGTCGCGGGAGTCAGCCCCCGGCTTGCGTTGAACGATGCCTACCGTGCTTTCTACGACATGGTCGCTGTGACTGTGACGTCGATTCTGGTCAATGCCCGAGCTTGCGAGGAGGAACGCCAGCGTTCCGAGGCACTGGCCGAGATCGACCAGGCGAAGACGAACTTTTTTTCCAATATCAGCCACGAATTCCGAACGCCTCTCACCCTGATGCTCGGACCGCTGGAGGACGAATTAGGAGAACTCGCGAGTGCGCGGTCCGCCGTCGGACGCGACCGGCTGAATATGGTCCATCGCAACGCGTTGAGGCTATTAAAACTAGTGAACTCTTTGCTGGACTTTTCCTGTATTGAAGCGGGCCGCACCAACGCCAGTTACGAGGCGACCGACCTGGCCGCCTGTACAATGGAACTGGCTAGTGCCTTTCGTTCCGTCGTTGAGAAAGGCGGGCTGACGTTGACGGTGGACTGCCCGGCGTTGCCGGAGTTGGTTTACGTTGACCGAGAGATGTGGGAGAAAGTCGTGTTTAACCTTCTCTCCAACGCCTTTAAGCACACGTTCGCCGGAGGCATCCATGTCAGCCTGAGATGGCGCGGTGACCACGCGGAGCTAGCGGTGACCGACTCCGGCGTGGGCATCTCCGAGGCAGAACTGCCTAGTGTGTTTGATCGGTTCCATCGGGTCAAGGGAGCTAATTCCCGTACCCACGAGGGAACGGGTATCGGCCTGGCTCTTGTGCAAGAGCTGATTCGCGCGCACGGCGGAGCCGTCCGTGTGGAGAGCCGTGAAGGCAAGGGGAGCACTTTTACGGTTACCGTCAAGGCTGGCCACGCACATCTATCAACCGACCGGCTTGGGGCACAGCGTTCGCAGACCTCAACCGCGACGCGCGCAGCCGCCTACACAGGGGAGGCGTTGGGTTGGGCTTCCGGGATCTCGGCACCATCCGCGCCTGGCGAAGCGGATGACTGTTCGCCTCTCTGCGAGGTGGCTGAAGAGCCTGGCATCGCTCGGCCTAGGGTGTTGTGGGCGGATGACAACGCAGATATGAGTGATTATGTCAAGCGCCTTCTGGGCGATCGCTATGAGGTGATGGCGGTTTTCGACGGAACGACTGCCCTGGCCGCCGCCCTCGCCTCGCCACCAGACCTGGTTCTTACCGACATCATGATGCCGGGTCTGGATGGTTTCGCTCTCCTGCGGGCACTGCGAGCAGACGAGCGCACTCGAACCATTCCCGTCATTCTGCTCTCTGCCCGCGCCGGTGAAGAGTCCGCGGTTGCAGGGCTGGAAATCGGTGCGGACGACTACCTGGTCAAGCCTTTCTCCGCGCGCGAGCTTCTGGCACGGGTGGCAACCCATCTGCAGATGGGTAAGTTGCGGCGCGAATGGGCCCTTGAACTCGAGCGGAGGGTGAAGGAACAGGCGCAGACCAATGACTCGCTGCGCCACCTGGCGACAGAACTTGCCGAAGCTAATGCAAGCCTGCAAGCGCAAATCATCCCAGTCCCACAGACCAGACTTTTCAGGCAAGCCAGCATGCGGGCAGTTGACGACTCAAGACTTCTTCAACCAGGGCCTGGCTAAGCACACGATGGGCGATCTTGATGGAGCGATTGCTGACTACAATCAGGCCATCCGTCTTACTGCCGACATCTACTACAACCGCGGACTAGCTAAGCAAACGAAAGGCGACTTTGACGAAGCCATCGTTGATTACAGCGAAGCCATCCGGATTAATCCTAAGCGTGTCTCTCCCTACTATAACCGCGGATTGGCCAAGCAAGGTGGAGACAGCACGTGAGTTGCAGAACGCTTTGCTCCCGCAGCAATATCCGCGGTTTCCCAGGTCCGATCTACCAGAGGAAGCGCGCTTTGATGCCGTAGAGGATCCGTAGTGGCGATGCTGCCCATTTTTCCCGGAATATTCTCTTGCGAAGGTAATTCCCTAAATCACAGTGTGCCCTTGTCGCGAGCCCCTATTACTGCACATAACTCCTGCTAAGCAATATCTCCATTTCTTCTTTACGAAACGGCATTTTTTTTATAAAACCTAACACCCATGAGAAATTTAAAACTACTCTCTTTCTGTCTTGCGCTTTTTTTGGTGCGCGCCGCTTTTGCGAACCAGAAGCTTGTGGTTTTTGGGGATAGCCTTTCGGACAACGGGAGACTGTTCGCCATCACTGGAGGGTATCCTCCAAAGCCGTATGGAAATGCCTATAACAAATCAGGAATTGCCGTAAAGTATTTTCCAGGACGCTTTACCGACGGCCAGAATTGGGTGGACTATCTTCCTAAGGTTGCCGGAGACTTCGGAGTCAATGTCCCTACGGTGGCTCCTTTTTTAGACGGGTCGCTAAAGGCCGGTGATGACACTACGAATTTTGCCGTCGGCGGCGCCACATCCGGAGATTTGAATGTTCTTAGTACTCCCCAAGTGGCCCTTCCGGGTTTCAAGGCGGAAATCAGCACTTACTTAGATGCCACCGACGAACAAGCCTCTGCCAGTGACTTGTTCGTTATTTGGATCGGTGCCAATGACTTCGCTGCAGAGATTTCTCCCCAGTCCACCGTTGCAAATATTCAAGGTGGAATTAGCGCGCTTGCGAAAGCGGGTGCTAAGCATTTTGTCGTGATTAACATTCCTGATATTTCCTTGACACCGGAAGTGAAAGCATTGTCTCCTTCTGAGGTCCAAGCCGCTAAACAATTTGTGGTCGCAGTAAATGCGTTGCTGGCAGTCGACATACCCCTATCCGCTTGGAAAGAGCGGATTAGGGTGGATCTCTTGGACATTAACACGATTTTTGTTCCGGTCGTCCTGGAACCCCCTCTGTTTGGATTCTCCAACAGCACCGAGTCCGCTTTTAATACGGATGCTGGGACCGTGGTTTCCGATCCGAATCAATATGTCTTCTGGGATGGTTTTCATCCCACTAGCAAAGTGCACCACATTGCTGCTGATTTTATCTTTAAGGTTGTATATTCCAGACACTTTTTCAACGAACGTTTGTCAGTCAGATAACGCGAAGACGAGAGGTTGCGCTCCTTGCACAGCCCCAAGCACGACCTTCATGAAAACGAGGAATATAACCAAAGATTGGAAAACCCATTGAAAGAGAATTGGTACTATCAGCTCATCCAATATGTCTCAACCGATTTCATTGGGGAACTGCATTGGCATAAGGAAGCTGAATGAGCTTAGGTTCTCAAAGGCGACGTGCGCTTGAGCGTCGTCGCCAGCGACGACAGAGCTTATTTTTGGTTGGTCCTTTTACAGACAGGGCAGTAGTGGTGACACTTCGTCCGCAGATGGATTTCTTGATGCGGCTCTCAACTGGTTTGGAGATCCAGATTCTCGGCTCGGAACGGCGTGGGAAAAGGGCGAGAGACTCCCGAAGCGCGTCGCGCATCGTCGAAGCCTGTTGGTTCTGGATGGCTTGGAACCGCTCCAAAATCCGCCTGGTCCGCAAGAAGGACGCGTGCGTGAGCCTTCCCTCCGGGCGCTTTTGTGCGAGCTTGCTGCCTCCAACAAGGGAATTTGCGTGATTACCACGCGGATGCCGGTCGCCGATCTGGCGGATCACGAGGACACCTCAGCCCTGCGTTTTCGATACTGACTAAAAAGCCTATGTACGCAGGGGCCTATTACCAGGTGCCGATCGTGGACAGCTATGTGCTCGGCATATCGACGTTGCTGAGGCTTTGGGTGCCGACCGTTGCTACGTTCCATTCTCTCATCCAGGACGCTATCTGCGCAGCCGTGGTGGCCGTCCTGGAGGTGATAGCCGGTACAGTCTGCGCCTCTAACCTTTCCTTCCTGTGTTTCGACCTTTCGATCGTGGAGAGGCGACATGGAGGCGCAGCTACGGCAGCGGAAAGCTCGGAAAGTAAAATCACGTAAGTGCAAAATTATGATCAAAAAATACCTCGGCATCCTTTTTCTGGCGTCTGTCTGTTGTTCGTATGGACAGGAAGATCCAGGAAAACAGTTAATCAGAGTCATGGGCGACCTCAAGGACGTCACAGAACCAGCAGCCTCTCTAGCCAAGAATGATTTCCCAGCCATAAATGCAAGGTTCAAGAATGATAGTATGCATGTTGGTTTAGTAGGTAGACCGTTAACACTGGCAAACGTGGTTACTGAATTGGACTTAGGGGAGGTTTCTCGATTAGTGAACAGCAAAGATAAACTTGCGGTAACGCAAATAGTTTTGGCTTTGTCTGATGAAGTGCGAGGGCTCGGTGGAGTTCTTTTAGCGGAAGCCCTTGTGGTGCCGGATTCGATTCAGTCCATGGCGCTCCTGGATTTATATCAAGCTGAGGAAGCTGGCCTAAATAACATGCTCGAAGCATATAGGGCATGGATCCAAATCCAATGATCTAAACTCGATGACTCACCGACATGATAACCAATTGGGTCGCGTTTTTGACTAATCGTTAACTTCAGTTTGCCCGACCGTGTAACAGCGTGATCTTGCCCGCCAAGGAACCCTTCCCTCCTCTGCTGGTCTCTAACCGCATTGGCTATTGCTCTGCATTCGGCATGCCTAGGGCTGCCGCGACGCGCGATCAGCGTGCTGACGCCCGCGTAAACGCCGCGGTCGACGTAAGCCTGCATTGCCGGCCGGACGCGCTCAAGGCGGCGGGCGCTCATTCCGACAGAGTCCGGGCGCTCGACAGCGTGGGTCACGTTTCCTCCCCTGCACGCGGGCTAGGGACCACTTGCTCATGACGAGCGTCGAGCTTGGGAGGGAATTCTTGGATGATTTGCGATTCCATGGTCGCAGATTTGAATGAAAAATCCGCTGATGTACTCTCCGATGACGCACAGGATAGACATAATGGCGAATTGTCTTCGATCAGCTTTTTCACGTCCTCGGTGTATGTGTCGTGATATTTAGTTAGCGGGATCGAATTCTGCCGCCATGGGGTCATTCTCAAATTCTTGCGGCTCCTGATGAATGAAATCAGAAACCAAGGCCGCCGCCTCACCCGTCACGAGATTTGGATCATTATTGCCTGCTCGCGCCTTCTTGTATCTGGTGACCAGGCCGAGGTTACCGTTCATGACCGCCGCTAATTGGCCGCGCCTGGCCGGATCCCGGCGAGGCTGATAAGTCATCGGCTGATTAAAGTTAAAGGCCACCGCCAAGCCAATGGGATTGCAACGCTCGTTTGAGGATCCCTGCCTCTTGAGCACAGCCGACTGCTTCAAGAGCCTTAGTCGCCCTCGCAGGACCTTGACGAGTTTCGGGTAGCCGTTATGGCGATGCACCAGGCGCCTAGCAATTTCTGGGTCCAGACGGACGCCGTACTCGCCGCAAACATCGGCAATGTACCAGTTTAGGGGGTCGTCTAAGTCTACTTCGACAGTAAATGGACAAAAACAAACGTTAGTGTCCTCTGACTTCGTCGATTGACGTGGCTACACTTGATTACTTCACCCGATCGGGTTTCTTTAGAGAGGGTGAAAAGGAATGACTTTCGCTGAGAATCCGAATCAACCGAACTCCATAGATGCCCCGGTGGAGGAAACTCCTTTCTATGGGCTATTTTAGATTAAAAAAGGTCGGCTGATGTTATCGCTTCCCGTGGACTGCCCTGATGATCGGCATGGCCTCTGAACGAAACTCCATGGTTAACCCTTCAAAAGCAGGAGGATTCGTTGGCGCTTTTCCCCGTAGTTGAGGGTAAAAACGGAAGATCTGCCCGTTATTGTCTAGACTAAGCCCCATGCTCCAATAGCCTTGCTCCCATGGCTGATCACGGGCCACGCGGTATCAATTTGAATTTCAACCGCCCATCGGCTGCCCAGATTGCCGCGATCGTCATTGGCGCCCTGCTGATCGTCCTGCTGATCGCAGTGCTCTTGACGTTCTCCTACACAGTCGGAGCCGAGTCGGAGGGTGTGGTGCTGCGTTTCGGGAAGTTTTTCAAGACGGTTGAGCCGGGGCTGCACTTCAAGCTGCCACTTGGCATCGACGCGGTGACCGTACTGCCGATACGGCGGCAGTTGAAACTTGAGTTCGGCTTCTCAACGGCGGGCTACACGAATCCGCTTCAGGTCGGCCAGGATCCGGAGGAGGAAAAATCCATGGTCACCGGTGACCTGAATGCGGCGCTCGTGGAGTGGGTTGTACAATATCGCATCGAAGACCCGAGGCAGTATCTCTTCGATGTGCGCAATCCGGAGGGAACCCTCCGCGATTTGTCTGAAGCTGCGATGCGTGAGGTGATCGGCGACCGCACAGTCGATGAACTGATCACCATCGGACGGCAGGACATTGAGATCGAGGCGCTGGCCCGGATGCAGGAATTGTCCAAACGATACCAGCTGGGCATTCGCGTGGATCAAGTGCAGTTGAAAAACGTCAACCCACCCAGTCAAGTGCAGGCATCGTTCAATGAGGTGAACAAGGCACAGCAGGACCGCGAAAACGCGATCAATGTCGCCAACGGCGAATACAACAAGGTGATACCGAAAGCCAAAGGTGAAGCCGACCAGACGATACGTGGGGCGGAGGGCTATCGCTTCAAGCGTGTCAATGAGGCCGAGGGTGATGTCGCGGCATTTAGTGCCGTGCTTCAACAATATGTCAAGGCGCCTGAGATCACCCGGACCCGCCTTTACCTTGAGACCATGAGTGAAATCCTGCCTCAAACAGGGCAAAAAATCATCGTTGACGAGTCGATGCGGCAACTGCTTCCGATCCTGCCCCTTTCAACCAAGCCCGGGGAAGGCCGACCACAATGAAAAAGAGCGACCTTCTCGCAGCGGCGGTTTTCGCCGTTGCCCTTGTGCTGTTCCTAATTCTTTCCGGTGCCTTCTATACGGTGGACCAGACCGAGCAGGTGATCATCACGCAGTTTGGAGAGCCGGTCGGTAACCCGATCACCGAGCCGGGTCTGCATTTTAAGATACCATTCGTGCAAAGAGTGAACAGTCTCGACAAGCGCTTCCTGGAATGGGACGGCGCTCCGGTCGCCATCCCCACGAGGGACAAGACATATATCCACGTCGACACATTCGCACGCTGGCGCATCGAAGATCCGAAGACTTATTTCGTGCGTCTGCACGATGAGCGCAGCGCTCAGTCGCGCCTCGAAGACATCCTGGGCAGCGAAACTCGCAACTCCATCGCCAAACACGATCTTATCGAAATCGTGCGCACCGACAAGAATCGGCAACCGCTGCACGACGAAAGTCTCAAAGGCGGCCCCACCGGCGCCATCGGCGTCCTCCCACCCATTGAGTTCGGCCGGCAGAAGATCGAAGAGGAAATTAAGACCGCTGCTGCGCAAAAACTGGCGGGGTTCGGCATTGCCGTGCTCGATTTCCGGATCAAGAGAGTAAACTACAACCCCGATGTCCTGGACCGCATCTACCAGCGCATGATCAGCGAGCGACTCCAGATTGCGCAGCGCTTTCGTTCCGAGGGTGAGGGTGAATCCGCGCGCATCGCAGGCCAGCGCGAGCGCGACCTGAACGAAATCCAGTCCAACGCTTACCGCCGAGTGCAGGAGATCCGTGGCGAGGCTGATGCCAAGGCGACGGAGATTTACGCGCGTGCCTATACGCAAAACCCACAAGCCGCGGAGTTCTACGTTTTCCTCAAGACCCTGGAGACTTATCACAAAATCTTCAGCAAAGATTCCACCCTGGTGCTCTCCACGGACAGCGACATATTTACCCTGCTAAAGCACGCCGCCACTAAAACAATGGGCTCCCCGATACCGCTCGAGATTCCCGCAAAGCCTTCGCCCTGAGTTCCTCTTCCACTTAGGCTGCAATGCGGAGGGAGGGTTGAGTAGGAAAGAACTAGGCTTGCCGACTCTATGCGGTCCGGCGACTGGATCTACGAATCAAATTCGACCGTTACCGCGCTTTGGCGCCTAGCGGCGGGTGTAGCTTCTACAAAAGGGATCATTTTGTAGATAGATAGTGGTGACCGGGCAGGTGACTTTTTTCAGGAAACGGTTGAGTTTACATCGCCACTATTTTGTTCGCCTGCCTCCACGGCTTTGCCTAGGATCGCAACATCATGAGGGCGCGCGCAGAAGTGTTCATCTCTGCGACCTCTCGCGAACTGCGCAGTTACCGCGAGCAGGTCAAAAATGCGCCACTGAGTCTTGGCATCTTTCGGATCGAGCAGACGAATTTCAGGTTAGCTCTCGGTCCACTAACTGCGAAGCTTCGCTCCCTCATCGCCCCGTGTGACGCCGTAATCCACCTAGCGGGTTTTTACTACGGGGCGGGACCCTTGGCTGATGGGTTTGCTGTTGGATTTCGATTAACCGCGATGGTCACGCGGGCGGTTTCCAAGATGAATCGCCACGCCATACATAGTCACGGTTTTCCACTGAGCAAACCAATGATCTCATCGAGCAACTGAATGCGCCCCGCCGGCGCTACACCACCCTTACCAGCGCCAAGATTGAACATGTAGTTCCTTAAGGTTGTGGCACTTTCGATGGTCAAGCCGGGAATTAGCCGGAGTTGAGCAGCGGTTCTCTTGCCTAATAGCTCCACAGCGCCGTTAGCACCAGAGCCCCAAATTATTCCTCCCCAGCTTTGCAAAGTGTGACCTTTGGGCACCAATGCTTGAACCTGCTCGAGCGTGGGATTCGCAATCGCCCGGGCTGCGCCAGCTTCGGCAACTTCGAGGGCGAGGCGACCGGTGATGCGTGCCGCAAGCTTGGTCAGAGCCTTCGTAACTAAGCCCGCCAGCCCGACGGACATGAGGTCGATCGGATCCAGGAACGGCTTTTCGAGCGCGGGTTCTTGCTTGCGGTAAATCGTGAGTTCGCCCACCCGCTCGCCATCCGGCGTGTAAACAGCGTCGATGCCTATGACGTCGCCGTAATTTTGCTGCTGCCCGCTCTCGCGAATGCGGAGAACGTAGGCGGCGACTTCGCGCTTTGTCGCTTTCAGAAAATTACGCTCCGAGGGGTCGCTGACTGACGTCATCAGGATCGCCACCGATGCCGTTCCGCTGCGCGGAACTGCCAGCACCAGTCCTGTTTCAAATGAGTTCAGCTCTCTGCCGGCAAAGTCCTTAAAGAGCGTCAGAGCCGTGGCGACCGCGATTACTTGCCCCGCCAATTTGCCCTCCGGGAACCAGTACGTCTTGACGGTTTCCTTGACCAGCGTGCCTACGGCCCAGACATTTGTATTCTCGTCGCTCATAGTAATGGGGTTCGTAACGGATTAGGACTCCTGGCGCGGTGCAATGCTGGTCGCAGTGCCAAGATATTGCCTTTCGCCGCGCATTGCCGGACGCGGGATGCGCGGGACGCGGGGCCGGGGAGTGAGGCAGGCAGCGGGGGGATGAGGGGCCGCAGAACGGTGATCGCACCCGTAAATGACGGGGAGGGCCCCGGTTCTCGAATCACAGCGTGTGTCGTGAACGTTGTCATGCGCCGGACCGACGATGAGAGACTGTACGCCTTCGCACACCGCGTTGCCAAATTCCTTTCGCAGCTCGGCAATTCCTGTGGCGACCACACGTAGCGGATCACGCATATTGGAAAGGAGGGTCAGCATATTGGGCTGATTTCCTCCACGTTGTCAGACTTGATTTCCAGCCAAATTGCTCTGGCCGATCGCGAAAACTGGCTATTATCGGCGACATCCCCATAAAGATTGCCTTGTTGTCGTAGTGGGTTTGGACTTGGTAGAGGCTCGCCATGTTGTATCAGCGCCGGTGATCGTCGGACCCGATGCCTTTCCCAAATTGTATAGGCGCGTTCAAAGCAAGGATTCGGCCTCTTCAACTGCCGGGTCTCTCGATACAGCGCCGCAAGGTTATTAAGAATCCGAGCCCTGAGGGCTGCTATGGGGCTAAGGCGAAGCCGCACGCTGCGATGCCAATCGCGGCCTAAGGTATGCTTGCCTGGCTCCACGGCGGCGCCGAACACTACGTCCGATGTAAGGCCAGCGACGAAACCGATGCCAACCGCAAAGGGAATAGAGCGTTGCGCATACGACACAATTTTATCCAGCGCTGAACCCGTGATAAGGTCCGGATTTGCCGTCAATTGCGCAGTCACAAATAGAACACCCGCGATGCCGCCCGCTACGAGTCCTAGGACAACGGTCACTAGCACCGCTGGCGCCTTCCCTTGTGTACCCCGTTGGCGCCTGCTTCGCTTTCGCGGGGTCGTTCATCGCTGGATCAAATGTGCGCTGGGGATTTGCGTCTCCAACGATCGCTATATATGGACCGGTCATGTTTCTCTCGATTTAGTTAATTTCTACCAATCAGGCGCGCCGAGGCGCGCGAGAATTCGAGAGTGGCCTCGGGTATTTGGCGGTGCTCTTGGGAGTTTCGATGAGGAAGCAGTTATTTTACCCGAACTTCTTCCCGCGCCATCGCGAATTCTATCATGACCTTAGGCGGTGCCGTGCAAAATCTGTCTGAAATATGTGTATAGAATCCACGTAAGCGATTGTTTCAGTTTGCTGTCGCCGCACTGCCTCAGGAAGATCGATTTGTCTCAGGATTTCTTTGAAATTCTGGCGCCTGTCTGCGAAGCGTCCACTAGGAGGTTAAAACCCGCGAGAAAAAAAGAGCTCTACTTGCCGCAGCATGCTTTGGGAGAACTTTACTACGGAGCCTATCGCTCGGGCCGGCTCGAAAGAAGCCTAGCTCAGATCGAACGTTTTCTCGATGCTGTAGATCTATTGCGCCTGACAAGGAAACGTCCGTCTTTTACGGTCAGATCGCTCCGCAGCACCGCCTCCGTTTCGTGCAACTCTCAGGTGCAACCAGGCTGGCGCAGGAGACCTCCATTAAGGTCTACCCAAACCAGTGAAATCGCTTCCAGAACATATCCCACGGCTCCTTTGGGTGCCGGCATACAAAAATGTCCGGGTGATCCCCGATGGCGTTGTTCTCGATCCCGTAGGGAATCGTAAAGTGGCCGGCCAGCTCACAGGACGCAAAGACCGTCTCGAGGTCGGCGCGCAGAAAACCTGCGGCGATAACGGTCCTCGGCGGC